>WRMB01000039.1 GCA_009777345.1 Micrococcales bacterium | reverse complement strand
ACGAGGCACCGCCCTCGGCTTCCGCAACCTCACCAACTACATCGCCCGCTCGCTGCTGGAAGCCGGAGGTTTCAGACCGCTGCTACACCCTGGATTGCGATGAGCCAGTATGCCGCGACCGATGGTTCCACCCTGGCGGTGCGGCTCGTCGCCCATCATCAGATACCTGTCCCGACTCACTCCGAATACCTGAAGGACTGGGTGGCGCACGCCCGGGCGGTGCTCACCGGGGACGGTATATACCCCAAGGTGCCCTTGTGCACGGAGACAGTCGTCGCCGACCGGTTCGTCGAGCACGTCCGGTCGAGTGTGGCAGCGGTACTGCCTGCGCCGGCGCTCAGCCGGGTCGTGGTGGCCGGGGTCGCCCGGGGCTGGTTGGACCGCGCCGAGGCTGTCGACCTGGTGCTGGCCGCGCTGGACGGGGCTCGTCGGCCCGGCGACCGCAAGGCATGGCTGGGGGCGTGGCTGGACGACCTGGGTGTCACCGACGCCGAGATCGTCACCCACGCCGACGCGCTGGTGCCGGTGCTGGCCCACGGTGACGGGAGCACCGTCGAACGCCTGGCACCCGTGCTGATCGCCGGGGTGAGCGACGACCAGCTGAGCGAGGTAGCCACCGTCGCCCTGGCCGTGTCGACGAAGAAAGCACTGGCGGTGGTGCTGGGTGCGCTCGCGGCCCGTCCGCGGACGTCGGACGAGACGGCGGAGGTTCTCGGGTCCCAGGTCGCCGCCCTGGACGTCGGTCGGGACCGGTCTCTGGCCCGGGCGGTGCAGGGCGTGGGGGACGCCTGGGGGCTGGTCGCCCAGACGCCGACGGAGCCAGCGGTGACGGTCCAAGGTCTGTGGCGACCGGTGCCACCGGTGTGGACGGTGCCCCGGTTCGACCACGGGGAGGAGACCCCTGAGGCACTGACCGAGGCTGCTGCCGAACTGGTGGCTCGGGGCGGGACGAGGGTGACCGATGTGGTCACCGAACGCTTCCTGGCCTTGGCCAACGCGGTGGCCCGCCGGGACCCCGAAGCGGCGCGGACGGCGCTGCGCGGGGTGCCGTCGGACTGGCTCGTCGGGCACTGGGTGGCAGGTGATGTCGACCAGGCTCTCACCGACCAGATGCCGTACCTGGGGCGTGGTACCCGAGAGCACGAGGTCCCGGTCGAGGCGCGGGAGCGGGACGTGGTGGCCCGGCTGGGGCAGGTTCCGTGCTTGCTGTCCGAACCGTCCACGGTGGACCTGGCGGTCGACCTGGCCGACCTGGTCGCCCGGCTGCGGGTCTACCAGCAGGTCGGGGCGAGCGTCAGCGAGGCAGACCTGTTCCTGGCGCTGACCAGACTGTCGCACGTCGACCAGGTCGACGCGGGTGTGCTGGCCGAGCTGGACAGGCTGACGGTTCCCGTGCTGGTGCGCGAGTGGGAGCGGACCTGGCCACCCGAAGGTCAGCACGTGGCCCAGGACCAGGAAGTCTGGCGGCTGCACGTCCGGACGATGGCTATCACCGCTGGTCCTGCGGTCCGCCAGTACCTGGCCGACCCGGTGGTCGAGCCCGGTGTGCTGACCGACGACCCGAGCTATGGGGTGGTCGTGGCCCCGGTCGTCGTCCCCGCGTCGCTGGCTGGTCTCCCGCCCCGTCTGATCTCGCGGTTCTGGACGAAACCGGGTGAACCGCCACCCACCGTGCGCTACCCAGCCAAGGCCCGGGCGCCCATCTGCTCGGAGTTCCCCGGCTGGACCGGTGACGCGGCCTGGCTGGTGGTGCGGGTCCACGACGGTTACGTGCCTCACCTGCCGTCGGTGTTCCCCAACGCGGCGATCGGTCTGGTGCTGCGCCAGATGGTGCGCCGCGCCACCCCGTTGCCGCCCGGCGGGGCGGTGAACCTGCTGGCGATCCAGCGGTCGCTGCCCCCGGGTGCGGAGGCGGAGGCCGCCGCCGCGGTGCGTGAGGCGTGGGAGCGGGGCCTGCTGCGCCCTGGCGTGCCCGATGTGCGCTGGCTGGACTGGGCGGTGCGTCCTGCGGCCCTGGCCGCGACCGCCCGCGCCCTGGCCGGTCTGGCCGCCGACGGGATGCTGGCGGTGGTGTGGCCGGTGCTGGACGACCTGCTGGTCGCCGCGACCGACGCCCCACGCCTGCTGGCCGGGGCCGCGGAGGTCGCCCAGACCGTCGCCGCGCTGCTGCCTGAGGTGCTGCACGCCGTGAGCACCGGCCTGGCCGGGTCGGACGCGCTGGCGCTGCCCGGCACCCGCGCCCTGGCCGCGCGTTCTGGCTCGTCCCAGGCGGTCCGTGCCGCCCAGGAGGTTATCGCCCAGCTACCCAGTACCGAATCCAGCACCGACGGAGAAACCATGTCACCTGACACCCGACCCGCGACCCTTCGTGACGCTGCCGCCTGGCAGGCCGCAGCGGCCCTGCCCGCCGTCGACGACCGTGGGACTCTCACTGCGAGCACCAACCCGAACAACCCCAAGGTGGTCCGGTTCGACCTGGACCTGCCCGACCACCCCGACCGGCTCTACCTGCACTGGGGTTTCGAGCTGCGTCACGGACGCTGCGGCGGCGCGGCATACCCGCGCGGCACGACCGTCGACTTCGGGATCGGGTTCTACCCGCCCCTCAACGTCTACGTGCACTGGGACACCGCCGCGTCCCGCCTGGTCGTCGAACCGTACGACCGGCAGGACACGCCACCTGCCACGCCGTACCCGTTGTCGGTCTCGGTGGTCGCCGTGGCGCTCGGCGCGACCGCCGACACCTACCAGAGCGACGACAAGGCGCGAGAGCTCATGAACCTCGTCGGCAACGGGCAGGTCGGCTCGCCAGCGGTCGCCGCCGCGGCTCGGGTGCTCGCCCGCCAGGAAGCCGTCGACCAGACCCGGCTGGTCCGCCTGGTCGACAAGCACCCCGCCGCGCTGCCGACCCTGTGGCCCATCCTCACCGAGCTCATCAGTGCTGGTGCCGCCGCCGACACCCCGCCCCGCTGGCTGAACCGGGCGCTGGACACCGCGCTCCACCACGCCGACCAGCTTGGTGCGGCGACCCGTCACGGCATCATCGGTGGTTGGCCCGGTCTGGCCGACCTGGCTGCCCGCCCCGGCAAGTCGGCCGTCCTGACCAAGGCCCGGGCGCTGCTGGCCGTCGTAGAGGAACAGTGAACCCGACGCTGGGCGCGGCGGCGGCGGTTCTCGTCGAGCCGCTGTCGACGCTGGCACCGTCGTGCGCACTCACGTCCTGCGTCCGACGTGGCACTACGCCGCCGCCGACGACCTGGTCTGGCTGCTCGTCCTGACCGGACCGAAGATCGAGACCCACCGCACGTACAGATGCCGAAGCATCGGCCACACGTCTGGTTCACCCGGGTGAAGCGCCGAGAACTCCAACCGAAGTCGGTTGCCCCGCGATAGCCTGCCGAAAACCCGAACAGGGCTGACTGCCCACACTCCGTGTGTATGCTTTCACGGGGGCCCACCGAGACCGCGGAGGTGTTCAATGCCGCAAGGATGAAATAGCCGAGCACTTGCACTCGGTCGGCGAACAACTAGGCTCTGCATCCGAAAAAGTCTCGTCATGCAAGGCGTTTTGCCAAAATGGGACCCTGCGGCGTTATGAACAGATTGGCATCGGAGCCGAAGGTCCCGAGCAGGAGTTCAGGACGCTCTTCGAGCTGATGGAAGGTTTGTTGAGGGAGCTTGCCGACGAAGCTGACGCTGGTGCGGATAACCTTGTCGCGGCAATGAGGTGCCTCGCTGAGGCCGATGCCAATGCCCAAGAACGACTGACCCAGTTGGCTCATAAATTTGCCGAAGCGGACACCGGCTCGGTTGGGTCGCACGACCTATGGCCGTACGTTGTGGAGCACCAGATGACACATTATATTAAGAACCTGTTCGGAGCAACGGGTTGACGCGGACTCTTTTCAGATTGCGGGGAGATTGATATGAAACTAGTCCGTTGCGGATGGCTGGTATGCGGCATGGTGGGGATCCTGCTTGGAGTTTCAGCGTGCACTGACTCAGAAGGTCTGGGGACGGCGACCGACACTCGTTCGCCCAGTGTCGCGTTCGATCCTCCGTCGCAGTTCGACCTTGCGCGCGCGGTCACACTGACCGAAGACGAGGCGCTACAGGGCACGCTCCACGGGACGGTGCTGTTCTTTGTCAGCGACGGTGCTGTTCACGCTACAGACCTGGCCGAAAAGAAACCTCTGTGGTCGACTAACCTGTCGGAACACACCAAGCAGGACTACGTGCGGTCGCCTTTCGTGCTCGGCGACGCCGTAGTCGTGGCCAGCGGCGAACGCCGCGAAGACGGCACGGCGTTGAGCAACTATGTGGTCGGAATCGCCGGCTTCGACGCATTCACCGGTAAGGTGGTGTGGAGATTGTCTATACCAATATACTCTCTCCCCCTGGAGATGTATGACGGCCGGAAGAGCGACCCGAGTGAGTACCGGCCTCATGCATGGTTCGGCCTGACCATCGCTGAGCGCGACGAAGGGCTGTTGGTCTCCCTGGGCAACGGGGCCGGTCCTTACACCACGCTGATGCTCGACCCGAGCACCGGAGATCTCCGGTGGCAGGCTGACGTGATGATGATTGGGACCGCTTCCGGCAGGTATGGCGTCGCCGCCCCCGGTGATCGCAACTTCGTCCCTGGCGACGCGGTCGCGCTTGATTTGCACACCGGAGAGGTTGTCGCGCAGCTGAGCGAGTCGTCGTCGGCCAGGAGCAGGTCTTTCGTTGATCGGTACGGGGACGGGTCCTACATTATTTTCAGTATCTTCGACGATAGTTCGACAAAACGTTTCCTGAGGTTCTCGTCGACGGATGCGTCTGTGCAGCCGTTCGACCCTGCGGATGACGATCTTCGCTACATGCCCGAGATCTCCTGCTCGCTGGAGCCAGAGCAGGCAGTGGCGCTCTGCCAAGATGAGATCTCCAATTCCGCCTACGGCATCGACCCTAGTTCAGGGCGAGTGGTCTGGGCGCTGGCCGAGCCCCGCGACGAGGCCCTGACCTACGCCACACAGTTCCACGGCAACGTCTATGGACTGCTGAACAAACGAGGCGCTGTGGTGTCGTTGGACACGGGCAAGGTCATCGAGTCGAACCTGGGAGTGAGACCGATCGGCGATATAGTCAACTTCTCATCAATGTCGATCAAGATCAACGAGTATGGAGCGATCGGGATGCTCGGCGAGACCTCGGCAACTGGGAAGTATGTGTGGGTGCCTACCTCACGATGACGCCTGGTGGCCTCGAGACGGTTCAGGCCGAAGGTATCGACATCGAGGCGGGTCGGTGACCATGTAGGGCTGCTGGCCCTGCTGCCAGGCAGGACGTGGAGACAAACCTGACTCGCCCCCGTTGTCCACAGGCTGTCCGCGGCCAGGGCGCGCTCACCGAGCTGGGACGGGGCCTGGCCTTCGTCGGCAGGCAGGTGCGGTTCAGTTCCCAGGGCCCCCCGACGGTCCGTGGTCAAGTATCGTGCCTGGTCACAGGCTCGCGCGCTGGCCTCGACCCAATTGCCGCAGCTGGTTGCGGCGCAGTTGCGCCGCGGCGGTGTGGGCGGTGACCCGTAGTCTTTTGCTTCGACGTCGAGCGGAAGGCGGGTCGTGGAGCACGAGGTGGTGGCCCGGTTGCGGGACCGGCACCCGTCGTGGCGGTTGCTGCGGGCGGACAGTGCGCCGCTGGTGCTGTCGTTCCTGGGGCAGTGGTTCGTGGTGGACAACCACGGGGCGACCCCGGCGGCGGCGTTGGTGGCGGCGTTGGACGACGTGCTGTTCGCGCTCGACGACGGCGGGGCGCGCTACCCGCGGGCGCCGGGGGAGTACCTCGACGACTGGGCCGGCAGCGAGAAGGGCTGGTTGCGCCGGTTCTACCCGACGGGTTCGGACGAGGTGCACTACGACGCCACCCCGGCCTTCGAGAAGGCGTACGCCTGGGTGGACGGGCTGGCCAGCCGGGCTTTCGTCGGGACTGAGTCTCGGCTGGCCACGGTGGTCGACCTGCTGCGGCAGATCGTGCACGGGACCGAACCCGACCCGGAGGTCCGCCTGGCCGAGCTGCGGCGTCGGCGGGACGAGATCGACGCCCAGATCGCCCAGGTCGAGGCCGGGTCGGTCGTCCTGCTGGACGCTACCGGAGTGCGGGACCGTTACCAGCAGGTGGCGTCCACCGCGCGGGCGCTGCTGTCGGACTTCCGGGAGGTGGAGGAGAACTTCCGGGCGCTGGACCGGGCGGCCCGGGAGCGGATCGCGTCCTGGGTCGGGTCCAAGGGTGAGCTGCTGGAACGGCTGGTGGCCGACCGGGCCGATATCAACGGTTCCGACCAGGGACGCAGCTTCCAGGCTTTCTACGACGTGCTGCTGTCGCAGACCAGGCTGGACGAGCTGTCGGACCTGCTGGCCGCGGTCAGTGTGCTGGACGTGGTCGACCGGGACCACCGGCTGGGAACCATCCACCACGACTGGTCCGAGGCGGCCGAACGCACCCAGCGGACTGTCCGGCTGCTGTCCGAACAGCTGCGGCGCTTCCTGGACGAGAAGACCTGGCTGGAGAACCGTCGGGCGCTGGAGCTGGTCCGGGCGGTGGAGACCGCCGCCTTGGCCTGCCGTCACGCTCCGCCGGACGGCGCTCTGGGCCTGACCATCGACCAGCCCGGGGTGCCTGCGGTGCTGCCGTTCGAGCAGCCGCTGTACGACGCCCGGCCGACGGTCCAGGTCGACTCGTCGTTGGCGGTCCACGACACCCCCGACCTGGACGTAGCGGCGCTGCTGGACCAGACTTTCGTCAACCAGGCCCGGCTGGCGGCCAACGTCCGGGCGGTCGTCCCCCGGGGCGGGGCGGCCCGGCTGGACGATGTGCTGCTGATGTACCCGGTCGAGCAGGGCGCAGCAGAGATCGTGGCTTACCTGGCGCTGACCGACGACGATATCGACGTCTCCTGGGACGAGACCCAGCAGACCGTGATCGAGTACACCACCGGGGTCGGCCCGCGTCGCGTCCGGCTGCCAGCGGTGACAGTGACCCGACGATGAGAGACCCGGCGATGAGAGACCCGACGGCGAGGACCAGGCTGTGAGGACCAGCGAAGAACGCGATATCGCGGTCGCCATTATCGCGCTGATGAACGGGGTGGTGTACCGGGAGTCCGACGAGGACGTCTGGTTGGCGCTGGGCCGCCACACCGCCGCGGTGCAGGACCATTTCGCGACCGTCGGGGTGGTGGTAGTCGTCAACGACACCGAAGGTTTCGCGTACCTGAAGTCGGCCGACGACGACCCCGACGACCCGTTGCCGCGCCTGGTGCGACGCACCCGGCTCAGCTACAACCTCAGCCTGCTGCTGGTGCTGCTGCGCCGACGGCTGCTGGAGTTCGAGTCCAGCACCGGGGAAGGGGCCTTGGTGGTGTCGCGCACCGAGATCGTCGATACTCTCCGCCTGTTCCTGGCTGAGGGGACCAACGAGGCCCAGGTCGTCGACCGGGTCGACTACACCGTCAAACGCGCCGTCGACCTGGGGTTTCTGCGTCCCCTGAAAGGACAGGCCGACCACTGGGAGGTCCGTCGGGTGCTCAAGGCCTACGTCGACGCCCAGACCTTGTCCGACTTCGCCACCAAGCTGTCCGAGTACGCCGAGGTCGCGCGAGGTGCCAGGTGACGATCGACCAGATGAGCGACGCTCTGTTCTCCACGGTCGAGCTCGGTGCGCCCACCGGTCCTGGCCCTGGGCCGGGCTACCGCCTGCAGCACCTGGAGGTGTACCAGTGGGGGACGTTCGACCAGCGGGTGTGGCGGTTGGTGCCCGACGGTCAGACCACCCTGCTGACCGGCGATATCGGGTCGGGTAAGTCCACCCTGGTCGACGCCCTGACCACGCTGCTGCTGCCCGCGCACCGGATCTCGTACAACAAGGCCGCCGGGGCCGAGACCCGCGAGCGCACGCTGCGCAGCTATGTGGAAGGCCACTACAAGACCGAACAGGTCGAGTCCACGGGTACGCTGCGACCGATCGGGCTGCGGGACCACACGTCGTACTCGGTGCTGTGCGGAGTGTTCGTCAACACCGGGTACGACCAGACGGTCAGCCTGGCCCAGGTGTTCCACCAGAACGACCGGGCGGGCCAGCCGGACCGGTTCTTCGTCACCGCCGACCGGGCGTTGTCGGTGGCCGAGGACTTCACCGGTTTCGGATCGGCTCTGAAAGACCTGAAAGCGCGGCTGCGGGCCTCCGGGGCGGGTATCTACACCACGTTCCCAGAATACGGCCGGGCGCTGCGACGGATGCTGGGTATCCGGTCGGAGCAGGCCATGGAGCTGTTCCACCAGACCGTGTCGATGAAGTCCGTGGGGAACCTCAACGAGTTCGTCCGCAAGCATATGCTCGAACCGGCCGACGCCGACGAGCAGGTCCGCGGTATCGTCGCGCACTTCGACGACCTGACCGCCGCGCACGACGCGGTCCGCCGGGCCCGCGAACAGCTGGAGGTCCTGGGCCCCCTGGTCGAGACCAGCGACCGGTACGACGCGGCTCTGGCCCGCCGGTCCGCCGCCGAGCAGCAGCGTGACGCTGTGAACCTGTTCACCACCGAGCTGCGGGTGAGGCTGCTGGATGCGGTGATCGCCGAGAACGCCGCCGCACTGGAGCAGGTCAAGGCCGATATCGACCAGGACAAGGCTCGACAGCAGGTTCTGGATCTGGCCCGGGAGTCGCTGATCGCCGAACGGGCCGGGGCCGGGGGCGACCGGATAGCCGCCCTGGAACGCGAGGCCGACCAGGCCCGGACCCAGGTCGTCCAGCGGCGGCGAACACGTGAACGGTTCGATGCACTGGTGGCGGAAGCCGCACTGCCCGAGGTGGTCGACCCGGCAGGGTTCGCCGCTCTGCCCGCCGCGGTCGCCTCTCACAAGGTCGAGGTCACTGCCCGGCGGGTCGACCTGGACGAGCAGATCCAGCGTCAGGTGGTGGACCGGGCGGGTCTGCGCACCGACCGCACCGACACCGCCGACGAGCTGGACTCCTTGAACCGGCGGACCTCGAACCTGCCGGCTCACCAGCTGGACCTGCGGGCGCAGCTGTGCGCCCACCTGGGTGTGGAACCGGAGAGCCTTCCGTTCGCCGGTGAGCTGCTCGACGTGGCTGACGACCAGGCCCAGTGGCGGGGTGCCGCCGAGCGGGTGCTCCGCGGTTTCGCCCTGTCCTTGCTGGTCAGCGACGAGCACTACCCGCAGGTCGCGGCCTGGGTGAACGACCGTCGGCTGACCCACCGGCGGGCCGACGGCACCCAGGCCGGGTCGCGGCTGGTCTACGAACGGGTGTCCGCCCGACGGGTCCGTGTCCGGCTGGCCGAGGCCGACGGTCTGCGGCTGGCCGACTGTCTGCAGGTCCGTGAAGGTCCCTTCGCCGACTACCTGCGGGACGAGCTGGTCCGACGGGCCGACCACCGTTGCGTGACCACCATGGCCCAGTTCCGCGAGCAGAACCGGGCGGTGACCGTCGAGGGTCAGGTGAAGTCCGCCGAACGGCACGTCAAGGACGACCGCACCCGGGTGGACGACCCCCGTACCTGGGTGCTGGGCTGGGTCAACGAACGCAAGGTCGACGCGCTGACCCGGCACCTGAACACCCTGGACGCCGAGCTGGGAGAGCTCAAGGCCCGCCTGGACGGGCTGAACCAGGAGCGTTCCGCGGTCCGGGACACCGAGACCGCGCTGGCCCGGCTGGCCGACTACACCCTGTGGTCCGACCTGGACTGGGCCGAAGCCGAAGACCGGGCCGCCCGGGCCGACGCCGAACGGGAGCGGCTGCTGGCCGGGTCGTCCCGCCTGGCCGAGATCGACGCCCGTCTGACCGAGAACAAGCAGCAGACGGACGCGCTCGGCGACCGTCTGGCCGGTCTGGCCCGGGACGTCGGTCGGCTGGACGACCGTCTGGCCCGCGACGCCCAGGCCCGGACCGTCGCTGCCGCGTTCGTCGCCGCCTACCGCGACCCGGATACCGCCCGGGCCTCGTTCCCCCAGCTGCGCGAGCGTCTGGGTGCCGAGGTCCCCGCCTCCCCGGAGGAGTGCGACACCGCAGCCCAGCGTCTGGGCACAGCATTGCAGGGCACGATCGACAAGGCCGCCCGGGAGCTGAACCGGCACACCCAGACCATGCTGGCAGCGATGCACACCGTCCGGGACCGTTGGCCTGAGGCGACCACCGAGATGGACGTCGACGTCGACGCCCGTGACGAGTACTGCCAGCTGCACCGTCGGGTGGCCGACGACGACCTGCCCCGGTTCGAGAGCGAGTTCAAACGCCAGCTCAACACCAACGCCATCCGCGAGCTGGCGGCGTTCAACAACTGGTTGCGCCGCCAGGCCGACGAGATCCAGAACCGGGTGGACCGGATCAACGAGGCGCTCGGCGCGCTGGACTACAGCCCCGGCCGGTACATCACCCTGCTGCGGGTACGGACCGACAACAAAGAGGTGCACGATTTTCGTTCCGACCTGCGCCGGGTGACTGACGACACGCTGGCCCCGGACGACGGCGACCAGTATTCCGAGCAGCGCTTCGCCGACGTCCGGCGGATCATCGAACGGTTCCGCGGCCGGGTCAACCACACCGAGGCCGACAAGGCCTGGACCCGTCGGGTCACCGACGTGCGCAACTGGTTCGTGTTCTCCGCTTCCGAACGTGACCGGACCACCGACGTCGAGTGGGAGCACTACCGCGACTCCGACGGGAAATCAGGCGGCCAGAAAGAAAAGCTGGCCTACACCATCCTGGCCGCGTCGCTGGCCTACCAGTTCGGCCTGGAGTGGGGCGCGACCCGGTCGAAAGACTTCCGTTTCGCCGTGATCGACGAGGCTTTCGGCCGGGGTTCGGACGCCTCGACCCGCTATGCCCTGGAGCTGTTCGCCAAGATCGGCCTGCAGCTGCTCATCGTCACCCCGCTGCAGAAGGTGCACGTCATCGAACCGTACGTGAAAGCCATCGGTTTCGTCGACAACCTGGACGGTTCGTCGTCCCGGCTGCAGACCCTCACCATCGAGGAGTACCACACCCTGCGGGACGGCCGGGCCGAGCCGACCGGGCCAGAGGTATGAGTGCGGGTCGCTGGCCACTGACTCCTGGAGAACGGATACACGTGACCTGGTCGACTGTTGCGGACATCCGGGCCAAGGTGCGGCGTCGGTGGGACGACCAGACGCTGCTGCGGGCCCTGGCCGCGGGTGACCCGTTCCCGGCCGTCACGGTGGCCCTGCACGGCCCGACGACCACGCAGATCGGTGACGATATCGTCGCGGCCCAGCGCTGGGTGGCCGATCTGGACCGGGGTAGCCACGGCGGGGCCCACTACACCCTGGAGCTGGTCGAGATCGGCGGGCGGACCCTGGGCCGTAACCGTCTACCGGTGCGGGCCCATATCACCGACTACGACCAGGCATGGGCGATATGCCAGGTCAGTGCCGAGGTCCGTGCATACCGGCAGGTCCTGGAGCTGGTCGGGGACGAGCCAGCGGTCCGGGCCTGGGTAGCTCGTTACCCAAAACGGGCCCTGGGTCTGGGCGAGACCTGGCCGGCGGTGCTGGCCGCTTTCCGCTGGTTGACCGAGGCCCGCGGTTCGGGTGCCTACTTGCGGCAGGTCACCGCCCCGGGGGTGGACACCAAGTTCGTCGAACGTCACCGTGGGGTGCTGGCCCAGATGCTGGGGGTGTCGTCGACCGCGGGTGGTTTCGTCCGGGACCTGGGCCTGGGTCGCAAACCAGAGACAGTCCGGCTGCGGGCGGCCCCTTCGTTGGCCCTGGCGTCGCCGTTCACGGAGGTCGTGGTGCACCGCGACCAGCTGGCGGGGCTCGACCTGGCCCCGTCCTGCGCGGTGGTCGTGGAGAACGAGATCACCTACCTGGCCCTGCCGGTCCCGACCGACGGTGTCCTGGTGTGGGGCAAGGGTTTCGAGGTCGACCGGGCCGGTTCCCTGCCCTGGCTGGCGGACGTCCCGGTGTACTACTGGGGCGATCTGGACACCCACGGTCTGGCCATCCTCGACCGGTTGCGCGCCTGGCTGCCCCACACCCGGTCGTTCCTCATGGACAGCAAGACCCTGCTGGCCCACCGCGACCGCTGGGTCCGCGAAGACACCCCCACCCGTGCCCCGCTGGACCGTCTGACCGACGACGAGCAAGCGGTCTATGCGGACCTGGTGACCGACCGCTACGGCGACCGGGTCCGCCTCGAACAGGAGCGGATCGACTGGTCCTGGGTCCGTGACCGCCTCCCGGCCGAGATGACGACGATCACGCGTCGTCCGGGTTGACGACCCGATCGGCGTCGGTCGGGTTGTCCACAGGCTGTCCGAGGCGTGTGGGTGGTGTCCGGCAGGATGACCTTATGAGTGAACCAGGGCAGAGAACAGATGACGTGGCGGCCATGCCTGCGGGCTATGCCGAGTGGTTGGTCGAGGTGAAGGCCAGGGTGCGGGCGACCCAGTTCCGGGCCGTGCGGGCCGCGAACCGGGAGGTGATCGGACTGTACTGGTCCATCGGGCGTGACCTGCTGGACCGGCAGGACCGTCAGGGCTGGGGTGCCAAGGTGGTGGAGCGAGCGTCCGCCGATCTGCGACGCGAGTTCCCTGATCAGCGTGGGTGGTCGCCGCGGAACCTGCGGTACATGAGGCGTCTGGCCCAGGGCTGGCCGACCCTCGACGCAATTGTGCAGCAAGCTGCTGCACAATTGCCCTGGGGTCACATCCAGGTCCTGCTGGACAAGCTGTCCGACCAGGCGGACCGGGACTGGTACGCAGGTCAGGCGGTGGCTGGTGGTTGGTCCAGGGCGGTGCTGTCGTTGCAGATCGATACCCGGCTGCGCGACCGGGCGGGTGCTGCGCCGTCCAACTTCGACCGGACGCTGGAGGGTGCGGACTCGGACCTGGCCCAGGCTCTGACCAAGGACCCGTACGTCTTCGAGAACCTGGCCCCGACGACGCCCGGGCGGCGCTGCCCAGCGCCCAAGAGCTCGAGGCGGTCGTCCGCGACGAGCTGGCGCACCAGCGTGCGCTCCAGGCCGCGAACGACACCGACAGTTCCCAGGGCCACCCCGACGGTCCGTGATCGAGTATCGTGCCTGGTCACAGGCTCGCGTAGACCTTCGGCGCAATTGTGCAGCAAGTTGCTGCGTCATTGGCCCACGAGGTGCGAGCTTCTGAGCTTGCACCTCGCAGACTATCGCCAACGGGCCCTAGGTAAGTTGCAGGCCCGATCGGTGCAGGAACGCGACGAAGCGCTGGAGTGCCACGTGTTTGATCGCCTTCGGCATGACCGGGCTGGTGAGAGTGAGGTGCTCGCCCACGAGGTGAGGGCGCCGGTCAGCTGGGAAAAGGCACGACTGCACCTGTTCGACCACATAGTTGTTCCCGCGACGGTCAGTGCCAAAATAGACCTCGAACCGACCGTCAAACTCAAGCATGCCGCGCTCGACGCCGTCGCCCATGCCCCAGAGCGCCATCGTGAACGGACCGTTCTTCCGTAGGCGGGCGAGGGCAGGAATAAGTTTGGGCTGAGGAAAGAAAGCAGCACCGTCGGAGCTCTCCGTTCCGTCAGGGCTGAAGAAATACCGCTTGAACTCGCAACCTGACCAACCGCGTCCTCGCAGCCCTACCCATTTGTAGAAGCCTCCGCAGCCTGGTGTCGGCTCTTCGTATCCGTCGTCGCGCAGATCCTGCTCGGTGTGCCCGCCCACGAGGTCCCTGAGCGTCAACCGTCCGGCCGTGGAGTTGCGGGCGAACATGTCGAACAGTTCCAGGAACGTCACCGGGACCTGCTCAGGGTCCTCGGACCGTCGCGTCACGGCTCTCGCCTCGGTCGCCGCAGCCGGTGTGGACGACGTCGCCGGGGCCAGGTCTCGGACGCCTGCGACGCGGCAGGTGCAGGCGGTGCTGGCATGAAGCCTGTGGTGGTGACGAACTCGCGGACGTGCTCGCAGACGACCGACGGGGTGACCGACCGCAGGTCGCCCAACGACCTGGTGAACAGGAGCCGACGGTCATGGAACACCGCCAGTGTGGTGGGTTCCGGTTCGGGACAGTAGGGGCAGCAGGCAGAAGCAGGGCCGCCGCGTACCCGCCAGTGGTAGACCTGGTCGTCCACCACGATGCGTCGGAACCTTCCTCTGGACACGACACCCTTTCCGCTCCGGCCCTGCGGTCACACCGTCGCGGTTGGCGGCCTGGGCCGTCAAGCGGTTTTTCGCCGGGCACGGACCAAGGCCGGTTCGTCCATGTCTCAGCAGGAGACACATGTGTCAGGATCCGTGCACGAAACGGCCCGTCGTCGATGTCTGGCCTTGCTAGGTTCGATGGCGTGACCACATCGTCCCACCTCCGAGGGTGCGGTCCGTGGGAGGACAGTGAATGACCTGCGCCTGGGTGGGATGGTCTGCGACGTTGCCTGTCTGTCGGAAGGCCGCTGACCGATGATCGAGATGACGCCCGCCCTGCGCACGTTGCGTAACAAGGCACGCATCGAGCTGGACGTCGCCAAGGCGACGCTGGACGAGGCCGACGGCGACCTGGGCAAGGCTGTGGACCTGCTGACCGAGCGTGGTCTGTGCACCCGGAAGATCGTCCGTTACCGGCGGCTGGAGAAGACGGCGGCGGTGTTCGTCGAGCTGGGCTGGGCCGGCGCCACCCACGATGATGCACTCGCGCTGCCGCTGGGGACTGATGCCCAGCAGAAGGTGGCGCTGGCGGGACTGCGGTCGGGGGAGTGGGAGAGATGGGCGCAGAACTACGGCCGAGAGTCCAGCCTGGTCGATATCAACATGCAGATGCTCTGGTTGTTCGCCGTGCGCGTCGGGGTGGGGGCGGTGCGGGCGTTGGAGATGAGGCGAGGGATCTCCGACCGGTACGCCTTCCCGGTCCTGGTCGAACGTGGCCCGGATTTCGCTCGAACGCTCGTCGAGCGTATGTACAGGGGCAGGTCAGACGGGTTCTTCTTCTCGGACTCCGGGTTGGGGGTCCAGATGGTGGCCAGGCACCGGCTTCCGGTCCCGGAGAACCGGGGGTACCTGCGCGACTGGCTGGCGCATGCACAAGGTGTGCTCACCGGCGACGCCTCCGCGCTGTGGCGGAGGGAACCGTGCGACGAGACGGTGATCGCCGACCGGTTCGGTGAGCACATCCGTGCCTGCCTGGCAGAAAGCGGTGCTGCGGGTGGTGGCCAGTTTCTCGGCCTCGTGCTGCCGACCGTCGAGTCGTTGTGCAGAGTGCTGTCTGCCGGGGTGGCCCGGCACTGGCTCGACCGGGCCGAGGCTGTCGGTCTGGTGCTCGCCGCCCTCGACGCGGCGTCCCGTCCCGCCGACCGCAAGGCGTGGCTCGGCGTGTGGCTGGACGACCTGCAGGCCCCTGACGCCGAGATCGTCGCGCAGGCCGAGATGCTGGTCCCGGTGCTGGCTGCGGGCGACGGACCGGTGGTCGAGCGTCTGGTGCCTGTGCTGGTCGCCGGGGTGGACGACGGTCTGCTGGTCGACGTGGCGACCGTCGCCCTGACGGCACCGACGAAGAAGGCGCTCCGGGTGGTGCTCAAGGCGCTGGCGGCCCGGCCCCGTCCGCCCGACGACGTGCTGGAGGTCCTGGGAGCACAGGTCGCCGGTGTCGGGCAGGACCAGACGCTGTCCCGGGCGGTGAAGGCAGTCGTCGACGCCTGGGAGTTCGCGCCCGATGCCGTCGAGCCTACGACCCAGGTCGAGGGCCTGTGGCGTCCGACGCCGCCAGTGTGGGAAGTCCCGAGGTTCGACCACGGTGACCAGACCCCAGAAGCGTTGACCCAGGCCGCAGCGGAGCTGAGCACCCGACGTGAGTCGAACGTGGTTGACGTGGTGGTGGAAAGGTTCCTCGCCTTGGCCAACGCCGTGGCCTGTCGCGACCCAGAACTGGCGCGGACGGCGCTGTCCGGGGTCCACACACGGGAGGGCTTCACGGGTGCCTCGGCTGGGCTGGAGGAGGCGGGTCGGTGGGTCCGAGGCCTGAGCAGCAGCCTCGCTGGTCCCTTGCTACCGGCGCGCGAGTGTGCCGTGTTCTCAAGGCTCGGGCAGGTACCTTGTCTGCTCTCCGAGCCCAGTACTGCCGACCTGCGGATCGCACCGACCGACCTGCTCGCCCGCCTGCGCGAGTACGACGACGCTGGCGCGAGCGCAGCCGAACCAGACTTGTTGCTGGCGTTGACCAGGCTCGACTTCTCGGCCGCCGACCAAGGGCTGCGCGACGAGCTGAGTCGGATACGTGTCCCGGTGCTGCTCCGTTCCGGCGAGCAGATGACAGCGAAGCACTCCTGGGGCACCCCGCCCCGCGACAGCACCACGGTGACGGCTGGGCAGGCAGTCGCGGCCTATCTCGCCGACCCTGTCGTCGAACCGGCGCCACTGACGGACTGGAAGAAGCCGTGCTCGTTGGATCCCTTCCCTGACCGCTTCGGGAAAGCTGCCAAGACGGCTGTGGACATCGCGGTGTTTCCTACTTGGGAGGCCACCGCTGCCGTGAGTTCGGAGCGGTGGCAACCGTCAGGCGATATCGGTCTGCGCATGCGGCAGGCCGCGCGACGAGCCACGCCCCTGCCACCGTCGGCGGTGGTCGACTTCCTGACGACCCGGCGCACCCCGGCGGACGCGGCCGACGCGGCGGTCGCGCTGGGCGAGGCCTGGGAGCGCGGGCTGCTCCGGCCCGGCGAGCCCGGCGTACGTTTTGTGAGCTGGGCCGCCCCACCGGACGGGCTGGCTGCGATGGCCCATGCTCTGGACGAGGCCGCCCGCGAGGGCTTGCTGGCCGTCGTCTGGCAGATCCTCGACGACCTGGCGGGCCTGGCCGCGTCGGGCCCGCGTCTGGCCGCAGGTACGTCCGAGCTGGTCCAGGTCGTGGCCGGGCTGCTGCCGGAGGTACAGCACGCTGTGACCACGGGTATCGCCGACCCGGCGGTGCTGAACCTACCGGGCACCCGTGCGCTGGCTGCGCGCCAGGGTTCGTCGCAGGCCGTGACGACCGCCCGCCAGATCGTTGCCGGGCTGCCCGCCCCGACGGTCCAGGCTGTGCTGGCCCCGGTCCGCAGCGGTCCGAGCTTCGAAGCGGTCTGGCCTGACGATGCTGGGACCCTCCCTGCCGTCGTCGACGGCGCTACGTTTGCTGCCTGGGTCAGCCCTGACACGCCGAACCGGCCGCTGCGCTTCGACCTGATGCTCGCCGACGAGCCTGAAGTGCGCTTCGAGGTATTTCCGGAAAAGGTCGAACGCCTCGACCTGGGACGGTGCTTCGCCCGCCGGTGCCCTGTCACCGAGTCCTCGTTCGTCTGGCCCGGGGCGGTGGATCGTTCGGAGGCAGCGTGGC
This sequence comes from Micrococcales bacterium, assembly GCA_009777345.1. Lineage (GTDB taxonomy): Bacteria > Actinomycetota > Actinomycetes > Actinomycetales > Cellulomonadaceae > Cellulomonas. The sequence goes on along the minus strand of WRMB01000039.1, from coordinate 16,521 downwards.
TGCACTGGGATACCAGCCAGGTTCGACTGGTAGGCACGGTGCTTCCTCTCAGCGGTCGCACGCCGCTGCCATCGTCTGGGTTGCTATCGACGTCATTGGTGACGGTGGCGCTGGGACTGCTCGCCTACGACGGTAGCACCTACGGTACGACTCATGCTGACGCCGCTCGACGGGTCGTCGACCTGGTGGACAAGAACATGCTCGGCTCAGCTGGCGTCCGCATCGCTGTCGCCACTCTGCTGGAGTTCCCTGAGGTGAACCCGGCCAAGATGGTCCGGGTCCTGGAGAAGAGCCCGACGACGCTACCAGTCCTGTGGCCGCTGCTCACCGAACCTGTCCGGGTCGCGGGAACCAGCGACAGCCCTGTGCCGAAGTGGTTGAACCGAGTACTCGACGTCGCGCTCTTCTACGCCGACCACCTGCGCGAAGCCGCCCGACGCGGCCTGCTTCCCGCCGACGCGGCCGGTTGGCCAGGTCTCGCAGAGCTGGCCGCCCGGCCGGGCAGGTCCGCCGCTCTGACGAAAGCCCGCTCTCTTCTTGCTGCTCTGGGCGATAACCGATGAGCCGCCACCCACGCGTTCTAGGTTGTCTGGTCCGTCCATGGGTTGATGATGTCGAGGCCGTCGATCCCTGCGAAGCCTGCGGTGTTCCGGGTCACCAGAGTCGCGCCTACGGTCAGGGCCGACGCCGCGACGAGAGAGTCGATGATCGGGAGCGTCCTGCCGGTGGCGCGCAGGGAGCCCCAGCGGCGCATGGTGGCGGTGTCGATGTCGACGACCCGACCGGAGAAGCAGGGCAACAGCTCGTTCTCGAACCAGTCGACGAGGGCGTCCCGTTTCTTTCCGGGGGCCTTCTTCTCGATACCGTGGACGATCTCTCCCACCGAGACGACGGAGATCACCAGCTCGTCGGCGGGCTGGCTGGCGAACCAGCGTTCGACACGGTCGGAGACCGGGTCTTTCGTCAGCTCGGACAGCACGCAGGTGTCGATGAGATAGGTCACAGCCCGACGTCCCGCAGGGTCTGGTCGTCGGAGCGCTTCTCGATGAGGTCTGTCAACGGTTCGGGGGCGCGGCGCAGCACGTCTACGAGGCTGGGCCGGGGTTCGGTCAGTGCCCGGTATGCCTCCAGCGACAGGACGACCGCCTCCGGCTTGCCGCGCAGCGTGATGGTCTGCGGACCCTCCTGGGACCGACGCACCACCTCGCTGAGCCGGTTCTTCGCGTCCTGCAGCTGCCAGGTCGAAGCGGCTAACCCTGCCATGCCCTCACCTCACAGGCTTGCTGTGCTCATGGTCGGCAACACGAGATGCTGTTGCCTGTCTAGACAGGCTAGACTCTCCCTCGGCGACCGTCAACTGGCGCCCTGCGCCTGGCGAGCCCAGCGCTACCGAAGCCTGGGCAGTATCCCCCACTCGGCGGAAGGGCGCTGATGGCTGACGCGAAGAAGCCCGTTCCTCGGCGACGGCGGGCCCTGGAGGACTGGGCGCTGTCCGCCGACTGGGCGATGGGCCTGCGCACGATGGGCATGGCGGTCGCCGCGCCCTGGAGCCGTGACGACCTCACCGACCCTGCGGGCTGGTCGGACAGGGCCTGGTGGGGTCCGCCGAGCCCGTCGTACCACGGTGGGCCACGAGAGGTCGACGACGAGGGTCGTCTCCTCACGGTTCCGCGGGACGTCGACGTGGCTGCTGCCGCGGACCGGTTCGCCGAGCACGTCCGCGCCGCCGTCGCCGCGAAGGTAGCTGGTTACGGACCGTTCGGTCGGGTGCTGCCCGGCGGGGTGCGTCGAGGTTGGCTCGACCGGGACGAGGCTGTGGACCTGGTGCTCGCCGCGATGGATACCTCCACCCGGCCCAACGACCGCAAGGCCTGGTTGGCGGTGTGGTTGGACGACCTGGCCGCGACCGACGCGGAGGTGCTGGCCCGTGCCGACACCCTGGTGCCGGTGCTGGCCAGCGGTGATGCTGCCGTCGTCGACCGGTTGGCGCCGACGCTGATCGCCGGGGTGGACGACGACCGGCTGCCCGACGTGGTGACCGCTGCCCTGACAGCCCCGACGAAGAAGGCCCAGCGCACCGTGCTGGCGGCGCTCGCCCGTCGACCCGCCCCGGGGCCAGATGCTCTCACGGTGCTCGCGCCGATGGTCACAGGCCTGGACGTCGGTCAGGACAAGACGTCGGCCAAGGCTGTGCAGCAGGTGGTCGATGCCTGGGGGCTGGCCGCGCCGCCGCCCGAGTTCGTGTCGGTGCAGGGTCTGTGGCAGCCAGTCCCGCCTGTCTGGCAGGTACCTCGTTTCGACCACGGTGACGAGACCCCAGAGTCGCTCGTTCATGCATGGAAGGAGCTGGCGTCTCGCACACCCAGCAACCTGGCTGCAGTAACCGGAGGAAGGACGACATCGATCTCATCGGTCGATATAGTCGTCGAGCGCTATCTCGCTGTTGCTAATGCCGTAGCCAGGCACGATCCCGACCGTGCACGCGCTGTGCTGAAAGACCGGTTCTGTGTCACGTGGGGCGACGACCCGGCGCTTGTTGCCCGACCGTTGACCGACACGTCGCTCTTCAGTAGGTACGACTGCAACCAGACCGCGTTGTTGGACGCCCGTGCTCGGCAGGTGCACGAACGGCTGGGACGGGTTCCGTGCTTGCTGGCCGAGCCGAGCACCGTCGATCTTGCCGTCACCCTGCCCGACCTGGTGACGCGGTTGCAGACCTACTTCGATGCGGAGGTTCCGGCGTCTGAGGCCGACCTGTTCCTGGCTTTGACCAGGCTCGATACAACGACGATCGACAATGCTGCACGTGCCGAGATCGAGAGCCTGACCGTCCCGGTGGTGACTTTGATGTGGGACCCCGACGGGTGGGAGTGGTACCAGCTCGGTTTCGCGGGTGCTGCGGTCGTGGCATACCTGAGCGGCCCGGTCGTCGAACCTGCGGCGTGGGGCTGCGCAAAGGCACCGGGCTCAGACCCGCTTGTGCTCCCAAAGTCGCTGCAGCGGTTCCCGAACCGGCTGTCAGGTTTGCCCGAGTCCCACCACGCCCCTCTCAGCGCGCTGTTCCCCACCTGGACAGGCGACCTCACAACGATGGCGATCCGCACCCACGACGTCCGTGGTGTCGCTGGTGGCCGTGGGCTCTTCGACATGGTGGGCCCGGTGGTACGCCAGCTGGTCCGTCGCACCACACCTCTACCTCCCGGTGCGGCCGCGAACCTGATGATCATGCAGCGGTCGGTGCATCCGCGGGCCGCCGCTGATGTCGCCCTGGCCGTCCGCGAAGCGTGGCAGCGCGGACTGCTCCGCCCCGGTGTGCCCGACGCTTCCCTGCTGGACTGGGCACCGGACGGATACCAGCATCGCCTGGCCGCCACGGTGCAGGTCTTGGCCCAGCTGGCCGACGAAGGAATGTTGGCCGTGGTCTGGCCCTTGCTGGACGACCTCCTGCAGGGCTCGTCGCCGCCGACCGGCGCCACCCAGGTGGTTAAGACCATCGCCGTTCTGCTGCCCGAGGTGCTGCACGCGGTGAGTGTGGGTACTGCCGACCCGGACGTGCTGGCGCTGCCCAATGTCCGAGCTCTGGCAGCTCGTCGCGGGACGTCGCGCACCGTGACGATCGCCCGCCAGATCGTCGCGGACCTACCTGCCGAACCCGCACTGGGAGGACAGTGACACAGGGTGGTTGCACAACGTCGGTCGTGAAAGGAGAGGGAGCGTGGAAGAGCAAGAGCACCAACCAGACCCCGAAGCAGTGAGGGCGGCAGGTGAAGGCCTTCGGGACGAGCTCGGCACTGCCGCGATCGGTGAGCTGCCTCCGACCGTGCTGCGGCGCGTTCCGCTCGAAGTCTTGCGGGACGCGCCGCTGAAAGATCTCGGGAGCGTCCAGCTGGCGCAGGTGCTGCGGTACGAAGCGCGCGTGCTGGGCATGGACGACGAGACGGTGTCGTCGGCTGTCGATCTGGCGAGCATCCTCCACTCCGCCCAGATACGAGGTAGCCGTGGACTGTTCACCCAGACCCCGTATATCGAGCATCCCTTGCGCAACGCTGTCAGGCTGCTGCGGTGGGGGTGCCGCGACCAGGACGTCATCGTCGCGGCCGTCCTGCACGACACGATAGAAGACGGCGCGCAGCAGTTCGTACGGCAGATCGCTCGCGCCGGTCGCCAGGTGCCCGAGTCTGAGGCCCGTCAGATGCTGTCGGACTACATCGAGAACGCCTACGGCCGCAGGGTGCTGGCGCTGGTCGAAGCCGTCACCAACGACTACATGACCGACACCCACAGATCGCAGACTGACGTCGAGGAGCGCAACCGGCACTACCGCGAACATGTGCGGCAGACTGTCCAGGGCCATCCGGGCGCGTTCCTGGTGAAGCTGAGCGACTTTGTGGACAACGCAGCCGGCCTGTACCACGCCGATACCCCGGGTAAAGAGGAGTTCGTCCTCAAGCGCGCCAGAAAGTACCTGCCTGTCGTGGCGGTGTTCGAAGAGGCGATGGAACAGATGCCCCTGCCCGTCGCGGACGGCGCGGAGGTCGCGATCACTATCCGGCTGGCGACGACCCGCGACCGGCTCGAGCGTATCCTAGAGAAATACTGAGGTGGTTGACGACATGTGCGCGAATGATGAGAACGAGTCCCTGGCGGACCGTGTCGATGCGACGGTCAGAGAGGTGCTATCCGAGGCGATCGAGTGCGACTCTGGAATGTACAACTATGCGATACTGTTCAATTCGAACGTGTCGCCTGACTGGTATGTAGTTCTGTTCTTCCGAGACGGATCCAGCCTTGAGGACTCGTTGGAGAACGGATTCTCCAACTGGGTGTACCGGCTTCTGACGGGTCGACTTCCGCGGATGTGCGATGGTCGGCAGGTGCGGATCTCGTTCGATGCGGGACCTTTTCCGTCGGACGAGACAGAGTACAGGCAGCTGCTGGACAGGCACAGTGTGACGTTCGACCCCGAGAATGACGAGGAGGGCAGAGCTACGGTGTGCATCCGGTGCGGGCACGCGTTTAATCCCCACCGGCTGCTCGGGGGGCTGGGTGAGAAGTCCTACCCAGAGGAAGGGTGGATGAGATGCCCCGAAGAAGGCTGCTACTGCTTCGGGACCTGGTCGGTCGGGTATATCTGCCCGCCTGGGCTGGACGGGGATGGGTTGAGATGCCCGAGCAAGGCCTGCTATGGTCGTATTGCATTTGTCGAAGAAGACCCGAGTTTCTGGGGCTGCGGGGAGTGCGGCAACGTCTGGTTCGAGCTCGAAGAGCTCTATCTTGACATCGAGGATATATCAGAGCGGCATGACTACAGAGATCGGGTATACGTGAAGACACCCTACAGAGTTGCCCCTGTCGTCAGCGGCGTCGAACCGGCTGACTACGACGAGTTGGTGCGAAAAGAGTGGGAGGTCGACTGATGGCTCGCAACCCCCGCCTGTACGAGGCGGTCTCGATCTTCACCGGGCTACTCCTGGCCGCGCTGAGAGGTCTGTGATGGTTCGCGACCGGGCGTCGGTTCCGGAGAACCTGAGGTACTTGCGCAGATGGGCGTCGAGCACCCTGCCGATGATGACCGGGGACTGGCCGGTCTCGGTTGCGGTCGTCTCCGACAGGTTTGCTGAGCACGTCCGGGCTGGTGTGGCAGCCGGGCTGGAGGGAACCGGGCCGTTCGGCTGGTTGATACTCGAAGGGGTAGGGAAGGGCTGGCTGGACCGGGCGGAAGCGGTCGACCTGGTGCTCGCTGCTCTCGACGCCACCGCTCGTCCCGCCGAGCGGAAGGCCTGGCTCGGGGTGTGGCTGGACGGCCTGCACGTCACCGACGATGAGGTGCTCGCACGGGTCGAGACGCTGATCCCTGTCCTGGCCACCGGCGACCGGCATGTGCTCGAACGGCTGGCGCCGGTGCTGGTCGCCGGGGTGGGCGACGACCTGCTTGCCGATGTGGGTGCGTTGGCGCTGGCCGCGCCGACGAAGAAAGGGCTGCAGTCGGTGCTGCAGGCACTGGCGGCACGCACACCCAGCAGGAAGACCGTGGAGATCCTCGGACCGCTGGTGACAAGCCTGGGCGCCCCGGCACGGGCAGTGCGGGCCGTGGTCGACGCGTGGGGTCTCGACCTGGCAGAACCTGAGACGCACGTCGAGGGTCTATGGCAGGCAACTCCGCCGGTGTGGCAGGTGCCCCGCTTCGACCGCAGCGAGGAGACCCCAGAGGCGCTGACCCTGGCTGCCGCAGAGCTCGTCTCCCGAGGTGACTGGGACGTCGAGGACGTGACCGTGGAGCGGTTCCTCGCGCTGGCCAACGCGGTCGCACGCCGTGACCTGGCATCGGCGCGTGCTGCACTGGTCGGCGTCGACGACAGCACGTCCGCGGGTCTCGCCCCGGTGGCCGCGTGGGTCAGGGGTCGGCCTCGATACCTGGACGACGACATGCTGGCAGCACGGGACTGTGCGGTTTTCAGTCGTCTGGGCCAGGTGCCGTGCCTGCTGTCCGAGCCGAGCACGGTCGACCTGCGGATCACCCCGACAGACCTGGCTACCAGGTTGCGGACCTATCTGGACACGGGCGCGAGCGCGGCTGGGCCCGACCTGCTGCTGGCGCTGACCCGGCTCGAGGAGCCGACGGTCGACGACGAGTCGTGTGCCGAGTTCGACCGGCTGGCGGTCCCGGTGCTTCTCCAGTCCGGTCCTGTGTCTCTCACTGCAGGTCAGGTCGCACGCCGCTACATCGCAGACCCGCTCGTCGAACCGAGCCTGACATCTGACGGCTACCTGGTCGATCTCGCCTTTGCCCTGCCGTCGGTAACGGCTTGGCATAGGGATTTTCAGCTGATCCCGAGACGGGTGCGTCCTTGGCGTGCCCAGTGGTCCATCGTGGACGGTGTCGTGTCTAGTGACCGCAGTGCCGGCCTGAGGCTGCGCCAGATCGCGCGGCGGGCCGATCCGCTGACCTCTGGCGCCGCGGTGAGGTTCCTGGTCGCGCGACGCGACCTGCACCCAGCCGCGGTGACGGACGGCGCCCTTGCGCTGACCGAGGCGTGGGAGCGTGGTCTGCTGCGTCCCGGTGTGATCGATGCCGGTTGCCTGGACCGGAAGGCATCGCTCGCCGCGACGGCCACCGCTCTGGGCGCGGCTGCTCGCGACGGTCTGCTCTCGGTGGTCTGGCCTGTCCTGGACGACTTGCTGGTCAGCGCCGCATCTGGGTCTCGTCTAGGGCCCGGAGTCGTCGAGGTGGTCGAGGTCATGGTTACCTTCCTGCCCGAGGTCCAGCATGCGGTGGTCGACGGCCTCGCCGAGCCGTCGGTGCTCGACCTGCCTGGTGTCCGTGCGCTCGCCACGAAGAGCGGCACGTCGCGAGCGGTGCTCGCAGCCCGTGGGATCGTCGACAGGCTTCCTTCCCGTGTCGACAAGGTGGCCGCTGTGTCCACAGGTCCGTCGTTCACCGAGATCTGGCCCGAAAGAGCGGGCACCCGACCAGCAGTCGTCGACAGAGCGACGCTGACCGTTACAGCGGAACCTGGTACCGACCTGGTCGAGCGGGCCCTAGCGGAACATCCCGAGCATGGTGGTTTCACCAGGTATGAGCTCTACTCGACCCCGGTGCTGCGTTTCGACCTGACCCTGCCAGAGGTACCCGACGTCTTCTTCGAGGTGCTCGTGCGGAGGTGGGACCGTGTGCACGAGGGCAGGTGCTATGCCGACCGGTACGCCACTGGCCAGGAAAACGCTCGGCTCGTCGGGTCCGTCTGGCTGTTGTGGAACACTGCGTCGTCCCGCCTGGTGGTTGAGGACTGGTGTCCTGAGCCTGTTGGCTGGCCGACCTCCTCGTCTTTGTCGACGTCGTTGGTCGCCGTGGTGCTGGGGATGTGCGCCGACAACGGTGCTCGTGGCCGGGCAGGAAGAGACCAGCTCGCCGAGGTGCTGGGCAGAGGGATGCTGGGCTCGGCCAGCATCCGCGTGGCCGTCTCGACCCTGCTGGGCTTCCCCGACGTGAGCCCGGCGAGGCTGGTCGGCATGCTGGAGAATCCGACGACTCTGCCGGTGCTGTGGCCGCTGCTGACCGAGCCGATCCGGTTCGCCGGTACATCCGAAGGTTCGCCGCCGCGCTGGCTGAACCGGGTGCTTGACGTCGCTCTCCTGCACGCTGAGCACCTGCGTGAGGCCGCCCGACGCGGCTTGATTCCCGCTGACGCGTCCAGCTGGCCCGGTCTCGAAGAGCTTGCCTCTCAGCCGGGCAAGACAGCCGCCCTGACCAAGGCTCGCACCCTGCTTTCCGTCCTGAGAGGTGCCTGATGGCCCGCAACCCCCGCCTGGACGAGGCGGTCGCGATCTTCAAAGAGCTGGGCTGGACCGACGCCACCTGTGCGGACGCGCCCACGCTGCCGCTGGGCACCGACGCGCAGCGCAAGGCCGCGCTGGCGGGGCTGCGGTCGGGTGAGTGGGGTGCGTGGCCACGGCATGAGGACCCGGACATGGTCCACGTCGTCGGCTCCTCCTGGACCGCCCTGGCGTGGCGCGCCCATGTCGACGTCGACCTGACGATGCTCTGGCTGTTCGCGGTCCGGGTCGGGGTGGACGCCCGTCGGGCTGCCACGATCAGGCCGGGCAGGGTTCCCGAGGACAGCGCTTTTGCCGTTGTGGCGGAACGGGGCCAGGAGTTCGCCCAAAAGTTCGTCGAGCACCTGCCCGTGTCGTCTGGGGCCGCCGTCCGGTTGGTTGCGCACTTTCAGATTCCGATCCCTGAGGACTTCCGGTACCTGGCGGTGTGGGCGAACAAGGCCGAGGCGGCGCTCTCGGGCCAGGACGAGGCCTTGAAGGCGGTGGTTCGGGACCGGTTTGCTGAGCATGTCCTGGCTGGTGCCATGGCGGGCCGACCAACAACCGCGTCACAGGGCAGCCCCTCAGCAGTGGCCGGCACCCAGACTCTCGGTCGGGTGGTGGCGGCCGGGGTGGCCCAGGGCTGGTTGGACCGGGACGAGGCTGTCGAGCTGGTGCTGACCGCCCTGGACGCGGCCGGTCGGCCTGGTGACCGCAAGGTCTGGCTCACGGTGTGGCTGGACGACCTGCACGCCACCGACCAGGAGATCCGGTCCCAGGGCGAAGCCTTGATACCTGTCCTGGCAGCTGGTGATGCGTTCACGATCGAACGTCTGGCGCCCGGGCTCATCGCCGGGGTGGACGACGACCTGCTGGCCGATGTGGTGACCGTGGCCCTCGCCGCCCCGACGAAGAAAGCGCTGCGGACGGTGCTGGAGGCACTGGCCAGGCGTCCGTGCCCGTCGGCCGAGACGCTGGAGGTGCTCGGCCCGCAGGTCACCGCCCTGGACGTCAGTCGTGACCGGTTGTCGGCCCGTGCCGTGGACGCCGTCGTCGAGGCATGGGGCCTGACCGACGAGGCTCCCGTCGAACCCACGCTGCCGGTCGAGGGTCTGTGGCGGCCCGCGCCGCCGCTGTGGACGGTGCCCCGGTTCGACCACGGCGAAGAGACACCCGAGGCGTTGACTCGGTCGTTGGCCGAACGCAGCAGACCGAGCGTCGTCGGCAGCTCCAGCGCCGCCGTCGAGCGCTTCCTCGCAGTGGCTAATGCTGTGGCGCGTCGTGACCCGGCGCTGGCTCGTACGGCGCTGGCTGGGGTCACACGACACCCGGGACGGGCTGGAGGGCTGGACCCGGTGGCGTCATGGGTCGCAGACCGGCCCAGCAGAGGTCTGGACGACCCCAAGAACACGGCCGAACCGTTGTGGGCACGCGAGGTCGCTGTGTTCCAGCGGCTCGGTGAGGTGCCGTGCCTGTTGTCCGAACCCAGCACGGTCGACCTGCGGATCACCCCGGCCGACCTGCTCGTCCGGTTGCGGACCTACGCAGACGAGGGTGCGAGCGCGTCAGAGGCTGATCTGTTCTTGGCGTTGACTCGTCTTGATATGCGTCCCGCGGACGAACAGTGGCGTGCAGAGCTCGACCGGCTGCAGGTGCCGGTGCTTCTTCAGACCGGCGAGCCGATGACCCTGATGGCTGGTCCGCTGGTCAGCTGTTACCTGGCCGACCCGGTCGTCGAACCTGTCGGGCGCGAGGAGTGGTGGTCTGGTCTGGCAGCCGAATCGGTACCTGAGTCGTTGCGTGGCTTCCCGTCCCGTCTGAGCAAGTGGGGGGCTGTGAACCTGGCGGTCTTTCCCACCTGGGGCGATGTGGTCCTGCATGTGGACGACACCGAGTTCAACCGTGCTCTCGGCCTGGAGATGCGGGGTATTGCCACACGCGCCGTGCCGTTGCCTCCGACAGCGGTGCTTCGTTTCTTGGCAGCCCGGCGCGACCCGCACCCCGCAGCGGTCGATGACGCCGCCCGGGCGGTGACCGAGGCGTGGGAGCGCGGCCTGCTGCGCCCAGGGACCCCTGGTGCTCGCTACGTGGACCTGGATGCCCCGCCATACCGGCTCGCTGCAACTGCCCGTTCACTGGGTGAGGCGGCCAGCCAAGGGTTGCTGGCGGTGGTATGGCAGATCCTGGACGACCTGGCCGGAGTGGCCGCGTCTGGCCAGCACCTGGCCACCGGTGCGGCCGAGGTGGTCGAGACCATCGCCGCCCTGCTGCCCGAGGTCGTGCACGCGGTAGCCGAAGGCATCGCTGACCCTGCGGTGCTCAACCTGCCAGGCACCCGTACAGTCGGGGCCCGCAAGGGAACGTCCAAGGCGGTGACGGTCGCCCGCGAGATCGTCGCCGGGCTACCCACCACCCCGACAGTTCCCGCGGTCGTGCCACCAGTGAGAACGGGGCCGAGATTCGAGGAGGTCTGGCCCTGTTCGGAGGATGCTCGTCGACGGCGGCCCGCTGGGTGGGTCGCTGTCCTCAGTGCCCCGCAGAAGAATCCGAAAGGTGTGGTCCAACTCCTGGAGGACGTCGCGTATGGTGACGGCTGGATGCTCCGCGACGCCATCAGGGACTGCGAGATCGGTCCCTCTGATATGCGCAGTGCGCTGTCGACGTTGCTGTCCTCATCGGACCTGAGCCCGGCAAGACTGGTCGGAGTGTTGGAAAAGTACCCGACGACTCTGCCGGTCCTGTGGCCGTTGCTCACCGAGCCGATCCGGTTCGCCGGTACATCCGAAGGCTCGCCGCCGCGCTGGCTGAACCGGGTGCTCGACGTCGCTCTCCTGCACGCCGAGCACCTGCGTGAGGCCGCCCGACGCGGCTTGATTCCCGCCGACGCGTCCAGCTGGCCCGGTCTCGAAGAGCTTGCCTCTCAGCCGGGCAAGACGGCCGCTCTGACCAAGGCTCGCACCCTGCTCGCCGTCCTGAGAGGTGACTGATGCCCCCCAACCCCCGCCTGGACGAGGCGGTCGCGATCTTCAAAGAGCTGGGCTGGGCCGACGCGGCCTACGCTGACGTGCCCACGCTGCCGTTGGGCACCCCGGCCCAGAAGAAGGCGGCGCTGGCGGGGCTGCGGACGGGGGAGTGGAGCGCGGTTCCTACGTCTGCTCGTCACGGTGCCTGGAGATGGGCCACGTACTTCGACGTCGACGCGGTGATGCTGTGGTTGTTCGCGATCCGTCTGGGGGTGGGCGCCAAGCGCGCCGCCGGGATCGTGTGCCAAGCGACCGGCAGACCGCAGCCCGGTCGGTACCCGAGCAACAAGCTGTCTGACAGCGACGAGGCGGCGGCTTTTGAGGACACGCTCTTTGCCGTCATGGTCGAGCGGGGAGCGGCGTTCGCCCAGACGTTCGTCCGGCACGGTTCCGAGCGCTGCCCTGATGTGGCGGTCCGGCTCGTCGCTCACTACCAGCTCGAAGTGCCCGACCACCGCGACTACCTCGACAGCTGGCGGGCCAAGGTGCTCGCATGCGTCGGTGAACCTGTGTGGAGGCAGTACGAGACGGTGCGTCCCGAGGTGGTCCGGGACCGTTTCGTCGACCATGTTCGGGTCGCTTTCGCCAGCGGTCGGGGTGCCGACATCCTCCAGGCAGCGTTGGCTGGTGCGGAGCGCGGCTGGGTCGACCGAGACACCATGGTCGACCTGGTGCTCAGCGCCATGGACGCGGCGCCGGGAGCCGGTCGCAGCGACCAGTTCAACCCGGCCCAGCGCTGGCTGAAGGTGTGGCTCGAAGACCTGCATGCCACGGACGGTGAGATCGTGGCGCGAGGTGAGTCGCTGGTGCCGGTCCTGGCCGGTGGCGACCCGTACCTGATCGAATGTCTGGCGCCGGTGCTGATCGCCGGGGTGGACGACGAGCTCCTGGCCGACGTGGCGACGGCTGCCCTGACCGCACCGACGAAGAAGGCGTTGCGTCCGGTGCTGAAGGCGCTGGCCGCCCGTCCGCGACCCTCCGACGCGACGTGCGACGTGGTCGGTCCGCAGGTGGTGGCGCTCGATACCGGTCGTGACGGCTCGCTGGTTCGTGCTGTGCGGACGGTCGTCGACCGTTGGGGTCTGGAACCGGTCGTCGACGCCGAGCCGGTCGTCCAAGGTCTGTGGCAGCCCACGCCGCCGGTCTGGCAGGTGCCGCGGTTCGACCGGGGGGAGCAGACACCCGAAGCCCTCACCCAGCTGGCGGCCGAGCTGGCCGGGCGCGGCTGGTCCCAGGTGTGCGACGTGGTGGTGGAACGGTTCTTGGTCGTGGCTAACGCGGTTGCCCGTCGCGACCCGGCCCTGGCCCGTGCCGCGTTGAGCGGGGCGCGTGACACCTCGGGTGCTGGAGTTGGGTGGGTGCGGAGCTGGGCTGCTGGCGAGCTTGCGGACAGCAGATCGCGTTGCCCGTTGGAGGCCCGCGATATCGCTGTGTTCCACAGGCTTGGCGAAGTCCCATGCTTGCTGTCCGAGCCGAGCACCGTCGACCTGCGTATCACTCCCGTTGACCTCCTGGGTCGCCTGGGCGAGTACCAGGACGCGGGCGTCGGAGCGTCGGAGGCCGACCTGTTCCTTGCCCTGACCAGGTTGCGTCTCGACGCCGCCGACGACCTTCGGGCGAGGTTCGACGACATCAGCATCCCGGTGCTGCTCGGCTCGGGCGAGCCCATGAAGGTCGCAGCCGGGCCCGCCGTCAGCCGGTACCTCGCCGACCCGATCGTCGAGCCTGAGACCGACGGGTTGATCACACCTGTCGCCCGGGGGTGGGCGCAAGGCCCACCGAGACCTGACGACCGTGCGCTCGCCTGGTCCCCGCCCGCGTCGTTGCGGCGCTTTCCCCAGCGGCTCGGCCCGCGCGAACGCCGGATGGAGGTGCTTCCGGGGTGGGGTGATGCCACCGGGTGGGCCGACTGGCTTGAGACGCAGGCGTTGGACCAAGGGAGCAGTGTCGGTGTTCTGCTGCGCCAGGTCGCACAGCGAGGCACACCGTTCTCGTCGCACACGACGCTCAGCTTTCTGGCCGCCCAGCACGATCCCCACCCGGACGCCGCATCCGACGTCGCACTGGCGTTGGACGAGGCGTGGCAGCGAGGTCTGCTGCGTCCCGGCGCGGCTGACACCCAGGCGGACTGGGACGGGTCGCGCACCCTCCCGGCGATGGCGAGGACGCTGGCCGATATCGCCCGGCTCGGGATGCTCTCGGTGGTGTGGCCGGTGCTGGACGATCTGCTGGTGCGGGCCACGTCCGGGCCCCGGGTGGCCGTCGGCGCCGCCGATATCGCCGGGGTCGTCGCTGATCTGCTGCCGGAGGTCCGCCACGCTGTCGCCACCGGCCTGGCCGAACCGACAGCGCTCGACCTCCCGGGTGTCCGGGCCCTCACCGCCCGGGTCGGTTCGTCGCAGGCGGTGAGCATCGCCCGTGAGGTCGTCTCCGGGCTGCCCGCACCCGTCGAACCTGCCCCCAGGGTCGCGGCGACAGGCCCACGGTTCGAGGAGATCTGGCCGGAAGGCGCAGGCGCGCTCCCAGCCCTGGTCGACGACGTGAAGATCGCCGCCTCCTGGCTGGGCCCGGGGCAGCTGCGTGTCGACATGATGCTGCCTGACCACCCCGACGTCCAGTTCCAGGTGGTCAAGAAGTGCCACGACGGTGTGGGCTACCGTGACCTGCTCAACGAAGGACAGTGCAAGGCCCGCCAGTGTCAGCCCGACGGCTCTGAGGCGCAGACCGCGCCAGTCCCGCGCCTGGACGACTCGTCGTTCGCCGGCCCGTCCCACCCGGCTGACATGAGCGCCGGACACGCCCCAGGGACCACGACCAGGGGAGACATCACAGCCGCGTTCGGCAGACGCGCCGTCCCCGGAGGTAAGCGGAACGACTACTGGTGGTTGTTCTGGGACGACCAGACCGAGCGGCTGACGGCCAGCGAGCACCGCAACCGGGAGGCCGGAGACAGCTCCCGCCCTCGCACCGCGGCCCCGCCCTTGTCCACGTCCCTGGTTACGGTGGCTCTGCTGCTGGCCGTCCAAGACGGGACGGACCAGCGGTGCTGCCTGGTCGTCGACCTGGTGGAGAAGAACCTGATCGGTTCGGCCGCGGTCCGGATCGCCACGGCGGCCTTGCTGGACCTGCCGGAGATCGACCCCACGACGCTGGTACGGGTGCTGGAGAGACACCCCGAAGCCCTGCCGACGCTGTGGCCGCTGCTCACCGAACCGGTCAGGGTCGCCGGGGCGTCGGGCGGCCCGCTCCCACGGTGGCTGAACCGGGTGCTCGACATCACCACGTTCCACGCCGACCACCTGTGCGAAGCCGCCCGACGCGGTCTGATCCCCGCCGACGCGGCCCGCTGGCCCGGCCTCGAAGGCCTCGCCGCGAGACGAGGCAGGTCCGCAGCCGTGACGAAGGCCCGCGCCCTGCTCGCCGTTCTGGGAGCAGCCGATGCGTGAGCCGACGGCCACCGAACGAGACCAGTGCGTTGCTCTCCTCGCCTTGGTGGGGCAAGGCGTGGGGGGCGCATCAGGCGCAACTGCACCGATTCGAGACTTCTGCCGCGGATTCGAGAGTTTTACTCTCGAATCCGCGGCAGAAGTCTCGAAATGACCGCGCCCAGCCGAAGGTGCAGAATCCGAACAAGACCAGTCAGGTGTCGTCGGGCAGTGCCGCGGAGATGCCGCGTCGGGTGAGGCGTTCTTGGGCGTCGCGGACGATCTGCCGCAGCTTGGCCTCCAGCTCGGCTTTGGGGGCTCATCGCAATCCAGGGTGTAGCAGCGGTCGGAAACCTCCGGCTTCCAGCAGCGAGCGGGCGATGTAGTTGGTGAGGTTGCGGAAGCCGAGGGCGGTGCCTCGTAGGTGTTCGAGCCGGCCGTTGATCGCCTCTGTGGGGCCGTTCGACGTTCGGGGGTGGTCGAAGTAGGCCAGGACGTCCTCGGCGCGCTTGTCCAGGGTGGTGCCGAGCTTGCGCAGCTCGGTCAGGGCGGTCGGGACGGCGCTGGCCAGCGAGTCGATCACGGCCCGCATCTGGGAACGGCCCTTGGCACGGTCCTCGTCGCGGTAGGCGGCGACCATGCGCTGGTAGATGCCCCAGGTCGCCTCGACCTGGACGTGGGCGTCGGTGGCGAACAGGTCTTGCAGGCGCTCGGCCTGGGTGTCGGTGAGCAGGTCGGCGCCGGTGGTCAAGGTCCGGCGGGCGGTGAACAGCGGGTCCCCCTTACGGCCTCGGTGCCCCAGGGTCTCCTGCTGGACCCGTTGACGGCACCTGTCCAGCGCTTCGGCACCGAGCCTGACGACGTGGAAGGGGTCCATGACCTCGACCGCCTCGGGCAGCTGCTCGGCGGCGGCGGTCTTGAACCCGGTGAACCCGTCCATCGCCACGACCTCGATCTGGTCGCGCCAGGCCTGGGGGCGGGCCTCCAGCCAGGTGGCGAACACCTTCTTCGACCTGCCCTCGACCATGTCCAGCAGCCGGGCCGGGCCTGTGCCCTCGCGGACCGGGGTCAGGTCGATGATCACGGTGACGTACCTGTCGCCGCGGCGGGTGTGCCGCCAGCAGTGCTCGTCGACACCGATCACCTTGACACCGTCGAACCTGGTCAGGTCGGCGATCAGCACCCGGTGCCCCTCGGCCAGGACCGCGTCGTTGGCGGTGTTCCACGACACGCCCAGACCGGCGGCCAGGCGGGCCACAGCCAGGTGGCACACCACCAGACCCTCCAGCGCCCACCGCAGCCCACCACGAGAGATCTTCGACCGCGGCTCGGCCGCCGCCGTGGTGTCCTGGCGCCACACGTGCCCGCACCCGGCGCACCGGTACCGCCTTACCGTGACCAGCAACGTCGTGGGACGCCACCCCAGCGGCACGTGCGCCAACGACCGCTTCACCGTACCTATGGCAGACCCCTCGCACCCGCACCGTCTGCACCAGGCGTCCGGCTCGACGACCCGACAGGCCAGCACCGCCCGCTCGGCGGTGACCTGCTGCCCGGTCACCTCCAGACCCAGACCGTCCAACCGGCAGAACGTGGTCAGGTCAGGCGCGTCGAAGGTAGCGTGGGACATGTCGAGGTCTTCCTGCTGGGCGGCGTGAGAACCTCCATCATCGGAAGACCTCGACCCCACCGACGACCGACGCGCCGCCCCTACCAACCCTCACCCGTCAGCCCACTACACCCTCAACTGTGAAGAGCCG
>WRMB01000038.1 GCA_009777345.1 Micrococcales bacterium | reverse complement strand
CAACGGCACCATCGAGCTCCACCGACGCCTCGCCCGCGGCTACCGCAACCGCGACAACTACAGGCTCCGCATGCTCCTCGCAGCAGGCGGACTCACCCCGTGATCCCCACCGAATGTCCGAAGACCCGGATTACCGTGGTTGTCGATGATCTGGACCCCTTGGGCTACCGCCTTGAAGATCAGCACCGTGCCGATCGCCGCGGCCACCGCGAGTACGAGCAGGAACACCCCGATAAACGTCATCCATCTGGCGCCCTTCGTCGACGTCTTCGCCGGCCGCGCGTACACGGGGTAGGGCCCGGGAGGCGGGCCGTACTGACGCTGGGGGTAGCCGGGCTGATGGGGATAGCTCACCGTGTCACCTGTCTCGATGATTGGACCTGTACAGGTACGAGACGAGTCTGGGCCGTTTTGTTCCTCGGTGGCTCCGGGCTGTCGCTGGCTGGCCCGTCGGCTGGTCGCCGGACACGAACCCATGGACTGTACCGGGTCTGTCACGCAACACCGGACCCACCAGACAGCTGACGGGGGCGGGCCCGGCGATATCATTCCAGTCGTGACCGATCTGACGACGGACGAGCGGCTGCGGGCCACGTTGGCCGCTGTCGCGCCGGGCGGTGAGCTGCGCGACGGTCTGGAGCGGATCCTGTGGGGCCGCACCGGTGCCATCGTCGTGCTCGGGGTGGACCCGGTGGTGGAGTCGATCTGCTCGGGCGGGTTCGTGCTGGACGTGGAGTTCTCCGCCACCCGGCTGCGCGAGCTGTCGAAGATGGACGGTGCGGTCGTGGTCAGCGCGGACCTGTCCCGGATCGTGCGGGCCAACGTCCAGCTGCTGCCCGACCCGTCGATCGCCACGTCGGAGTCCGGCACGCGGCACCGCACCGCGGAGCGGGTGGCCAAGCAGACCGGGTTCCCGGTGATCTCCGTGTCCGCGTCGATGCGGATCATCGCCCTGTACGTGGGTGGGGTGCGGCACGTGCTGGAGGACTCCACGACCATCGGTTCGCGGGCCAACCAGGCGCTGGCCACGCTGGAACGGTACAAGGCCCGGCTGGACGAGGTGTCCGGCACCCTGTCCGCCCTGGAGATCGAGGACCTGGTCACGGTGCGCGATGTGGCCGCCGTGCTGCAGCGCCTGGAGATGGTGCGCCGGATCACCGACGAGATCGACGGGTACGTCGTGGAGCTGGGCACCGACGGCCGGCTGATGTCGCTGCAGCTCGACGAGCTGGTGGGCGGGATCGGCGCGGACCGCGAGCTGGTGATCCGCGACTACGTCGACACCTCCCGGCGCGAGGTCCACGCGGTGCTGGCCGAGCTGGCCGAGCTCGATTCGACCCAGCTGCTGGACCCGGTCCGGATCGCCCGGGTGCTGGGCGTGCCCGGGGGCAGCGACACCCTCGACGCCCCCGCCACCGCCCGCGGCTACCGGCTGCTGGCGAGGATCCCGCGGCTGCCCCGCCACCTCACCGAACGGCTGGTGCAGCACTTCGGCGGACTGCAACGCCTGCTCGCCGCGTCGATCGACGAGCTGATGGCCGTCGAAGGGATCGGCGAGCAGCGAGCCCGGTCGGTGCGCGAAGGGCTGTCCCGGCTGGCCGAGACGTCCATCCTGGAACGGTACGCCTAGCCGTCAGCCCCGGCTGCCGGTTCTGCGTCGTCCGGTCCGGCCTCGGTCTGCGCGGTCGCTGGTTCTGGTTCGGGCGGGTCCAGGGTGAACGTGGCCTGGGCGACCTGGGCCCCGCCGACCGTGAACGACACCAGGTAGGTACCCGGGGCAGGCGACGGCAGATCGGCCGGGCAGCCCTGGGCCGACCGGTTCAGGTTCCAGGCGAACTGGCGGGTGTCGGACTCCCCGGCCGCCAGCAGCAGGGTGCGGTCGCCGTCGGCCGGTCCGCAGTCCTGGTTGGACCAGATCCGGTCGCTGCCCGACATGACGACGATCTGCCGGTGCGCGTCGTCCGCCTCGACCAGGCAGGCGTCGGTGCCGATATTGTCGATGGTGAGGTTGAAGCTGGGGCTCACCCCGGCGGGGAAGGTCTGGGCCGCGGGCACGATGGCCAGCCGCAGCAGGCCCGGGTCGCAGCTGTCGACCCCGCCGGGCGACGTGGCCGTCGGCTGCACCCCGGACGCGTACGGCCCGCGCAGCGCCGGGACCGCCCAGCCGAGGAAGGCCCTGACCCCCAGCACGATCCCGGTGCCGAGGACACCCACGACGACGAGCGCCAGCGCCCGTCGCACCCAGTACACCCGGGCGGGTAGCCGTTGGTTCGTCATCGTTGCGTCGTCCTCGCGAGCCGTGCCGACCTGTGCTCCGGACCACGGTAGGCAGACCGGCCAGAAGACTCGGCGCGCAACGCCGAACTTGTCCCGATTTCTACCGTAATGCCCCTGGTAGACCCCGGTTTCAACGATGCCGGACGAGCCCTTCCGGCCGACCGGTCGGCCCGATAGTCACCCGCAGGACAAAAGTCCCGGTTATTCTGCGCGCGGCCTCCCTCCCGGAGGGTGGGTCGTGGGATACGGTTCTGCGACCCGGCATCCACGCCGGGCCGAACGTGAAGGAGCATCATGACCACCAACCAGCCTGCGGCCACGCCTCCGGCCGTCGCAGACCCGGGCCCGCTCGGCCTGGCAGCGTTCGCCCTCAGCACTTTCGTCCTGTCCCTCTACAACGCCGGCGTGCTCGAAGGTGGCAAACCGGTCGTCGTCGGGCTCGCCCTGTTCTACGGCGGGCTGGCCCAGCTGCTCGCCGGGATGTGGGAGTTCCGCACCGGCAATACCTTCGGCGCCCTGGCCTTCTCGTCCTACGGGGCGTTCTGGCTCGCCTGGGCAGCCTGGTTCGTGTGGGGCACCAACCAGGTGGCCGACACGACCCAGAACGAGCAGGCCATCGGGATCTTCCTGATCGCCTGGGGCCTGTTCACCGCCTACATGACGGTGGCAGCCACCCGCACCACGACGGTGATCCTGACCGTCTTCGCACTGCTCACCACCACGTTCTTCCTGCTGGGTATCGGCGACTTCGCCGGTAACGCCACGATCGCGAAACTGGGCGGCTTCGTCGGCCTGGCCACCGCCCTGGCCGCCTGGTACGGCTCGTGCGCCGGGGTGGTGAACTCCACCTTCCGCAAGACCGTCCTGCCCGTCGGTCCGCGCAGCTAGTCAGACACGCCTGAGCCCCGCCGTGCAGACAACGTCACGGCGGGGCTCAGGACGAAGCGGGGCTACTTCTTCTTCTTCTGGAAGTCTCCCAGCCTGTCGATGGTCAGCTTGTCGTCGCTGCAGCTGTAGGTGCTCTCAGAGGTGTCACCCTCCAGGTTGTCGAAGCCCATGCCGGAGTCTCCGGTCTGCTCCTCGCCGTTGATCTTGTACGAACCCGACATGTTGCTCAGCTTTATCGTGTCACCCGACACCGAGTACTTAGCCTTGACGGTGCGCGACGTGGTCTGCTCTTTGGTGACGTCGGTCGCCGGGACCATCGACGAGGCGTCGATGCTGATGGTGTTGCCGTCGAACTTCAGCGTGAAGTCGTACGAACCGCCCATCGACTTCATCGCTTCGATCTGGTCGGCGGTGGGAGACATCGGTGACCCGTCCACGGGTTCCCACGACCCGCTGAGGCAGGAGTCACCACCACCGGAGCAGCCAGCGAGCAGGAACAGACCAGCCACAGCAACGGTCGGGACGATGAGCGCGGTACGACGCATAGCAGGTACTTCCACTTCCTCGAGGGAGACTGTGCGCCCCAAGGATGCCACACCTTGCCCTGCTTCGTCGCGGTTTCCCGGTAGCGATCAGCCATACGTCGACGCCCCGCCGTCCAGGCAGGACGACGGGGCGTCAGGTCTCGGTCACCGACCGGGGCTGTCGGCCGACTGGCGCTTCAGAGCCTACTTACGCTTCATTATGGCCGTCTCCGCGCCCTCGTCGGTCATCTTCAGCGTCGATCCGGAGCAGGTCGCCGTCGTCCTTGTGAGACCGGGTTCGAAATCCTCGAAGTCGTCCGCACCCGTGTACTCGGTACGCTTCTCACCTGCGATATCGCTCCTCACGACGCCGCTGATGTCATTCGTGACGATGTCCAGCCGGTCCGACCCGGAGACCTTCCAGGTGCCGACCATGTCGATGTCCATGTCTATCGAGAACGAGACACCATCCTTCACGCCCGCGGTGGAGATTACCATGCTCAGGTCGAAGTTACCATTCTTCTTGAAGGCGAACGCAAGATTGATGTCCGCCTCGGACCCGAGCTCGTCCCTGAGATAGTCCTGGATACCCTCGATATCGGAGTCCCGATCGAACACCTTCAGAGCATCGGGCCCGATGTCCCAGTCGCCGACGATGCACGCCTCCAGGCTGCCGCGGCCGCCGAAGTCCGTGCCCTTGTCGTCGTCCGACTTGGACTTGGACTTGGGCTTGGAGTCCGAACTGGAAGGGGAAGAGCCGACTCTGTTGTCGTTGTTGCCCTGGTTGCAGCCGGCAACCAGGACGAGAGCCAGAAGGGGCGCAACTATCAGTGCACTGCGACGCATGGGTCATTCCTTGTCTCGGGGCCAGCATGGATACCGCACGCCGGTCGGTCCTCGGTGCCGATACCGAGGCGCGACGACCCTCTTTAGAGTACCGAGCCCCCCACGGATGTTCCCAGGGAAGCACCTAGGTACCAGCCCGGACCGCCGGTAGTCTCGCTCGGGTGAGACGACGGTGGTGGTTCCTCGGCGCGGCGGTGCTGGTGCTGCTCGGCGTGGCCGGGCCGATGGTCTGGGTGCAGACGAGGGGGCAGCACGCCGTGGCGCTCGACGACGCCGCGCCAGCACCGGTCGCGGTCGTGTTCGGTGCCGGGGTCCGCCCGGACGGCCGCCCGTCGGCCTACCTGCGCTACCGGCTGGAGGCGGCACAGCAGCTGTACGAGGCCGGCACCGTCTCCGTGCTGCTGGTCTCCGGGGACAACGGCCGGGTCGGCTACGACGAACCGACGGTGATGGCCGACTGGCTGGTGGACCACGGCGTGCCGCGCGACCGGGTGGTGCTCGACTACGCCGGTTTCAGCACCCACGACACCTGCGTGCGGGCCGTCGAGGTGTTCGGCGTCACCGAGGCGGTGCTCGTCACCCAGGACTACCACCTGCCCCGGGCGACGTACCTGTGCCGCGCGGCCGGGATGGACACCCAGGGCGTCGGGGTCCCGGCCCGCGGGGCACAGTGGCAGCGGTCGGTGTCGTACCACCTGCGCGAGCTGCCCGCTTCCTGGAAGGCCTGGTGGGACGTGACGACGAACCAGTCGCCGACCTACCCCGGCCCGCGGGAGACCTCCGTCACCGACGCCCTGCGCGCCGACGGCTGAGCCCTGGTCCACGGCACGACCGTGGCCGAGACCGTCCGACGCCGTCCGGGTTCTGTACCCTGGCCAGACGTGCCGTCCGCATCACCAGTGGCACCACACCTAGCAGACAAGGAAACACATGCGTCACAGCACGTTACTCTGTGCGCCTCTCCTCGTCCTCGCCCTCCTGGCTGGCTGCGACCAGGGCGAAAGCCTCGACGACACCCCCCGGGCGGACGCGGACTCCAGCACCGCCCCCGCGGACGACGGGTCGGACGCGACCGAGCGCGGTACCGGCGGCGCCTCCTGCCTGGTCGGCTCGTGGGAACTGGTGAACATGTCGGAGTACGGCGTCGACTCGATCGAGTCGTTGGGCGGCGCGTTCGACTTCGCGCTGACGTTCGACGACGGCACGGCCAGCCTCGACATCACGTGGACCGTCCCGGAGACCGACTACACCGAGGCCGTGGACTTTGCGGTCGCCTTCGAGGGCGACTACTCGGTGTCGGACGGCACGATCAAGGTGAGCGACCTGACGGGTTCGACCACGATCAACAGCGAGGAGCGGTCCGACGACCCGGACTTCGGTTTCGGCTTCGGCAGCATGAACGAGGGTGAGACCGACTTCAGCTGCAGCGGTGACACGCTGACGCTCGACGGCGAGAAGTACTCCCGCAAGTAGGCCAAGTCGCTGCTCAGTCGGTGATCTCGCAGATCAGGGAACCGGCGGAGACGGCCGACCCGGGCTGGGTGGACAGACCGGTGATGGTGCCCGCGCGGTGGGCGACCAGAGGTTGCTCCATCTTCATGGCTTCGAGGACGACGACGAGATCACCCTGGGCCACCTGGTCACCCTCGGCGACGGCCACCGTGACGATGGTGCCCTGCATGGGCGAGGTCAGGGCGTTGCCACCACCGGCCGCCCGGGGGGCGGTCCGGCGGATCGGCGGGCGAGGCCGCGGGCCGGGGCCGGGCCGGACCGCGGCCAGCGACGCGGGCAGCACGACCTCCAGCCGTTTGCCGGCGACCTCGACGACCACCCGTTCCAGGTCGGTCTCGTCGGGCTCCGGGTCGACGGTGGGGGCCGGGGCCAGGCCAGCCAGCCGGTCGGCGAACTCCTCCTCGATCCAGCAGGTGTACACGCTGAACGGCTCGTCGCCCGCGGGGACGAACGCCGGATCACGCAGCACCGCCCGATGAAACGCGGCCACGGTGGCCACGCCCTCGATCTCGAGCTCGTCCAGCGCCCGCCGGGCCCGGGCCACGGCCTGCGGCCGGTCGGCGCCGGTGACGATGAGCTTGAGCAGCAGCGAGTCGAACACCCCGCCGACGGTGTCGCCCTCGACCACCCCGGAGTCCACCCGCACGCCCGGCCCGGCCGGCAGCCGCAGCCTGGTGATCCGGCCGGGGGCGGGCAGGAAGCCCACGGCCGGGTCCTCGCCGTTGATCCGCAGCTCGATGGCGTGTCCGCGGGTGGTGACCTGGTCGTAGCCCAGCGGTTCGCCCGCCGCGATCCGCAGCTGTTCGCGCACCAGGTCCAGACCGGTGACTTCCTCCGACACCGGGTGCTCGACCTGCAGCCGGGTGTTGACCTCCAGGAACGACACGGTCCCGTCGGTGCCGATCAGGAACTCGCACGTCCCGGCGCCGATATAGCCCGCCTCGCGCAGGATCGCCGCCGATGCCTCGACCAGCAGCCGTTCCTGCTCGGCGGTGAGGTACGGTGCGGGCGCCTCCTCGACCAGCTTCTGGTGGCGGCGCTGCAACGAGCAGTCCCGGGTCGACACCACGACGACACCGCCGTGCGCGTCGGCCAGGCACTGGGTCTCGACGTGCCGGGGCCGGTCCAGGTAGCGCTCGACGAAGCACTCGCCCCGGCCGAAGGCGACCGTCGCCTCCCGGACCGCGGAGGCGTAGGCCTCGTCGATCGCCTCGACGGTGCGGGCGACCTTGAGCCCGCGTCCGCCCCCGCCGAAGGCCGCCTTGATCGCCACGGGCAGACCATGCTCGGCGGCGAAGGCGTGGATCTGCGCGACGTCCGATACCGGGTCGGGCGTGCCTGGGACCAGCGGCGCCCCAGCGCGCTGGGCGATGTGACGGGCCGAGACCTTGTCGCCCAGCGCCTCGATAGCGGCGGGCGGCGGACCGACCCAGACCAGCCCGGCGTCGATGACGGCCTGGGCGAAGGCGGCGTTCTCGGCCAGGAACCCGTACCCGGGGTGGACGGCGTCGGCACCGGAGCGGCGGGCCACGTCCAGCAGCTTGGCGACGTCGAGGTAGGTATCGGCCGGCCGGGTGCCTCCCAGGGAGTACGCCTCGTCGGCGAGGCGGACGTGCAGGGCGTCCCGGTCGGTCTCGGCGTACACCGCGACCGAGCGCAGCCCGGCGTCCCGGCAGGCCCGAACGATCCGGACCGCGATCTCCCCGCGGTTGGCGATAAGAACAGTGGTGAGGGGCACGGCTCACGGTAGCGCGGCCCAGGCCCAGATCGGTCAGACCGGGTCTTGGTCCGGCCAAGTCTGTGCCCGGCGCCAAGACGCCCGCCGGGGGATTTGTCAGTTTCCTCAGCCCGACGCCGACCACAGCTCGGGCAGCGTCACCCCGAGGCTGGCCAGCAGGCGACGCAGCAGGGGCAGGGACACCCCGACGACGGTGTGCGGGTCGCCGTCGATGCGTTCGACGAACGGCCCGCCCCGCCCGTCGATGGTGAACGCACCAGCCACCCGCAGGGGTTCGCCGGTGGCGACGTAGGCGTCGATCTCGGCGTCGGTGAGGTCCGCGAAGTGCACCACAGCCGACGCCGTCGCGCCGATCGTGGCCTGGCGTCCGGTGCCGGCAGGCGACCTCTGGCCGTCGGGTGCTTTTTGGGAAAGGCAACCCACGGTCGCCGGGCGGGTGTCGACCAACCAGTGCCCGGTGTGCAGGACGCCGGAGCGTCCGCGCATGGTCCGCCACCAGGCGACAGCCTCGGCAGCGTCGGCGGGTTTGCCGTAGACGGTCCCGTCGAGCTCCAGCATCGAGTCGCAGCCCAGCACGACGACACCGGTCACCTCCCGAGCCACCGCCTCGGCCTTGGCCCGGGCCAGCAGCAGCACCGCATCGGCCGGGGCCAGCGGTCCAGCGGCGGCCAGCACCTGGTCCTCGTCGACGGCGGAGACCCGCACCGACGGGTCGAACCCGGCGGCACGCAGGGTGTCCAGCCGGGCGGGAGAGGCCGAGGCCAGCAGCAGCGTCACGACCGGCAGCCTAGCTCGCGGGTCCGCCCCGGAGGGTGACGGATCGCTTGTTAGGGTGGCTCCCGGCTCTGGGCACCTGGTCGAGACGACGGACGAGTCTCGACGGTGCGGGGAGCACAGACGAGAAAGGACTTTCCATGAGCGCAGCACGATTCGCAGGCCAGACCGTCATCGTCACCGGGGCGGGCTCGGGTATCGGCAAGGCCACCGCGGTCCGGGTGGCGGCCGAGGGCGGCCGGGTCGTCGCCGCCGATGTCGTGGCCGACCGGTTGGACGAGCTGAAGGCCGAGCACCCGTCGCTCGACATCGTCACGGTGGCCGGCGATATCAGGCAGGACGACGACATCGCGAAGATCGTCGCCGCCGCGGACGGCCCGGTGCAGGGCCTGGCCAACGTGGCCGGTGTCATGGACTCGTTCCAGCCCGCCCACGAGATCGACTGGCAACAGTGGGACTTCGTCCTGGCCGTCAACCTCACCGCCACGGCCAAGCTGATGGCCGCGGTGCTGCCGGGCATGCTGGAGGCCGGCACCGGTTCCATCGTCAACGTCGCCAGCGAAGCCGGGCTGCGCGGCTCGGCCGCCGGCGCCGCCTACACCGCGTCGAAGCACGCCGTCATCGGCCTGAGCAAGAACTCCGCGGTGATGTACGGCAAGAAAGGCATCCGCGTCAACGTCGTCGCGCCGGGCGCCGTGGCGACCAATATCCAGGCCGAGTTCAAGTCGGCCCTGGCCGGTGAGGTCCTCGGCCCGTTCATGCAGGTCGTCGTCCCCGGTGTGGCCCAGCCCGAACAGCTGGCCGCCTCGATCGCCTGGCTGCTGTCCGACGACTCGACGAACGTCACCGGCGCCGTCCTGGCCAACGACGGCGGCTGGTCGGCCGTCTGACCACAGCACCCACCTCCCAGAGGCCACGAGGTCGTTCATAGATCACATAGTCGTTCAGACAACTGAACGACTATGTGATCTATGAACGACCTCGTGGAGCGAGCTCACCGAACGGCCCTCGCCCGCCGAGGAGGTCGCCGTGGACTTCCCAGCGAGCGCGGCCGAAGGTCAGGTCCAGCCCGGCCAGCAGCTCTCTAGACTCGTGTGCCATGCACACTGTTCCGCCGTGGCGTACAGCGCACCGTCGACCAGCGGGGTGCAGCGAAAAATTAGAGAAGCACCTGTAGTCCCCGTTGGCGCTGTAGAACCTGATCGTGGTCATCGACATATTCTCTCGACTGGATCGTTCATGGCTGACCGTGCGCCGCCGATCCAGGTGGGGCCTGTCGCATCTGTCCGGCTGGGCCGAGCTGGTCGCGCACGTCTTGCCACGAGTTGGTGCTGGTGGTCGGTGCGGGTTCTAGTTCCCAGTACCGGGCTAAGCCGCGGTCCAGTGCGGGGTCGTCGGCCCACAGCCCGTTGGCCGGGTTGAGCATGTCGTCCCACTGCTTGAACCCGGGAATGTCCATCCACAACGACGTCATGGTGTTCCCGGTCGACCTGCCCACGTGGAGCGTACGGTCGCCAGCGGCCCGGGCATGGATCGTGATCCTCCCGTCGGGCTCGAACAGCAGCCGCTGGTACGTATCGAACTGGTCTTGGTCCCAGTGCGTCCGGCCGAGACTGCGGACCGGTGGGGGGTTTGGTGGGTAGGTCCAGTCGCTCACAGAGCTGAGGAACCACCGTCCGTCGATCGTCTTGTAGTACGACGACCGCAGTTGGGTGCCGTACTCGTCCCGCCACTGCGCACTGGCACCGGTCGGACCGAAGCTGAGCTCCCACCGGCAGTGCCAGTAGTAGATCTCGTTGCCGGTCATGCGGGATCCGTCGATGGCCATCATGCCTCCGGGCCCTCCGGGTTGTTCATAGACCGCCCGGGCCTTGTCCTCGTCCCACCAGATGTCGTCCAGCGGCTCTCCGCCAGACCACATGCTGGTGTAGGCCGGTTGTAAGATCACGGGGTTCCTCCTCGTAGGGTGTAAACGTGCCCGAGAACGTCACGGATGATCACGTTCTGCCTCGTGGCCAACTCGATAATCTCTTGCGGCACTTGCAGGTTCTGCACCGGCACTTCCAGCACCATCCGTCCCTCCAGTGGTCGCCCAATGATGTCCTCATAACCGAAGCGTTCGAGCTGGAGCCGGTTCAGCTGGGTGTCGGCAATGGTAATCTTGTCGGCACCGGGCTTGTAGTTGCGGGGGACCTCGTTGACGACATCGCGGGCCCGGCCGACACTGACCTCTGCGAGCTGGGTGCCTTTGCGGGAGACCAGGTCGCCGCCCAGGTCGGCCGAGTCCAGGGCCCGCAGCGGCCCTCCGTCAGGGCGGGTGACCCGCAACTCCATGACGTCGTACCTGGAGTAGTTCTGCCAGTTGAACGCGCTGCCGTCGAACCTCGGCTTCAGGTCTGGGATCCGCTGACTGAGACTCTCGTACATCCGGACCTGGGAGCTGGAGAACGTGGCGAACTCCGGTGTGGACAGAGCTGGCCCCTGGCGTTGCAGGTTGAGGAAAAACTCGACCGAGGACGCGCCGGTGTCGTCCATCATGGCGCGGCGTTGGGCACGGAAGACTGCTGGGTTGTCGATGAACTCGCGGGTGGCCTGGCGGGTGGCTCGTCCGGTGGTGGCGCCGACGCCGACGGGTATGGCGGTCAGGACCAGGTCTAGGCCGTCCAGGGCCAGCTGGCCGGGGGTGGCGTTGGCGAAGTAGTCGCCGGTGGCCTTGGCGGGGTCGCGGGCGAAGGTCTTGATACCGGCGTGGTGCTCCAGGCCCCAGGTCGCTACCCCGGCGATCCAGAATGCCGCACCGAAAGACAGTCCTGGTACGGCAGCGACGACGAACCCAACCGCGACGGCGACGACTATCTTCTGGCCCGGTGTCAGGGAGTCCCACCAGCGGGTGATGGCGTCGAGCAGCCCGGCCAGCCAGGACCAGCCGTCGCGCATGTTCGGTCCGGTGCCCTCGGCCAGGTGGGGGGCCAGGACCAGGGCGGCTACCAGCAGACCGGCCAACAGCCCAATCGCGACCAGCCGGAGGCACCAGGGGTGGACCGGCCCGGCGTGGTGGTGCTCCATACCGGCTTCACGGGCGGTGCGCTGGGCCGAGACCGCGGTGGCGGCACGCCGGGCGGCAGTCAGGCGGGTCTCGCCGGGGTCGCGGGTGTGGGCCAGGACCGTCTGCCCTAGGTCGCGGCCGGTGATCCAAACCAGGGCCAGAGCGGCGTTCAGCGAGGCGGCAAGCGCCCGGCCAGGCCACCTGCTGCGGGCGTGCCAGGCGGCCAGCCCGGCCCCGGCCCGGGCTACCCACGCCCAGGCCGGGCCGGGTACCAGGCTGGTCGCGGGACGGGCCGCCAGGCGGAAGGCGTCCACGGCCAGACACACCACGAACAGCAGCACGAACCCTGCCGGGCGGTACTGGGCCTGGCCGAACCACTGCCAGGGGACCTGCAACCACCACGGCACCGCCGAACCGTCGGCCAGCCAGGCGTCCCCGGTGTGCAGCCGGGCGTTGCAGGCCAGGTGGTCCGACATCATCGTGACCAGCGCCACCACGGGTACGACCAGCCCGACCGGCCGCACCACGACCCGGGCCAACGACGACCTAGTCCGCACGGCCCGCCAGGCCACCACACCCAGCCCGGCCGCCCCGCAGACTAGGGCGGTGGTCATGGCGTGCCCGGCGAACGTCACCGGGTCGCCGGTCCACGCCGCGGTACCCGTCAGCTCGGTCGGGATCGGCCACAGCCCGTAGTGGACGTAGTCGACAGGGATACCGTTGCTGTCCACGTCGTACAGCAGAGCCACCAGGCCCTTGTTGTCGTTGGTGACCCAGTGGGTGCGTCGTACCGCCTCTTCCACGGCCTCGAACGCCGCCCCCGACACCAGGCCCAGCAGCACGAAGTCGACCGCCGCGAACCGTGACACCCGCCGTGGGGCCAGCACGGCCAGCAACACCACCGGGGCGACCTTCAACGCCTCTTCGCTAATCCCGGCCACGAACGTGACCGCGCCCTGACCCAGACCAGCCATCCCGCCCAGGTCGGCCGATACTGTCCGCAGCGTCGCACCGACAGCCATCGACCACACCACGCAGGCGGAGAGGAACCGCATATAGCCTGACCAGGTCAAAGTCTTCGTTCGTGCGACGAAGAACCAGGCCACGACGACCCACAAAGTCCCCAGCCACACCCGCATCCCCGCCCGGACGTCGGGCATCACCACGACCACCACCAGCAGGTACACTGGCATCAACCAGGCCAGGACTGTCCGCACCCGCCGCACCCGCCGGGCCGCCCCCGGGTGCTCGTCCATCCATCGGGCCCGACGCTCGGCCCACACCTGCCACCACTCACGAGGCGACGCGGCAGCACCACCAGGCCGAGCAGTGACTGCAGTGAACGACATCACGACCCTCCTGCACGAACCGGAACATAACGAACGTATCACCCGACGTTCCGGCTGTCACCGCCCTGACACAACGAGGCCGACCGGGGGAGCCGAAGTCGTGGCTACCCGGTTCGCTGACCTGCTCCCGACGGTCTGCTGTGCGATGCGCACGGCGGTGTCGCGGTTGGGGTGCCTCATTGAGGTTTTCTCACCAGGCAATGTGAGGTAGGTCGTCAGCGTTGGTCCTGCGGTGACGGGGTCGTGGCGTGTCGCGGCAGGGGCGTGGGGTCCCTGCGGCAAGCTGGTTTCGACCAAGAAAGCACTCGTAGCGAAGGACCCCACGTGATCACCTATCGTGCCACCCTCGACGTCCCGTACACCACCTGCGCCACGGTCTCGGGCTGGCTGGCCGCCCACCGCCGCGCCGTCGACGTGCGTCCTTGGCAGCACGCAGCGACGTGCTGGGTGCAGGCCGTGATGGTGCTGCGCTGGTTCAAGGACGGCACCGCCCTGTGGCTGCTGGCCCGCGACGCCCGCACCAGCCAGGCCACCGCCTACCGTTACCTGCACGAAGGGATCGACGTCATCGCCGAGCACGTCCCCGACCTGCACCAGGTCCTGGCCGAAGGCCGCGAGCAGGGGTGGGCGTACCTGTGCCTGGACGGCACCCTGGTCACTACCGACAGGTCGACCGTCTGACCACAGCGCCCACCTCCCAGAGGCCACGAGGTCGTTCATTGATCACAAAGTCGTTCAGTTGTCTGAACGACTTTGTGATCAATGAACGACCTCGTGGAACGAGGGTCTAGTCCTCCGGCGGTGAGGGCGTGAGCGCCTCCGGCAGCATATCGCCTGGCCCGATCACTGCCGCGGCACGCAGAAGGTCGGCAACACCGTCGAAAGCCCAGGCCACGGTCCATCCGCGCCAGTAACGGGCGACAGTCTCCATCGCCGCAGACCACCTGGCGGCCGACCAGGGAACACCCTGCGACGCGGCATGCACCCGTTCTGCAACAGACTTCTCGGCTGCCGAGAAGGGACGAGTGACGACGCCGAAGCTCCAGTCCTCGTCGGTGACGTACCAGGTCAGGATCTTGCGGTCAAAGTCGAGGACGGCTCCGCCCTCCGCCCACCAGTCGTCGGCCCAGCTCATGGGGTCGGTCGGCAGACCCGGAAGTCGAAGGGGCCGGTATCCGTGAAGCGTCCCGTCACCGAACAGATCACCGTCGACAGGTGGCCAGCCGTCGGAAGGATCCGCCTCGGCCAGCGTGCGCAGGAGCTCGGTGTGCCCTGCGGCATTGAGCAAGCGATTCTGGAAGCCCCATCCCGCCCACCCGTCGGACAGGACGATCCCGCGCCCACCCGAGACCAGTGCGATGTTCACGCGAGCACTCATGGCTTCCACTCGTTCGTCTGTCTGGTTGCCGTGGCGACGGCTGCGGACCTCACGCTCGTCCTCAAGATGCCAGCCCCTTCGCACCTCGACCCCGCGGCGGGTGCAGTGGGCAGCGTCCAGCCACCATACGCCCCTTGCCGTCAGCCCTGACAGCGGTTTCCCCACCCCACCGTCCTTGGCGACCTCCTCGGCGGACGAGGACTGTTCGGCGAGTTCGCTCCACGAGGTCGTTCATAGATCACAAAGTCGTTCAGACAACTGAACGACTTTGTGATCTATGAACGACCTCGTGACCTCTGGAACTTCCGGGTCGGCTACGGCGTCGGGCTTGATGCTGGTTGGACCTCGGTGCGCAGATCCTCGACCATCGTGTGGGCGGCCTCGAGGTTCTCGGCGAGAATCGTCGCGTCGACCCTGTCACGCAGGTAGGGCGGCAGGGCGTTGACATCGATCCCTGTGAGTTCCACGATGTCCTCCCCGTGGAAGATCACGACCTCACCCGCTTCCACACCGACGGTGTACTGGTCGACCACGCCTGTCTGGTCGGTTCCGCCCGTCTGGCCCCCGTCCGTCTGGTCGGCAGTGACGCTCGGTCCGCTGTCTCCGGTCGTGGTGCACCCCGCCGCCGCCAGAGGCAGCGTCGCAACGGCGAGGACGAGAAGAGGTCTGCTCAGTAGTAGCGTGGCGCGTCGCATGGTGGTTCCTGTTCTGCCGGATGTCGTCGAAGTAACTCTATGAGCGAGGACGGGCCTCGCCAAGCGGCTCTGCTGCGGCTCGCAGCAGGTCGGCCGCGCCGTCAGAGGCCCAGACGACGGTCCACCCGACCCAGTTCCAGGCGTCGGCGACGGCCTCCATCGCAGCAGGCCTGGCGGGCTCGTCGGTGCCCGCGACCGGTGCGGCGGACTGCTCGCCGCCTCGTCGTCGGGAGTGGCCACCCCGCCGTCGGCGACGCTCGGGGACAGCCTGCGACGCCGAGCGCGACATCTTTCTTGCGACCGATCTCGCAGCAGACTTGTCGGCCGCCAAGATGGGACGGTCGACGACGCCGAAGCTCCAGTCCACGCTGGTGGCATACCAGGTCAGGATCCGACGGTCGAAGTCGAGAACCGCTCCGCCCTCCCACCCGATGGCGCTCCAGCTCCAAGGATCGGCCAACGCCCTCAGGGGGCTCCGGCCGAACGCCCCGTAACCGAATGGATCATCGTCGAAGGGCGGCACGTCAGACGCCGGATCGGCTTCGGCCAGCAGGCGCAAGGAGTCAGTGTGCCCCGCGGCAATGAGCAGGTGGTTCTGGAACCCCTGCCCGGCCCACCCGTCGTACAGGACGACCCCGCGCCCACCCGAGACCAGCACGACCTTCACAGGATCGCTCATATCTGGCACCTCACTGTCGTGACCGATGGCGGGCTCGGACCGGGTCGACGACGTCTGGTTTCAGCAGGTGGCCGAAACCGGCGCGGTCCAGGCGGAGGACCAGGTCGTCGTGGGTGGTGCCCAGGGCGGCGGCGGTGCGGTCCAGGTGCCAGTCGTGGGCGGCCAGGACGGACAGCAGGTAGCCGCGCTTGGTCTGGGCGACGGACAGGCGGGCGGTGGCCAGGTAGGCCAGACCACCCTGATCGTCGGTGATGGCCTCACCGATGTGGTTCTCGCGGTCGGGGTCGAAGGTGGGGCGGAAGCGGGTCAGGGTGAAGCGGCCCATGCGGCGGACCGGCTGGCCGTCGTACACCGCGTCGAGCAGGTCCGTGGCCATGATCGTGTGCAGGTCGCGCCACGACTGGGTCGCGGCGTCCAGCTGGCGGCGCAGGTCGGCCAGGTCGGTCACGTCCGTGCCGTCCAGCGGGCTGACCAGGTCGGGCACGTCAGGGAACATGGTGGCGTAGTGCTGGATCTGCGGACCGTACAGGGTGTGCACCAAGGTGGGGTGCAGCATCCGGTAGTCCTCGGGGTGCGGTACGACGAAGGCCGCGACCAGCTGGTCCCCGGCGTACAGCACGACGCCGCACTGGTCCGGGTGGATCTCGAACACCCGCAGCGCGTCGTCCAGGCCCCAGCCGTCCCCAGAACCGAACTCCTCGGCCCGGGGCGACAGGCCGTCGCGGAACGCCTGGCGCGACCACTCCGGCCAGCGGGTCGGCGGGCCGGCGAACTCCAGGCTGAGGTAACCGTCGACCGCCAGGCGCAGCGGCAGGAACCGGACCTGGTGGGGTTCCTCACGCCGCGCCAGGCGACGACGTACCCGCACCTCGAAACCCTCGGTCGGGGTCCGGTCGGCCGCCAGCATCTGGGTGCCCGCGGCGGCGACGGGCGTCCCGTCGGGCGTCCAGGTCGCCACCAGGGCATGGGGCACGTACGCGACGTACACCTCGCCCAGGGGAGGGCCGAGGGGCTGCCCGCACTCGTCGCAGCAGACCGGTGCCCGGTTGGCCCGCTGGTTGCGGCCGACCTGCACCACCGACAGCGAGTCCGGGCCGTACAGCCGCGGGTGCAGCCGCAGGTCACGTACCGGTTCGTCGCGCAGCAGCGGGACCAGGCGCACCGCGCCCCAGGTCTGCGCCGGGGCGACCCGCAGCCCGGCCAGGTCCACGACGAACGGTTCAACCCGCGTCACGACGTCCCTCCCGGTCCGGCCGGACGGTCATCGCCAGGCACATTGGTCTGGCCGTGGCCGCTCCTGGCCGACTCGCGCCGGTGCAAGGGCACCGGCGCGATCATCTGCCCCGACCGGACACGTTCGAGCGCGTTCGGGTCTCCTGCGGTGGCTCGCACCAGCTCGGCGATCTCGTCGGGCTCCAGGCTGGCGACGCCCCCGGCCTGGTGTCGCAGGTAGCCGACCAGGTCGTCGAACCGGGCGGTGCCGGTGGCGAACCGGGCGATCTCGACCAGGGTGGCGGCGTCCTCGCCGTTGCGGATGCCGACGCTGGGCACCCCGGGTGCCAGGGGGCGCACCTGGTAGGTGCGCGGGTCGTAGACCGGGTTGAGGTGCACCACCTCGGTGCGACCGGTCGGGTCGAGGCGCTGGCGCCACACCCGCAGCACCTCCCCAGCGCCGCCGGGCGGGTCGTTGTCCCAGGCGTCGGAGACGACGACCACCCGGTCCCGGGGCTGGATGCGGTGGCAGCCGTCGCACCACACCGACGGCGGTGGTGGCGGACAGGATGTGTCCGACGGCATGTGGCGGCACGGGACGTTCGGCGCGACCAGCGCCAAGGCGTCCAGCAAGCGGCTGGCCAGCGGCGTAGTACCGACCGGGTGGACCAGCAGCGGGTCGCCCCGGTGCGTCAGCCACAGCCCGTGGTGCTCGGCGGCCAGGGCCTCGACCAGGTAGTGCACCGCCAGGGCCACGGCCAGCGGACGGCGCCGCTTGACCCCCGACCCGTACGACGAGTAGCTGTCGTCGCACACGGTGACCACCCGGCCCCAGGTGCCCTGGTGCGGCCCGGCCGCCCGGCGGGCCGACGCGCGCAGCGCCGCGGTGAGCTCGGCCCGGCGGTGGGCGCGTTCGTGCCGGTCCAGGGACAGCACGTAGGTCGCCAGCCGGGTCAGCGGCACCCGGGTCAGGTCCACCGCCACGTCAGTCTTGGCCTTGGCTGCGGCGCCCTGGAGCCGCAGCCGTTCGGCGGCGGTGAGCCGGGCGGTGGCGAGCAGCTTCTCGCGGGACACCCCGCGCCGCGCCGCGAAGCCCTCGGCGACGGTGTACGGCAGCTCGGCCAGCGCCGACCGGTCGTAGTGCGCCCGACGCCACGTCTCCAGCAGCGGTGTGGCGTACCGGGCCGGACGACGCCAGTCGAACAGGACGGTGCTGATCTCAGCGGGCAGCCGCAGGTGGGCGTGCCGCGCGGCGTCGGCCAGGCCGCGTCGGTACTTGACGGCGTCGAACGCCAGGTCAGGCCGGGCCGTCACCCAGTCGCGGACGACCGCCCGGGTGCGCCGGTTGTTCACTCCCGCGCGGCGCAGCCGGGAGAACAGCCGGTACACCCGCTGCGGCGGCATCTGCGCCAGCCGGGCCGCGATCAGCGTCCCTTCGGTGTCGTGGTCTTCGACGGTGACCGGGTGCGGCATCTCCGCGGCGCGCCGGGTCGGGTCGGACGGGGTGCGCAGCAGGTTGAGCACGACCAGCGCCGCATTGTGGTCGTTGATACCCAGAGCCAGCGTCGCGGCGTACAGGTCCCGGTAGTTGCCCAGCACGTAGGCGTGCAAGAACTCCAGAGACAGCGTGTGCTCGGCGGCTGTGGACGCGAACTCGCGCTGACCGGTCGAGGCCGTCGCGGCGTTGACGAACAGCAGCACGTCCTCGCAGGCCACCTGCTCGGCTCGGGAGACCAACCTCTGCCTCTCTCTCGACCCTGACTTCAGGCGCCGCCCGGGGAAGAGTGACGACGAGCTGCGAGATGGCTCTTTCAGAGAGAGGTTCGGAAGTCGTGGTCGAGTCCCGCGGGCGGCGTGCCGCCACCCTACGCGCCGGGTCCCAGTCCCGTCAGCGTTTTTCGTTCCGGCCTCGGTCGGCCCTGCGCCGCAACGCTCGTTCGGCGGCATCGCCAGCCACCCGTTCCCAAGTACCCCGTCCCCTTCGACCTTGTGCACCAGATGCCGCGGTTTTAATATCGAACGTCCGTTCTATAGATCAGAGGGAGCCGTGTGGGTGGTCGGCGCGACGATGGGGGCATGGGATATCTCGTCGTCGGTGGGCTGGTCGGGCTGGGGTTCGGGATGGTGCTGGGCTGGTTGCTGGGCGGACGGCGGACGTTGTCGCAGCTGCACGACGCCCAGGTGCAGGCGCGGACGGCGCAGGCCCGGCTGGACGCGGTGCAGCAGTCGGACGCGGCCGAAGCAGCGCAGCGGGCTGGTGCCCTGGCCGCGGCGGCGCTGGCCGAGTCGTCGGACCGGCTGGCGGCCCGGTTCACCGCCGAGCAGCAGGCCGTCGCCGGGCAGCAAGCCGCCCGGGACAGCGCGTTCCGCGACCTGCTGGAACCCTTGACCCGCACCCTGGACGATGTGCGCCGCACCCTGTCCACCACCGAGCAGGCCCGGGCGGAGGGGCAGGCCCTGCTCGGCGCGCAGGTCCGGACCATGCGCGAAGAGACCGCGGGTCTGCGGCACCAGACCGGCCAGCTGGTGACCGCGCTGCGCGGCTCGCAGGTGCGTGGCCGGTGGGGCGAGGTCCAGCTGCGGCGGGTGGTGGAGGCGGCCGGGATGCTGGACCGGGTGGACTTCGTCGAGCAGCGCACCACCCGGACCGACGACGGCCCGCTGCGACCGGACATGGTGGTGCGCCTCGCCGGGGGCAAGCATGTGGTGGTGGACGCCAAGGCCCCGTTCCTGGGGTTCCTGGCCGCCGCGCAGGCCGACGACCCGGACGAACGCGCGGCCGGGTACGCCGCGCACGCCCGGCAGGTCCGGGCCCACGTCGACGCCCTGGCGGCCAAGCAGTACTGGGAGCAGTTCAGCCCCGCGCCGGAGCTGGTCGTGATGTTCGTACCGGTCGAGTCGTTCTGGTCCGCGGCGCTGGAAGCCGACCCGGGGCTGGTCGAGCACGCCTTCGACGCGCACGTGGTCGTCGCCACCCCGGTGACGCTGCTGGCCCTGCTGCGCACCGTCGCCTACGCCTGGCGGCAGGACGCCCTGGCCGACAACGCCCAGGCGGTGCTCGACCTGGGCCGCGAGCTGCACGGCCGCCTGGCCACCATGGGCGGCCACCTGTCACGGCTGGGCCGGGCCCTGGAGTCGGCCGCCGGGTCGTACAACCAGACCGTGGCCTCGTTGGAGACCCGGGTGCTGGTCTCGGCCCGCCGCTTCCGCGACCTGGGCGTGGTCGACGGCGACCTGGCCCCGCCCGACCCGGTCGACCCACGCCTGTCGGCCGTCGGCGCCCCCGAGCTGGTCGAGCCATGAACGCACGCTCCGGCTCGATGCACGCGGGATGTCCCCGCGCCGATGTTGTTTCTGTTAGATGGTTGCTAGCATCCATCTATGA
This sequence comes from Micrococcales bacterium, assembly GCA_009777345.1. Classification (GTDB taxonomy): domain Bacteria; phylum Actinomycetota; class Actinomycetes; order Actinomycetales; family Cellulomonadaceae; genus Cellulomonas. The sequence goes on along the minus strand of WRMB01000038.1, from coordinate 15,338 downwards.
GAAGCTTACCTCCGGCGGTGGCACCGTTCTTCCGGTCCGACGCACAGGGCCGCATCCTGGCGGCGATCCTGCTGGACGCCGCCGAGCGCCCTCTCACCGATATCGCGTCTCTCGCCGACGCCCCGCTGACCACGGTCCAGCGAGAGGTGACACGGCTCGAGACCGCTGGCGTGGTCACGTCGCGCAAGGTCGGTCCCGCTCGGCTGGTCACCGTGAACCCGGCCTACCCGCTGCGGGAACCACTCACCCAGATCGTCGCAGCCACCTACGGTCCCGCCTGGGCGGTGCGCGAAGCGTTCGCCGGTCTGGACGGTGTCGAACAACTGATCCTCTTCGGCTCCTGGGCGGCTCGGATCACAGGCCAGCCAGGCGGGTTTCCCGGCGACGTGGACGTCCTGGTGGTCGGCGCCGTCTCCCGCATGGCCGCCATCGACCGGGCCATCACCGCTGCCGAACGCATCGGCCGCGAGGTCAACGTTGTCGTCGTGCCCACACAACGCTGGTACGACGCGACCGACGGCTTCGTCGTCGACGTGCTGTCCAAGCCCCACCTGACCCTGGAACCCGCCGATGACTGATATCCCCGAACCCGGCGCCCCCGCTGTCGAGCGCCTGATGGCCCAGATGGGCGTCTTCCGATAGGTGCCTCAGCTCGGACCGGGCCGAGAGGGTACCTTGTGAATGCGCTGTACGCACGGAGGTGATGATGGCCACGACGCCGGTCGAGTTCGCCGTGGCCGACGAGGACCGGCCGGTGCTGGACGAGCTGGTGGCACGGTTCGGCGGCGGTGACCACAACGTGTTCCTGCGCGAGGCGATGCGTCGGATGCGTCACGACCTGTTCGCCCAGCGGATGCGTGACCTCCAGGCGGACGTCCGCGCCGACCTGTTCGGACGGGTGGTCGACCGGGACAGGGTCGCCCGCACGGTGCGCCAGGTGCTCGACGATGGGTGAACGCCCCACGGTCGTCTTCGACACCGATGTGTACGTCAACGCTATCGTCGGCCCGGACACCGACTGGGCCTACCTGGCGGGGGTCCTGCAGGCCGGGACCAACCCGGACGCCGACTGCCTGTCGATCGCCTTCGACGCGGCCGGTCTGCGGCTCATGACCTCACCGCACATCCTCACCACCGTCGAGCGCACGCTGCGTCGTCTGGGCGTCGGCACCGCGCACACGCAGGCCACCCTCGATGCTGTGCTGGACGTCGTCGAAGCCTCCGGTGGCGCCGTGGTCAAACCCGCCCGGCAGGTGTTCGACCTGCCCGACCCCAAGCACAACCTGGTCATGGACCTGGCGCTGGCCGTGAACGCCGCCCTGGTCGTCACCGACGACGCCGACCTGACCGCGCTCGACCCGTGGCGGGGCATCCCCGTCCTGCGGCTCCGTCCCCTGCACCGTCCGGGCCCGGGGTGGCCGGGCCGCTGAGAGGTCGACACCCGGCTCAGGTGGCGAGGCGGTCCCAGTAGGCGAGGTGGCTGCGGTGCAGCCAGCCGTCCACCCAGGCGCGGTCGGGTTCGGCGGGGACGGTCGTGGTGCTGGTCAGGGTGGACAGCTGGTGCTCGGCGTCGGCGAGGCGGGACAGGACCTCGTCCAGCGGGACCTCGCCGTGGCGGACCGACCGCAGGTAGGTGCGGTCCGGTTCGGGCACGGGCAGCGTGATCCGGCCGGTGGTGAGCAGCTCGATGCCCTGGACGCCCAGGCGCAGGGCGTGCATGGCGTACTTGGTGTCGTACCCGTGGAGGGCCACCAGCTCGGGCCGGTTGGTGTGGGCACCGACCTGACCCGTCATCGCCGCCTGCTGGGAACGGAGGTAGCCCAGGAACCGGTGAGCGGCCTGCGCCGAGACGAACCGGTCCGCGTGGTCCACCAGCTCGGCACCGGCCGCGTCGCGGAACACCACCTCGGCGTCCGGCACGAACAGCAACAGCAGCACCGTCGGGTTGCCGTCCAGCGCCAATCGGGCCCATTTGCGGGCCGAGTAGACGATAACGTCCAGGTCTCCCGCCCCCGACCGGTTCGCGGTGCCACCGGTCCGGTCCCACGCAGTATGCCGCTCGTACTGTTCGAAGGGCACCGTCCGGTCGCTGTCCGTCCCGGCCGGAACCCGGGCCAGTCCGGTGACGAAGGCGGGCGGTTCCAGGCAGATGCCCATCTCGTCCCGGTCGTCCTGCCCGCCGATGCTGGTGCCGTGCACCCCAGAACCGACCTGCGCCCGCAGCACCAAGCCCTGTTCGGCGATCCGCCTGGCCTCTTCCGACGCGTGCGTGTGGGGGTACCCCGGGGGCAGCGTCCGGTCCCCGTCGATCACCGTGGCCATGACCAGTGAGCGATCAGCGTTGGTAGACGTCGCGCGTACCCGACATGGCATAGGTCCCGCCGAAGATTTTCAGATCGGTCTCGAAGATCAGCTTGCCGCCGTCGACGTCAGCGGTGGCGTCGTCGAAATAGGAGTAGCCAGGAATGTTCAGCCTGATGCTGCTGCCGTTGATTTCCCAGGTGCCGCTCTCGACGAGACCACCCGTCTCGGCCTTGGCTGTCATGTCGGCATTGAGGGTCAGAGTGGGGGTGATCCCGGCGTCGCCCATCTGGCTCTTCTGCTCGTCGGTCAGGTTGTCCCAGTATTCCGAGTAGGTGGTCCCGTCGGCGAGAATGCTGTCAGAATAGTCGTAGGTCCCGACGAGAGACTCGACGGAGACGGCAGCCGACGAGCCGCTGGGAGTGCTCTGCGGCGCTGCTGGGTCGCTCGTCTGCGTCTGCGGGGATCCGGTCGTGGCCTGGGTCTGGGCCGAGTCGTCGCTGCACCCAGCGAGGGTGGCAGCCAGGACGGCAGCGGCGAGAACGGGAAGTGCTCTGGTCGTCAGGTATCGCGTCACAGGACCATCTTCCATGGCCATCACCCTGGTCAGGACCGTTCTGGCGCACCGATCCGTGAAGATCCGGTGAGGATCCGGTCCCGCGCGCCGGTCTCGCCGCGGTCAGCTATCGATGGCACCGCCGAGGATCAGTACTGCCGCGGACCGCCGTGCTGCGGAGGACCGGGAGAATACTGCTGCGGACCAGCCGGGTACCGCTGGGAAGAGTCCTGGGGTCCGGGCTGCTGGGGCTGCTGGGCATGGGCGACGGACTGGGGCGTGCCGCCCTCTTCCAGCGTGGCGATGGGCCGCACCACGACAGCCGTCCCGTAGGCGCACACCTCGGTGAAATTGCTGGCGATGTCACCGTTGTCGAACCTCATCGCTATGACGGCGTTCGCACCTCGCCGCTGGGCCTCCTGCCACATGCGCTCCATGACCTGGTTACGCGAGTCGTAGACCAGCCTGGTGTACTCGGAGATCTCGCCGCCCCCGATCGACTTGAACCCAGCCATGATGTTGGCGCCGATGTGCTGGGACCGCACGGTCAGGCCCATGACCTCACCGAGAACGCTCTCGATCTGATATCCGGCGATCTCGTTGGTCGTGACGATCAGCATGGCACCACTCTATCGCCGTCGAGACACCCTCCAGGGCGTCCTGTCGGGGACGATCGGCCCGCCGCAGTCGGAGGCCGTGCCGCAGCTCAGCGGTCGCGAGGCCGGTCCGACGACCGATCAGCCTGCGACCCGCTGGTAGATGGTGCGGGCACCCGGCACGAACTCGTCGTCGGTGTCGATGATCAGTCGATCGCCATCGACAACAAACGCGCCGGTCAGTGTGTCCGCATGCATCCTGAAGCCGTCGTCGACGATCTTCCACGTGCCGTCGGCGCTGCCGGAACCGTCAGCCCATTCGAGCCGGACCGTCATATCGGCCCCGAGGGTAATGACCGGGGTAATCGGCATGTCGCCTTCCTCACCCTCGGGGAGGCTCGCAAGGTAGTCCGAGTAGTAGGTTCCGTCGCTGAGAACAGAGTCGAAGTACTCGTAGGACCCTGCGACAGACTCCGCCGAGACGGTCGACGGGCTGCTGGTCTCTGGTGCACCGCCCGGCTGCGTCTGCGGGGCCCCGGCCGTGGCCTGGGTCTGGGCCGGGTCGGCGGTGCACCCGGCGAGGGTGGCGGCCAGGACGGCAGCGGCGAGAACGGGAAGTGCTCTGACCGTCAGGTGTCGTGTCATGAAACCATCCTGCCATGCCATGCCATGATCCGGTCGCGTCCGTGGAGATCTGAGGAACGGTCCGGTCCTACGCCGCACCGCTCGAAGAACACCGTCGATCAGACCGGTACCAGGAGCGGAGTCAGGGCTCCGGGCAGGTGTCGCGCCCGCTGTCGGACAGCCGACTGTCGCGCAGCTCGTGGGGCAGGGCGAAGCGCAGTGACTCGGTGGTGGTGCGGACCTCTTCGACGGCGGTGTACCCGTGCCCGGCCAGGACCTCGAGCAGCTCGCTGACCAGGACGTCGGGGACGGACGCCCCGGAGGTGACGCCGACGGTCGTGGCGCCGTCCAGCCAGGCCGGGTCCACTTCCGCCGCGGTGTCTACCCGGTAGGCGCGGGCCCCGGCCTCACGGGCCACCTCGACCAGGCGCACCGAGTTCGACGAGTTGGCCGAGCCGACGACGACGACCACGTCGCACCGCGGGGCCATCGCCTTGACCGCGACCTGACGGTTCTGGGTGGCGTAGCAGATATCGTCCGACGGCGGGTCGGCCAGGTTCGGGAAACGCTCGCGCAGGCGGCGCACCGTCTCGGTGGTCTCGTCCACCGACAGCGTGGTCTGGGAGATCCAGATCACCTTGTCCGGGTCGCGCACCCGCACCTGGTCCACCACGTCCGGCGAGGGCACGACCTGTACGTGGTCGGGCGCCTCACCCTGGGTGCCCTCGACCTCCTCGTGGCCTGGGTGCCCGATGAGCAGGATGTCCAGGCCCTGGTCGGCGAAGCGCACCGCCTCCTTGTGCACCTTGGTGACCAGCGGGCACGTCGCGTCGATGGTGCGCAGGTCCCGGGCCGCGGCCTGCGCGCGGACCGCCGGGGATACCCCGTGGGCGGAGAACACCACCCGGGCACCGGGCGGCACGTCGTCCACCTCGTCGACGAACACCGCGCCCCGGGCGGCCAGCGTCGTGACGACGTGCCGGTTGTGCACGATCTCCTTGCGCACGTACACCGGCGGTCCGTACAGCTCCAGGGCCCGCTCCACGGCGACGACAGCCCGGTCCACGCCCGCGCAGTACCCGCGCGGCGCCGCCACCAGCACCCGTTTGGCGCTCTCCCTCACAGCACCAGTCTACGGACCGGTGGCCTTGTCTGCCCCAACCGTCACCTGTGGGGTTGGGACAAATTTCGGTCCGATCCGGTACGGCCAGCCGACACCTCTGTCGGGTGTGGCACAGTCAGAGGCATGACCGACGCCCGACCGCTGCCCCGCACGGCGGGCGAGACCACGCCGCAACGTCCCTGGCCGGTGCGGCACCTGGCGCCGAAGGTCGCCGACTATGTCGCGAAGATGCCGTGGGTGTGGGTCGAAGGCCAGGTGCTCAACCTGCGCCGGGTGAACCAGCGGGTCTTCTGCACCCTGCGCGACACCGACGTAGACCTGTCCCTGAAGGTCACCGTGGATGCCTCGGCGCTGGAGGGGCTGGAACTGCACGACGGGTCGCGGCTGGTGGTGCACGTCCGGCCCCAGTTCTACGCCAGGCGCGGCGAGCTGACGTTCGTCGGCGACCGGGCCGAGCTGGTCGGGCTGGGCCAGCTGCTGGCCCGGATCGAGCACCTCAAGGGCATCCTGGGCGCGGAGGGGCTGTTCGATGCCGACCGCAAGCAGCCGCTGCCGTTCTGGCCCCGCCTGGTCGGGCTGGTCTGCGCCCAGCAGGGCGACGCGGAGCACGACGTGGTGACCAACGCCCGGGCCCGCTGGCCAGCCGTGCGGTTCAAGATCCACCGGGTCGCCGTGCAGGGCACGCACGCGGTGCCCGACGTGGTGGCGGCCCTGACCGAGCTGGACGCGGACCCCCAGGTGGACGTGCTGGTGGTGGCCCGCGGCGGCGGGTCGTTCGAGGACCTGCTGCCCTTCAGCAACGAGACCCTGGTGCGGGCCGCGGCGGCCTGCCGCACCCCGCTGGTCAGCGCGATCGGCCACGAGATGGACGCCCCGTTGCTGGACCTGGTGGCCGATGTGCGTGCCTCGACGCCGACCGACGCGGGCCGCCGCGTCGTCCCGGACGCCACCGCCGAACGCGCCGGGCTGGTCCAGGCCCGCACCCGGCTGCACCGGGCCGTCGACGCCCGCCTGGACCACGAGCGCCAGCGGCTGGACCTGCTGCGCAGCCGCCCGGTGCTGGTCCGTCCCGAGGCCCTGCTCGACCCGCACACCCAGGCCCTGACGGCGATGCGGACCCGCGCCGACCAGGCGGTGGACCGTCGTCTCACCGAAGCGTCGACCCACCTGTCCCGCCTGACCACGGCCCTGCGCGCCCTGTCGCCCCAGGCCACCCTGGACCGCGGCTACGCGGTCGTGCGCCTGGCCGACGGGACCGTGCTGCGCCGCCGCACCCAGGTCCGCGTCGGCGACCGCCTGGACATCCGCCTGGCCGAAGGCCAGGTCGCCGCCGAGGTCACCCGCAAGCCCCGGGGCCGCTGACCGGCACTGCCTGAGCAGAGCCGGCCTGGGCAGGGTTTCCGGGAGTGGGCCGGGTCTGCGGACCCTGCCATATCGTGGAAGCCCGTACCTACCCGTCGGCGGGCAGGCTGTCTGGAAGACTGGGCGGCGTGGACAAGACACCGGTAGACCAGCTGGGGTACGAGCAGGCGCGGGACGAGCTGGTCACGGTAGTGGCCCAGCTGGAGTCCGGGGCGGGCACCCTGGAGGAGGCCCTGGCCCTGTGGGAGCGCGGTGAGGCCCTGGCCGACCGGTGCCAGCAGTGGCTGGACGGGGCCCGCGATCGCCTGACCGCCGCCCGGTCAGACAGAACTCCCCAGCGACGAGACGACCTCGCCGCGGAGTGAGCCGTGGACCGTGCCCTGGTGATCGGTGAGGCCCTGGTGGACGTGGTGGTCCGCGCCGACGGGACGGCGGACCGGCGTCCTGGGGGGTCACCGGCCAACGTCGCGGTCGGGCTGGCCCGGTTGGGCCGGGCTGTGGACCTGCTGACCTGGATCGGCGACGACGCTGACGGGGCCGCGGTCCGTGACCACGTGACCGCCTCGGGCGTCCGTCTGGTCGCCGGTTCGGACGGTGCGGCCCGCACGTCGGTCGCCACGGCCCGGCTGGGCCCGACCGGTGCGGCCACCTATGCCTTCGACCTGGCCTGGGACCTGCCCGACCCCACCCCCAGCCCCACCCCGCCGCTGGTGGTGCACACCGGGTCGATCGCCACGCTGCTACCCCCCGGGGCCGACGCCGTGGGACGCGAGCTGCTCCAGCACCGGGCCACCAGCACCCTCACCTACGACCCGAACCTGCGGCCCAGCATCGTCGGCCCGGTCGGCCCGGCACGGCGCACCGTGGAACGCCTGGTCGCCGTGTGCGACGTGGTCAAGGTCTCCGACGAGGACCTGGCCTGGCTGCTGCCCGACGACGACCCGGCCGACGTCGCGACCCGGTGGGCGAGCACCGGACCGGGACTGGTCGTGGTGACCCTGGGCGCGGCTGGGGCGTTCGCCGTCACAGCCGCAGGGATCCAGGTGCACATGGCCACGCCACAGGTGACCGTGGCCGACACGGTCGGCGCGGGCGACTCCTTCATGGCCGGCCTGGTCGACGGCCTGTGGTCGGCCGACCTGCTCGGCGCAGACCGCCGGGACACCCTGCGCAACGCACCAGAAGCGACACTCGGGCAGATCCTGGCCCGCTGCACCCAGATCGCCGCGATCACCGTCACCCGCCCTGGCGCCGACCCGCCCACCGCCGCCGAGCTGCCGTCGCGCCAGTTCGATACTTTTGTCGCCGATTCGAGAGTTTAACTCTCGAATCGGCGACAAAAGTATCGAACTGGCTCAAGCGGCTGAGGGAGGAGTGTCTTCGTGGAGACAGGCCGGTGGGACGCTCGCGGTGAGCCAGACGCTGCCGGAGCGGTAGAACTCGTGCCCGGCGGCGTGCATCGCGGCGGCGTCGACGCGCAGGACCACCGGGCAACCCCGGCGGGCGCCGACGTCCGCGGCGGCGGCGGGGTCGTCGGACAGGTGCACCCAGCGGCGCTGCCCTGGGCGCAGGCCCTGGACGCGAATAGCGGGCAGGAAGCGGGCGACGGTGCCGTGGTAGAGCAGGGCCGGGGGTGTGGTGGGTGGTCCGTCCCAGGTCACCTCGACGCTGTGGCCGTGCCGGGCGCGGATGCGGGTGCCGCGGCGTTCGAACCGGCGCTTGTCGCCGGTGACGACCCTGTCGTCGACCAGCCGGTCGAGCTGGTCGACGCTCAGCCGGTGGCCGTGCGCGGCCAGGGCGGCGAGCAGGTCGGTGACATCGACCCAGCCGTGCGGGTCGAGCACCAGGCCGACCGAGGCCGGGTCGTGCCGCAGCACGAACGCCAGGTGCTTGGAGGCGGCCACCAGGTCCGTCATCAGTCCGCCTCCCGGCCTGGAGTCCGCAGGACAGTGGGCAGGACAGTGGGGACGGTTCCTACTGTCCTGGTCGCTGTGTGACCAGGCAGGACATTAGGAACCGTCCCCACTGTCTCGCTCAGTTGGGTGTGCAGCAGGGCCAGGGACTCGGCCAGGAGGGCGTCGCGGCCGGGGCGCCACACCGACCAGTAGGTGACCGTGGGCAGGTCTGTCACCGGGACCGCCACCCAGCCGGGCGGTGGCGGGACGCAGCCGTTGACGACGGTGGTGCCCACCCCCAGCCCGGCGAGGTGCACCTGGAGGTCCCAGCCGTCGACCTCGGCCGCTACCCGCCAGGGCACCCCGGTGTCGGCCAGGGCTCGGTCCAGGGCGCGGCGGTGGGGGCGTTCGGCGGGCGGGACGACGAGCGCGGCACCGGACAGGTCGGCCACCGTCACCCCAGGGCGGGTGGCGTGCGGATGGTCGGACGGCACGACGTGCACCTGCGCATAAGCTGCCAGGCGGCGGGAGTGCAGGGTGCCCGGCGGCGGCTCGTACCCGATCACGGCGATGTCGACGCGCCCGTCGTGCAGGGCGGTCAGCGCGGCCTCACGACGGGCGGTGGTCACCGTCAGGTTGCGGCCGGAGGCGGCCAGGGCCCGCAGCCCGTCGGCCACCACCCAGCGGCAGGCGCCCCGACCGGCGGCGACGCCGACCGTACCGGACGTCCCGCGCAGCGTGGCCAGCAGGTCGTCGGCCCGGCGGTGGGCGTCGTGGGCGTAGGCGGCCAGCTGCCGCCCGGCCTCGGTGAGCACCAGGCCGCGGCCCTGGCGCCGGTACAGCTCGACACCCAGCGCGGCACCGAGCTTGCGGATCTTGACGTGCAGGGACGGCTGGGTGATGTGCAGCGTCGCGGCGGCGGCGGTGAAGCTGAGGTGCGCGGCGAACACCCCGAAGGCGTGGACGGCGTCGGCCTCCAGGTCGCTGCGCCGACCAGACGAAGTGCCCGGTTCAGCGGGCAGCACGTCCTGGGTCATAGCCGGAGTCTATGGCACCGAAGCGAATATATAGTTCCCCTTGGGGTACGGAGGCCGCAGGCTGGAACCATGAAACATGTCACCGAACCCCGCATCGGCGTGGACGTGGGCCGGGTCCTGGTGGAGGGCCTGGTCCCTGGGGCCGACACGTCGTTCTTCACCGGCGACGACGACGCCCTCGTCGCCACGCCTGAGGTCCCCGGCGCGCTGGACGGCCTGGCCTGGCTGGTCGAACGGTTCGACGGTCGGGTCTGGCTGGTCTCCAAGTGCGGTCCGCGCATCGCCGAGCGCACCCAGCTCTGGCTGGCGGGCAACGACGTCTATACCCGCACCGGGCTCGACCCGGACCAGGTGCAGTTCTGCCGCGCCCGCCCCGACAAGGCGGTCCACGCCCGCAGGCTGCGCCTGACCCACTTCGTCGACGACCGTCCCGACGTCCACACCGCCCTGGCGGACCTGGTCGCCCACCGCTACCTGTTCGGTCCCCAGCCGAAGACGGCCGCTGGCGAGACCAGGCCCGTCCCCGACGGTTGCGTCCCGACCCTCACCTGGCCGGACGTCCTGCATCACGTCGAGACGACCCTGACCGTCCAGGACCGGTGATACGACGAGCCCGCAGCACCACGCCTGACCCGGGCAGCGGCGGTCGACGGCGCGGCGGGCCCGCCGCGCCGTCGTCCGCCCCGAGGCGGTGAGAGTTCTGGACGACGAGCGGACCCACCCCTGCCCCACCGGTAGAATCCCCCTCGAACCGGCGGAAGATGGGCGATCGTGGACCTGGACTCACCACCACCGAGGGCATCAGGTCCCGCGGGTTGGGTCCTCGCGGTCGACTTCGGCACGTCGAACACCGGTGCCGCGCTGCGGTTCGCCGACACCCGGGTGCCCGGGGGGCCCGACGGGCGGGTCGAGAAGGTCACGCTCGGTTCCGGCTCGGACACCATGCCCTCGGCGGTGGTGCTCACCGGCACCGGGTGGCGGGTGGGCCAGGCCGCGCTCAACGCCCGACGCACCGACCCGACCACGTTCGTCGGCGCCCCCAAGGCCCGGCTCGGCCAGGAACCGGCGGTGTTCGGCGACGACCTGGTCTCCCCGGCGCAGATCGTCGCGCACGTGCTGACCGCCGTGCGCGAGCGGGCGGTGCGCGCGGCGGGCGGCACCGCTCCTGACCGGGTGGTCCTCACCCACCCGGTCGGCTGGGGACCGGCCAGGCTGGGCGCGCTGTGCGAGGCGGCGGTGCTGGCCGGGTTCGACGCCGCGCAGGTCTGGCTGCTGCCCGAACCGGTGGCGGCGCTCCACGCGCCCGCCGCCCCGCAGGCCCTGCCGCCCGGCAGCCGGGTCGCGGTAGTCGATATCGGCGGCGGTACCTGCGATATCGCGGTGCTGGAGACCACCGACAGCGGACCGGTGGTCGTGGCCCAGACCGGCGACGACCGTCTGGGCGGCAACGACCTGGACGATCTGCTGTACCGGTGGGTGACCGACCGGCTCACCGCCTCGGGCCAGGCGCCGGTCGTCGCGGCGCTGGACGAGCCGGAGAACCTGGGCGCCGCCCTGACCCTGCTCGACGTCGTCCGGGCCGCCAAGCAGGAGCTCTCGGAGTACCCGACGGCACCGGTCGGGGTGTCGGTGGCGGGGCACGACACGGTCGTGACCGTCAGCCGCGACGAGTACGAGACCCTGATCTCTCCCGCGATGGCCCAGGCCGCCGAGCTGCTCACCCGCGCCCTGCGCGACTCGGGCACCACCCGGCTGGCCCGGCTGCACCTGACCGGCGGCACCGCCTACACCCCGGCGCTGGCCCGGGCGCTGCACCAGGTCACGGGGATCATCGCCGAACCGCTCGGCGACCCGAAGATGGCCGTGGCGACCGGTGCCCTGCGCACCCCGGACGCCCTGGCGACCCCGGCCGCCCGGCCCCGCACGCCGCACACGCCGCAGGTGCGCCCGGCCGCCCCGGCCGAACCGGCGGTGGTGCTGCTCGGCGGCCGCTACGAGCTGGGGGAGGTCATCGGGCACGGCGGGATGGCCGAGGTCCACCTGGGCCGCGACCAGCTGCTGGGACGCCAGGTGGCGATCAAGGTGCCGCACCTGTCCCTGGTGCGCGACCCGGCGTTCCGCCGCCGGTTCGCCCGTGAGGCCAGGCTGGCGGGCAAGCTCAACCACCCCGCGATCGTGCGGGTCTACGACACCGACGAGGCGGACCTGCCCGGGCCGACCGGCGGACGGGTCCGGGTGCCGTTCATCGTGATGGAACGGGTCGTGGGCCACCCGCTGGGCGATCTGCTCCCGGACGGTCGGCCGCTGTCGGTGGACAGCGCCCTGAGCATCACCTCGGACGTGCTGGCGGCGCTGGAGCTCGCCCACCAGGCCGGGGTGGTCCACCGGGACGTCAAACCGGCGAACGTCATGGTCACCGCCTCGGGGGCGATCAAGGTGATGGACTTCGGCATCGCCCGCTCGGTGGCCGAGACCGGTACCACCACCACCGAGGGCGTGGTCGGCACCGCCGCCTACCTGTCCCCGGAGCAGGCGGTGGGCGAGCGGGTCGACACCCGGTCCGACCTGTACTCCACCGGGTGCCTGCTCTTCGAGATGCTGACCGGACGGCCGCCCTTCGTCGCCGACTCGACGGTCGGGGTGGCCTACGCCCACGTCAACGACACCCCGCCCCGGCCGAGCAGCCTGGTCCCCCAGCTGCCCCCGGTGCTGGACGAGGTGCTGGCCAAGGCGCTGGCCAAGGACCGTGACGCCCGCTACCCCACCGCGGAGGCGTTCCGCGCCGACCTGGACGCCGTCCGGCGCGACCCGACGACCCGTCCGCCCGGCCTGCCCCGAGAGCCCGACAACGCCCCCACCACGGTGATGCCACCCGCGGACCGCGGTGAACGGCGCGCCACGGTCGCCCTGCCCGCCAGCGCGCCACCGCGACCGCCGTCCCCACCACCGCCGCCCAGGCCACGCTCCGTGGCGCCGCAGCAGCGACCGTCGTCGCACAGCGCCCACCGCCCCGCAGCCCCGACGGCTCCAGCCAGCGCACCAGCCGCACCCCGGCGCAACCAGGCCGGAGCGGTGATGGTGGCCGTCGCGGTCGTCGTCGCGCTGGCCGGGGTCGGCGCGTGGGGCCAGGTCCGGGGCTGGTGGCCGTGGACACGCGGAGCGACGTCCGCCGAGCCTGCCGTGACCACCAGCCCTGAGCCCGCGCCGGTCGTCGCGGGCACCTGCCTGACCCTCGACGCGGTGACGCTCTTCTACGACCGACCCGACGACTGGGCGTCCAACGTCACCGACTGCGGGGACGGCGCCAACGTCCAGGTCGCCGGAATCACCCCCGACGACGTGACGACCGACTGCGACGACACGACCGGGTGCTGGTCGTTCTCCGACAGCGGCTTCACCTACCTGATGAACACCGTGCCAACCGTCGACACCTGCTTCTACGGGTTCATCAACCTCGGCCACCCGGAGCGCGGCCGGAGCGCCAACGCCGACGTCCTGCGCACCACCGCCTGCGGCCATACCTTCCCGCCGCTCGACCGAGAGGAAGCGGCGGACACCTACGATCTCCTGGTGTCAGACCTCGTCCCGGCGGAGTTCCAGATCGTCAGGCTGTTCGACGAGGACGTCGACGGGCCGGGCCGGACCTGCCCCGACGATGCCCGCCCCTGGCGGGGGATCACCTACAGCCCGGGTGTGACGATGACAGTCTGCTCGGTCGTCTCGTACCAGCTGCGAGACTGATCTGACAGGTCAGACCTGACTCGATCGGCCCCTCGAGCCGAGAATTTTCCACGATGTTTTCACCTGATAGGTGTAGTAACAACCTCTATGTGCCGATAGTCTATCGGCTGCAAGGCCCGGACCGGACCGCCCAGACAGGATCGCCATGACGCTCTCCCGCCGCACGTTCCTCACCAGCTCCGCCACCGTCGTCGCCACGGCGGCCGCCGGGGTCGGCACCGCCAGTGCCGCCACCGGAGCCCCTGGGGCGGCCGTCCCGGCCCGCTCGGCGCTCCTGCCCAAGTCCGACTCCTTCTACCGCAACCGGGTCCCCCAGCTCTTCGACGCCAGCTACCAAGAACCGGTCGCGCTCGGCTCGCACAGCGAGGTCCTGGTCATCGGCACCGGGTTCGGCGCGGCCATCACCGCCCTGCGGCTCGGCCAGGCCGGGGCCCAGGTGGCGATGCTGGAGCGCGGCCTGCGCTGGCCGCTGCGCCCGCGCTACGCCACTGCGGTCGAGAAGCTGTTCAACCAGGGTGACACCTTCTCCCCCGAGACGATCTTCAGCGATATCGACGGCCGGGCGCTGTGGTTCCGCCGGAAGGTGGACAAGGGCCTGCACGGCCTGCCGATCCTGGCCGAGGACTTCTTCGCCGGGGCCCTGGAGGTCATCGACCAGCCTGGTATCCAGGTCTGGCAGGGTTCGGCGGTGGGCGGCGGGTCCATCATCTACACCGGGGTGCTCATCGCACCCGAGCAGCGCTTCTTTGACCACGCGTTCGCGGGCATCGGCCTGACCTACCAGGAGATGAGCTCGACCTGGTGGCCCAAGGCCCTGGCGACCGTGCGCGGCTCGACCATGCCGGACGATATCTACCGGGGCCAGTACGGCAAGCGCACCGGGCTGCTCGGGCTCGGGCCCAAGCCCGACCCGTTCGGCCACTGCCGCACCTGGGACAACCTGTTCACCAAAGCCGGGCACGCCCCGCACAAGATCGACTCGAACTTCGCCTGGAACGTCGTCCGGGACGAGCTCGACGGGCTGTCGCGGCCGTCGTCCACCAACGGCGAGACGAACTTCGGCAACTCCAACGGCGCCAAGTTCGACCTCACCCAGGGCGCGCTGAAAGACGCCGTGGCGACGGGCAAGGTCACGATCCACCCCCAGCACGTGGTCACCGCTATCGGGCAGGAGGCCAACGGCCGGTACTGGGTGCGGTTCGACGTGATCAACCCGTTCGGCTCCATCGTGCGCAAGGACGTCACCGTGACCTGCGACCGGCTGGTGCTGGGCGCCGGTTCCATCGGTTCGACCGAGCTGCTGCTGCGGGCCCGGCACGCTGGCACGCTGCAGAACGTCAACGAGCACGTCGGTCAGGGCTGGGGCACCAACGGCGACGCCGCGGTCATCGTGCGGCACTCCCCGTCGACCGGTCTGACCCAGGGCAACCCGTCACCGTCGCGCATCCTCGACGAGGGCAGGAACCGCCTGCCCGTCACCTTCGAGAACTGGGCCGTCCCCGGCGTCGGGGCCAACCCGTCCCTCATCGGCCTGGGCCTGATCGCCTCTCTGGGCATGACCCTGGACGACACCCGGTCCGGGTTCAGCTACAACCCCGGCGCGGACCGGTCGGCCAGCCGCACCCAGATGCGCATGGACGGCAAGCCCGACGGTGGGGTCACCCTGGACTGGCCGTCCACCGGCAACGACGAGACCGTCCGGTCGATGCGCGAGGTCATCAACCACGTCGCCGACGTCAACAAGATCAAGACCGGCGTGCCCGGCCTGGTCCCCGACGTCAACGCCGGTTTCACCGCCCACCCCCTGGGCGGCGCGGTGCTGGGCAAGGCCACCGACGGCTACGGCCGGGTCACCGGCCACCCCGGGCTGTACGTGGTCGACGGCGCCCTGATCCCAGGTTCGACCGGAACGGTCAACCCGGTGCTCACCATCGCCGCGCTGGCCGAGCGCAACGTGGCCCAGGTCATCCAGGACGGCAAGTAACCACCCGGACCGCCGCCCCCGCGCCCCCCCCCAACGGCCGCGGGGGGCCCCCCCCCCGCCGGGGGCCCGCGCCCCCGCGCGCGCCGGCCCCCCCACACCCCCCCGCCAAAAAACCCCCC
>WRMB01000037.1 GCA_009777345.1 Micrococcales bacterium | reverse complement strand
GCCCCCCCGGCGGGCCCCCCCCCGGCCTGTTTTTTGATTTTTTGTGGGGGGATTTGGAGTTTTACCCCCCCAACCCGGCGACAGAAGTATCGAACTGATGCGACGTACCGGCCAGCAACCCTGGCGAGAACTCTCGCAAGCACCATGATCCGGTCGCGTAGCTCCCGGACGGGCACGGCGGACGGCACCCGTAGCCGGTCGATCAAAACCCTGACGAGGTAGGATGAAGAGTGCTCGAACAACTCTGGGAAGCGGTTTTCACCGGCCCGCGCGCGACGCGGCGGGAACTTGTCGGCGTTCTAGTCCGCCACGGCCAGGTTGCTCGTGCCCAGGCAGTCGCCGCGACCATGGCGTGCGAGGGTTCGGACCTGGAGCGTGTCGCCGAGCAGGTCGTTCACTCGTTCGTCGAGAACAGCGACGGACAGGCTGCTCTGGGTGTGCCAGACCATGTCGACAAGGCAGCTCGGGACCAGTTCGCGGACCTTGTGCGTCACGAGCTGGACCTGTGCAGCCTGGCACCAGACGAGATCGTCGAGCACGCCGTGGCAGGAACCCTCGACAACCAGGACCCTGCATACGACCTGTTCAACCATGTTGTGAACCGGATGATCTGCGTCGGCCGGGTAGACGACGCCTGGTCGCTGTGCGAGTCGACTGCGGCCAGCTCGGTGTGGAAAGACGACGAGCATCTTCAGTGCCAGGCTCTGTTCACCGTGGTCTTGCCAGCCCTCGTCGCACGGGATCGCGTGGAAGACGCGCTGAGGCTGCTCGGACCGCTCGACCAGGTGCCCCTCGAAGCGATCTCGCCCGACAGCGGGTTGCCGGAGCTTGCGCTCCTGCTGGTGAGACGTGGTGAGCAGGCACCGTTGGCGACGCTCGTCACCAGTATCGAGCGTGATCTTGCCGACGACGGCCGGGAAGGCTGGGAGTTCGAGCTGGCGGGGCCTGACCCGGTGCGCACGTGCCTGGCCGTCGCCCTGTGCGGCCTTGGCCGCGACGACGATGCGGTCGCGGCGGCCGTCGCGCACGAGGAGGCTTTTCGTGCAGAAGCAGAGCTGCTGGTTCCTGGTGTCCCAGACCCAGACCCGTCGTTGCCCGACTTCGTCCAGCAAGAGGCGCTGTCGCTCCGCAAGACAGGGATGGACCCAGATTTTCGCGGCAACGTGCCCGAGTGGGAGCTGATCGCCGAGTCTCTGGTTGTCACCTCGCGGTCCGAGCGGGTAGAACAGCTGGTCGCCGAACGCGCTCCCGGCGAGTGGAACCATCTTCTGCTCCTGTCAGGTGCGCTGCGGGGGCTGGCGCGGACCGGTCAGGACTGGAGCACGACGTACGACCAGGCACGAGACTCGGCGTTAGCTCTCAGCAGCCGGGCACGACGTTCCAAAGAGGCGGGCGCACCTGCCTATTTCACCGAGTACGAGTGTGGCGCCAAGGCGAATCGCCTCTTTGCTGCTCTCGTCGACGTCGGCGCGACAGACACGGCTCGGGTCCTGCTCGACACAGTTTCGGTTGGCCTGGTCCTGGAGGACTCGTATTTCGTGGTGGACGACCGGGTGCGGCTCGCCCGGACCTACGCCGGGCATGACCCGGACGCAGCCTTGGGGCAGCTCCTGGCCGCCTGGCAGGCGGGCGGATGGCCCCGGGGAGCGGAAGTGCTCGCCGACATGGACGAAGAAGTGTTCGTCGAACTGGTGGACCGGTGGACGGCATCGCTGTGACGGCCACCCGCACGACCCAGCATGGTCGAGGGACGAAGCTCCGGACGAGGGACGAACCTATTGCTTCGTCCCTCGTCCGGGGCTTCGTCCCTCGCGGGCTCACTGACGCCGGAGGGTCGGGCGCGGTCGGTGCGGCAGTCGGCACTGGGGACGCACCACCACACAAGTTCCTATGAAGAAGTGCGTTCCGTGTACACTTTTTCATAGGAACCTGTGCATCGAAGGAGAGGGTGCGTGCGGCGGACGATCGAAGCGCGGCTGGCCCGGTGGGCCCAGACCGACGACGCCCTGCCTCTGGTGCTCCTGGGAGCGCGGCAGGTCGGCAAGACGTACTCGGCGCGCCAGCTGGGCGCCGACCGGTTCGCCAAGACGGCCTACGTCAACTTCCAGACCGACCTGGCCCGGTTGACCAGGGTGTTCGACGGAGTCCTCGACCCCTGGCGCATCGTCGAGGATCTCGGGCTGCTGCTCGGCGTGCCGATCACCCCGGGTGACACCCTCGTCGTGCTGGACGAGGTGCAGCTGTGCCAGCCAGCCCTGACCGCCCTGAAGTATTTCGCCGAGCAGGCCCCTGGTCTGCGGGTGGTGGCCACCGGGAGCCTGTTCGGTGTCACCGTCCACCGCGAACCCCGGTTCTCGTTCCCGGTGGGCAAGGTAGAGATCGCCACCATGCACCCGATGACGTTCGAGGAGTACTGCTGGGCGACCGGTCGGGACACCTGGCCGGACGCCATCCGCGCCTGCCTGGCCGAGGACCGCCCGTTCGTCGCCCACGACGAGGCCCTGGCGCAGCTGCGCCGCTACCTCATGGTCGGCGGGATGCCAGCTGCGGTCGAGCGTCTGGTCACCTCCGGCGACTGGGACCAGGTCCGCCAGGTGCAGGGCGATATCGCCCACCTGTACGCCGCCGACGCCAGCCTCTACCTCGACGACGCGACCGCCGCCCGGGTCCGGGCGATCTGGGACTCCGCACCGCGCCAGCTGGCGCGCCAGAACCGTAAGTTCAAACTGGCGGACATGGCCAAGGGCGCCCGGGCCGAGCAGTACGAAGCGGCTTTCGCCTGGTTGGAGAACGCCGGTCTGGTTCACCGCCACCGTCTGGTGGAGCAACCACCGTCCGCCCCGTTGCGTCCGGTGCCCGACGGGACGTTCTTCAAGACCTACCTGGCCGATGTCGGTCTGCTGTCCCAGGCGCTGGGCGTCCGCCCGCAGGTCTACCTCGACGACGACGCCCGACGCGTCATCTCCTCGGTCTTCCACGGTGCCCTGGCCCAGAACCTGGTCAAGCAGTCTCTCGAAGCCGCCGGGGTCGCCAGCGGCTACTGGACCTCTGGTAACACCGCCGAGGTCGACTTCCTCGTCGTCGACGACCAGATGCGCGTGCTGCCGCTCGAGGTGAAGTCCGCCGACAACGTCCGCTCCAAGAGCCTGGGCGTCTACGCCCAGCGTCACCACCCTCCCTACGCGGTGCGCTGCTCCACCAAGCAGTTCGGACGCGAACCCCACCTGCGTTCCGTCCCCCTCTACGCCACCTTCTGCCTCGACGACATCCTCCGCAGCACTTGATCGACAGCCATGGTCGAGGTGTCCCTTCCGTGGCGCCACCCCAACCGTCGATTCGAGACTTCTGTCGCGGATTCGAGAGTTTAACTCTCGAATCCGCGACAGAAGTCTCGAATCGATGCGACGTGTCGGCTGCAACCCCGGCGAGAACTCTCGCAAGCACCCCGATCCGGTCGCGTAGTTCCCGGACGGGCACGGCGGGCGGCACCCGTAGCTGGTCGGAAGCGTGTCCGCCTACCACCCGCCCGGTCTGCGTGCCTGCCAGGCACACGACGACAGCCCGGCACGAAGACTCCCACCTGGCCATGAGCACCAGTCCGTCGACCAGGCCCAAGACACCCAGGGCACCAAGACCAGATATGAGACCTCCCGTGGCCATGGCATCAGTTCGTCGGTTGGTCAGGTCCGGGCGGCGATCTCTCGCATGACGGTGGGTTGGGGTTGCAATGGGACCCAAGAACCGAGCACCGAGCACAAGCCGGGCGGGTGGTAGGCGGATACGTGTCCGACCGGCTACGGGTGCCGCCCGCCGTGCCCGTCCGGGAACTACGCAACCCGCAGCAGGCTCACTTTCTGAACCGTCCCTGTCCCGCCAGGGTGCGGCTCACCCCGACCCCAGCACGGTCGAGGGACGAAGTTCCGGACGAGGGACGAACCTATTACTTCGTCCCTCGCAGGGCGCCGCAAAAAGAGTCCGGGCGTTGCTCCGTGGACCGTATGCTGGCCCGGTGGAACTGGACGATGCGGTCAACCAGACGGCGGAGCAGGCTGGTCGTCAGCGTCGAGGTGTGGTGGTCGGGGCGATCCAGGGGGGGCGCAGCGCGGTGGCGGGGCGGGGCGATGACGGGCACGGCAAGGTTCCCGATGGCCGCACGCTGTTCGAGATCGGTTCGGTGACCAAGGTGTTCACCAGCCTGCTGCTGGCTGACGGGGTGGTCCGCGGCGAGTGGGAGCTGGACACCCCGGTCGTCGAGCTGCTCCCCGACGTCGCGATCCCGCAACGGGACGGCACCCCGATCACGCTGGAGAACCTGGCGACCCACACCAGCGGGCTGCCGGGTTTTCCTGCACCGCTGTCGTGGCGCGGCGCGGTGGACGTGCTGCGCGCCGGGGTGGACGTGCTGCGCGGCGCTGATCCTTACCGTGGCCTGACCAGCGAAGTACTGCTGGAACGGGTGTCGCGGATGCAGCTGAGCCGGACCCCCGGTACCGGTCAGCCCGACTACTCCAACACGGGGGTCGCGCTCCTGGGCCTTGCGATGGAACGAGCCTCAGGTACCGCGTACGACGACCTGCTGCGCACCCGGGTCAGCCGACCGCTGGGTCTGAGCGACACGCTCACCCGCCGCCAGAGCGCTGCTGACCAGCAGGCCCGCACCGCCCTGGGGTGCCGGAAGCGCGGCGGAAGTGCCGCACCGTGGCCGTTGGAAGGGATGCAGGGTGCGGGGGCGCTGCTGTCCACGATGACCGACCTGCTGTGCTTCTTGTCGGTCCAACTCGACCCGACCGGTTCGGTACTGGAAGAGCCGATCCGGATGACCCAGCAGCACCAGGCCGTGCCGCATATCGGGCTCGGCTGGCTGCGCGGCGCCAAAGACACGCTGTGGCACAACGGCGGGACCGGCGGTTTCTGCTCCTTCGTCGGGCTGTGCCCCACCGAAGGGATGGCGGTGGCGGTAGTGACCAACCAGGCGCGGGACGTCAACCGCCCCAGCGCCGAACTCGGCCGCCACCTGTCGCAGACCGCCCCAGAGACCGACACCCCATGAGGCTGGTGCGGCACTCGCAGCACCCGTCGGACGAGGGACGAAGTTTCGGACGAGGGACGAACCTATTACTTCGTCCCTCGTCCGGAACTTCGTCCCTCGCAGGGCTCACTGACGCCGGAGGGTCGGGCGTGGTCGGTGCGGCAGTCGACGCTGGGGGCGTCTGACCGCAGGTGCGGCGTCGAGGTCGTCGTGGTCCGCCACCCAACGACGCACCACCTGGCGGACATCCGCTGGCGTCAGGCCGATATCCGTCGCCGCAGGCGCGCAGTATCCGATGTGCCTGCTGAAGAGGAAGCTTCCCTCGGCGGAGAACACCTTGAGTGTTGTCTCCTGAGGACAACAACCGCTGACGATCCACCAGTATGTGACCCCGTCGAGGACGATCGTGCGGACACGTTTCCTCTTCCGGCTGAACACCGCAGGAGCGTACAACGGTTCGCCTGCCGGGCGCCGCTGAATTGAGACACCGCGCCGCTGTCTCACGGGCGCCAGGCTGCGAGCAGGTCCTCGGCCCGGAAGACCAGGTCGGCCTCGGCTGGCGCGTCTCCGGCCGGGAAGACCGCGGCCAGACGTGCGTCCGCGGCGTGGGGCACCAGGCTGGCCGCATGGGCCAGCCGGACCAGCTCGTGCCTGGTGACGCCGCCTGAGTAGCGCCACTTGATGGTCCCCACCACAGCGGTGGTGGCTCTCGTGGTGGCGACGACGTCGATCTCGGTCTGACCGTCGCGGGTCCACCAGGGCGCTACCTGCTCGACGCCGCCCAGCTCTGGGTGGTCGACCGCCAGACGGAGCAACGACTGTCGCACGACCGGTTCTACGCTGTGCCCCCGCCACGTCGGCCAGTCTTGTTCGAAACGGGCCAGCGGCAGGTCGGGCCGACCGCGCCAGACCAGGTCGGCCTGCTGGTCGACGTAACGGAACCAGAACCTCAGGTAGGGGTCGGCCACCCGGTAGCGGCGCAGCCTCGTCTTCGGTGCCGCCCAGGCTGGCAGCTCGCGCTCGATCAGCTCCTTGGGACCGCTCAGCAGGCCCAGGGCGCGAGTGACAGCAGTCTCGGTGGACTTGCGCTCGTCAGGGTCGGCGACGGCCGACACGATATCGGTGAATCCCGGGCGCCCGGAATCCTGCGACCCGATGACGGCCAGGACGTGCGACGCAGCCGGGCTGTCGGGGAACTCAGCGTCCATGATGAACCGGCCGGTGGCCAGCAGGGGGCTGAACGGGTCGGCGAAGCACCGGGCCGCCCAGTCGCGGGTCGGCCGACCGCTGCCGACCAGGTCCTGCACCAGCCGGGGATACCCGCCGGTGATCAGGTAGGCGTCGAGGACCTCCTGGGCGTCGGCGTGCGGCAGCGCCTGCGCCACCTCGCCCGGGTCGAGCGCCCCCAGACGCACATCGCGCACCCGGCCGAAGAGCGGACGCCCATAGCCGGTCAGACGGTCCATCATCGCCACGTCCGAGCCGATCAGGACCAGCAGGACCGGCAGCTTCTCCCAGACCCGGTCCCAGACCGCCTGGAGCTCGCCCTCCAACGACGGATCGGTACCGACGAACCAGGGGAACTCGTCCAGGACGACCACGACCGGACCCGACCGGGCAGCCAGACCGATCTTGCCGAGAGCGTCACGCCACGAGGCTGGCGGCGCGGCGAAGAGCTCGTCCGCGCCCGGCAGCGGGACACGCGACTGGTGGGCCGCCGCGGCGAGCCCGTCCAGGTGCTGCCGCGCCGAGCCCCGGTAGACACCGGTGGCGTACAGGTACGGCACACCGCACCCCTCGACGAAACGTTCGAGCGCGGTGGACTTGCCGACCTGACGCCTGCCTCGCACGGCCAGGATCCGCCCGCGCTGGCTGGTCGCGTCCAGATGCTCCCGCAGGCTCCCCATCAGCCGCGACCGACCGACGAACCAGCCCTCTCCACTATCCAACACGCGATGTATCATACATCAGACGTACGATACGCGCCGCGCAGATGATCTCACACCTGATCGACAGCCATGGTCGAGGGACGAAGTTTCGGACGAGGGACGAACCTATTGCTTCGTCCCTCGTCCGGAACTTCGTCCCTCACAGGGCTCACCCTCGGCGACAGGCCTAGCGCGGATCTGAACGGGCGTATAGCATGTTGAACGTGCGTTCAGTCGAGGATCTGACCACCCGGGCGCGTATCCGCGACGCCGCGGTGCTGCGGTTCGCCGCCGACGGGTTCGGGGCGCCGGTGCGGGCGGTGGCCGCCGACGCCGGTGTCAGTCCGGGGCTGGTCATCCACCACTTCGGCTCCAAGGGCGGGCTGCGGCAGGCGTGCGACGACCATGTGCTGACGCTGATCCGGCAGGCCAAGTCGGAGCACATCGGACGGGCGGCCGCCGGACTGGGCTTCCTGGAGGCGTTCGCCTCGGCCGACCGGTACGCCCCGTTGGTCGGCTACGTCCTGCGCTCGCTGCAGGACGGCGGCCCGGCGGGACTCGCCTTCGTCGAGCACATGGTCGCGGACGCGCAGCGCTACATCGCGGAGGCGGTCACGGCCGGTGTCGCCCACCCCTCCCGCGACGAGGCAGCCCGGGTGCGCTACCTGGTGCTGTCCGCGCTGGGTGCCCTGATGCTGTCTGTCACCCTCGACGACCCGGACGACCTCACCACCGGGGTGCGCCGGTTCTTCGCCGAGTCGTACCTGCCCCTGCTGGAGCTGTACACCGACGGTTTCCTGACCACCCGGCGCATCCTCGACGACTACCTCATGCAGGTACCCGACCCGCCCACACTCCCAGCACCGCCCGGCACCGACCCTCCACCGACCGAGGAAACATGACCCCCGCCATCGCGATCCACGACCTGCACAAGTCGTTCGGCACCACCAAGGCCCTGGACGGGCTGGACCTGACCGTCCAGCCCGGCCAGGTCAGCGGGTTCCTGGGGCCGAACGGCTCGGGCAAGTCCACCACCATCCGGGTGCTGCTGGGGCTGCTGCGGGCCGACCGCGGCACCGTCCGCCTGCTCGACGGCGACCCGTGGGCCGACGCCGTCGCCCTGCACCGCCGCCTGACCTACGTGCCCGGGGACGTCTCCCTGTGGCCCAACCTGACCGGCGGGGAGGCCATCGACCTCATGGCCCGGCTGCGCGGCGGCCTGGACCGGGCGCGCAAGGCCGAGCTGCTGGAACGTTTCGAGCTGGACCCGTCGAAGAAGGCCCGCACCTACTCCAAGGGCAACCGGCAGAAGGTGGCCCTGGTCGCCGCGTTCGCCTCCGACACCGAGCTGCTGGTGCTGGACGAGCCGACCTCGGGCCTGGACCCGCTGATGGAGGCCGTGTTCACCGAGTACCTGCGCGAGGTCAAGGCCCAAGGTCGGTCGGTGCTGCTGTCCAGCCACATCATGAGCGAGGTGGAGAAGGTCTGCGACACGGTGACGATCATCCGGGCGGGCCGGGCCGTGGAGTCCGGCACGCTGGACGACCTGCGGCACCTGACCCGGTCGGCCGTCACCGCCGTGGTCGACCGCGACCCGTCGCCGCTCGCCACCCTGCCCGGGGTCCACGACCTGAGGACGACACCCGACGGTGCTGTCACCCACGTCGCGTTCTCCGTCGACAACGACCGGCTCGGCCAGGTCCTCACCGTGGCCGGGACGCTGGGCGTGCACGCCTTCACCGCCACGCCCCCGTCCCTGGAAGAGCTGTTCCTGCGGCACTACGGCGACGCGCTCGAAACCGCAGGCCGGCCCGACCGGGGGGCCGACCGGTGAGCCCGCCGCTGGACACCGAGAAACCAGACCGACCCGAACCTGGCAGACCCACCGCGGCTGCCGCTGGTGGCAACAGCCTGGCCGGGACCGGCCTGCTGCTGCGGTTCATGCTGCGGCGCGACCGGGTGCGCCTGGGCGTGTGGACCGTCTCGGTCGTGGCGCTGTGGGGGTACGTCGTCGTCGCCTTCGGCGCGCTGTACAGCACCCCGGAGGAGCGCCAGTCGCGGGCCGCCCTGATGGACACCCCGGCCAGCATCATGATGACCGGCCCGGGATACGGCCTGGACGACTACAGCGTCGGCGCGATGATGGCCAACGAGCTGCTGCTGTGGATCGTCATCGCCCTGGCGGTGATGAGCATCTTGGAGGTGGTGCGCCACACCCGGGCCGAGGAGGAGTCCGGCCGGTCCGAGCTGGTCCGGGCCGGGGTGGTGGGCCGCCACGCCCCCGCCGTGGCCGCTATGGCGCTGGTGGTGGTCGTCAACACCGCGATCGCCGGGCTCACCGTCGTCCTGCTGGCCGCGGGCGGGTACGGCCTCGGTGACAGCCTCGTCCTGGCTGCCGCTGCGGGGCTGACTGCTGTGGTCTTCGGGGCGGTGGCAACGGTGACCTGCCAGCTGACAGCGCAGGGACGCGGCGCCTCCGGTCTGGCCGGGGCCGGGCTCGGGCTGGCCGTCGTGGTGCGCGCCGCCGGTGATATCGAGGGTGCCGCCGCCGACGGGCACGGTTCGGCCCTGTCCTGGTTCTCGCCGGTCGCGTGGGCCCAGCAGACCCGGGTGTTCGTCGACACCCGGGCCTGGCCGCTGGCGCTCGGCGTCGTGGCGGTCGTGGTGCTGCTGGCGCTCGCGGCGGGGCTCGCCTCGCACCGGGACTTCGGCGCCGGGATGTATCCCGACCGGGCCGGACGCGCCGCCGCCCGCGCCGCGCTGCGCTCCCCGGCCGCGCTGGCCTGGCGCCAGCAGCGCCTGGCCCTGCTGTGGTGGACGGTCGGGACCGGGCTGATGTGGCTGGCCTCCGGGACCTACCTGAAAGACATCCCGGACATGGTCGAGAAGATGGCTGAGAGCAACCCCCTCATGACCGAGATCTTCCGGGGCGACGGCGGGCAGGCCGTGGTCGACGGTTTCGTCTGCATCATGCTGCTGTTCGTCGCGCTGGTCGCCCTCGGGTACGGGATCTCCGCGGTGCTGCGCGCCCGCACCGAGGAGACCGCGGGCCGCACCGAGCTGGTGCTGGCCACCCCCGTCTCCCGGACCCGCTGGCTGGGCGCCCAGCTGGCCGTGGCCGGTCTCGGCACCACGGTGCTGATGCTGGGCGGCGCTCTCGGGCTGGCCGCGGGCGCCCACTCCAGCGGCGCGACCAACCCTGACCTGGTGACATACGTCGGGGCCGCGCTGACCTACCTGCCCGCCCTGGGGGTGGTCCTGGGCCTGACCGCGGTGCTGTTCGCCTGGGCACCCCGGTGGGGCGCGGCACCCTGGGCCTGCCTCGTCGTCGCCTTCGTCGTGGGGATGTTCGGCCAAGCCCTCAAGCTCCCCGGCTGGGTCCAGGGCCTCTCCCCCCTGTGGTGGGTGCCCCAGATGCCGGTCGACGACTTCGCCTGGCCCCCCGTCCTGGGCTTGACCGCCCTGGCGGCGGCCCTGTTCGCCCTGGCCTTCGTCGGCTTCCGCCGACGTGATATCCCGGTGACGTGACGTCAGGAGAAGCGGCGCAGCCGGAGGGAGTTGGTCACCACCAGGACCGAGCTGGCCGCCATGGCGGCCCCGGCGATCATGGGGTTGAGCAGGCCCGCGGCGGCCAGCGGCAACGCGGCGACGTTGTAGCCGAAGGCCCAGGCCAGGTTCTGCTTGATGATCCGCAAGGTGGCCTGGGACAGGCGGACGGCCTGGGGGACGAGCAGCGGGTCGGCCCGGACCAGCACCACGTCCGCCGCCTGCGCCGCGATATCGGTACCGGTTCCGACCGCCAGGCCCAGGTCGGCCTGGGCCAGGGCGGCGGCGTCGTTGACACCGTCGCCGACCATCGCCACCGACCGGCCCTCCGCCTGCAGCCGTCGGACCTCTAGCTGTTTGTCCTCGGGGCTGACCTGTGCCAGCACCCGCGTGATACCGATCTGGGCGGCCACCGCCCGGGCGGTGGGCGCGTTGTCGCCGGTGAGCAGGACGGTCCGCAGGCCCAGCGCGGTCAGCTCGGCCACCGCCCGCGGCGCCGAGTCGCGCACCGGGTCCCGGAGCGCGACGACGCCCCGGGCCGAGCCGCCCCAGGCCACGACCACGGCCGTCGCGGCGTCCTGCTCGACCTGTTCGACCAGGGCGGTCGCCGCGTCGGTGCGGATCCCTTCACCTGCCAGCCAGGCGGTCTGGCCGACCAGCACCCGCTGGCTCATCCCCACCCCGACGTGCGGCGCCCGGACCACCCCGAGGACCCCGCCGCCCGGAACGGCCCGGAAGCCGTGCACGTCCCACCCGGTCTCGGTGCCGCCCACCACGGGGGTCGCGGCCTCGACGACGGCCTGCGCGACGGGATGCTCAGAGAGCTCCTCGACGGCCGCCGCCAGCTGCAGGACCCGCTCGGGGTCCTCCCCGTCGACGGCCAGGACGTCGACCACGGCCATCTGACCAGCGGTGACGGTACCCGTCTTGTCCAGCACGACGGTGTCCACGCTGCGGGTGCGCTCCAGCACCTGCGGGCCCTTGATGAGGATGCCCAGCTGCGCGCCCCGGCCCGTCCCGACCAGCAGCGCCGTCGGCGTGGCCAGGCCCAGAGCGCACGGGCAGGCGATGATCAGCACCGCCACCGCCGCGGTGAACGCCGCGCTCGCCCCGCCGCCCGCGACCAGCCACACCACCAGGGTGACCAGCGACAGGGCCACGACGACCGGGACGAACACCGCCGACACCCGGTCGGCCAGGCGCTGCACCGCCGCCTTGCCGGTCTGCGCCTGGGCCACCAGACGGCCGATCTGCGCCAGCCGGGTCGCCGCGCCGACCGCCGTCGCCTCGACCACCAGGGCACCGGTGGTGTTCACCGTCGCCCCGGTCACCGTGTCGCCCGGACCGACCTCGACCGGCACCGGCTCCCCGGTGAGCAGCGACGCGTCCACGGCGGACGTGCCGTCCACCACCAGCCCGTCCGTGGCCACCTTCTCGCCGGGCCGCACCAGGAACCGGGTGCCCACCGTCAGGGTGTCCACCGGGACCCGCCGACCAGCACCGTGCAGTCCGTCCTGGTCGTCGAGCACCGTGACGTCCTTGGCCCCCAGGTCCAGCAGCGTCCGCAGCGCCGCCCCGGCCCGGTGCCGCACCCGGGTCTCGGCATAGCGTCCGACCAGCAGGAACGTCGTGACGACCGCCCCGACCTCGAAGTACAGCTCTGGTGTCCCGCTGTGCCCGGCCCCGGCCGCGGGCCACCCGGTGGGGGGCATGGTCAGGCCCAGCCGCCCCGCCCCGCCGAACAGCAGGGCCCACCACGACCAGGCCGTCGCCGCGACCACACCCAGCGACACCAGGGTGTCCATGGTCGACGCACCGTGCCGGGCCGCCCGCACCGCCGCCCGGTGGAACGGCCACGCCCCCCACGTCACCACCGGCAGCGACAGCAGCGCCACCCCCCACTGCCAACCGCGCAGCTGCCAGGCCGGGACCATGGAGACCGCCACCACCGGGACGGTCAGCGTCGCGGCGATCCCGGCTCTGCGCCAGGCCGACGACGAGCCGTCCTCGCCCGGGTCGGAGGTGGTGGCTAGCGCTTCGGTCTCGCCTCGGGAGGTCTGGTGCGTCGCCTCGGTCGGCGTAGCCGTCCTGGGGGTGACGACCAGGACGGTAGCGTCGTAGCCAGCGGCGCGGACGGTGTCGACCAGGGTCTGGGAGTCGATATCAGCCTCGGGGGCGACGGTGACGTGGGCCCGTTCCAGCGCGAGGTTCACCGTGGCGGTGACCCCAGCCAGGCGGCCGAGCCGCTTCTCCACCCGGGCGACGCACGCCGCGCAGGTCAGGCCGACGACGGCCAGGTCGGCCGCGACGACAGCCTGGGTCGGCGGGCCGGGCTGGGTCACAGCAACGACCGGGGCGGGGTCAGGCAGTACCCGGCCTCGTCCACGGCGGCAGCGACAGCGGCGTCGGCCAGCGGACCGTCGGAGGTCACGACCACCGGCGACGACCCGCCGACCTGCAGGTCGACGCTCACGCCGGTGACGCCGGGCAGCGCCTCCAGCTCGGTGGTGACGTGCCGGACGCAGTGGTCGCAGGTCATCCCGTCGACCGAGAACGTGGTCTGCATCGAGCGTTCCTCTCCGCTGGGGCGACGCGCCCTGCTCGGACTCCAACACTGCGCCTCAACCCGAGATTCCCACGACAGGAGCATGAGGAGCGGGGGCCCTGGCGGTGCTGAGACGTGCGCGGACGCGATAGCGTGGTCCAGCAGCGATCCGCACGAGGAGGTCCCGTGGACAAGCAACCCGATACCCGGACGGTCAAGCTGGCCGGCACCCTGGCCGGGGTGGTCGCATCCGCGGTGGCCCAGAGGGTCATCTCCGCGGGGTGGCAGGCCGTCAGGGGCCACAAACCACCCGTCGAAGAGGATGCCGACGCCGGTATCAGGCTGGGCGAGGTTCTGGTCGCCGCGGCACTCTCCGGCGCAGTGGTCGCGGTCGTCCAGGTGCTGGCCCACCGCGGCGCGACGAAGGCTGCCCGGCAGGTCACGACCCGGTAGGCTCACCTGACCTGGTCGGTACGGGACTCGCGAACAGCCCTGACGACGGCCCCCAGGTCGCGGAGCATTCTAGTGTCACTGGATGCGCGAATATCCGTGCATCAACGGTTGAGGTTCTGTCTACTGGCAGCCGCAGGCACCCAGGCTGGAGACGAAGTCGTCGACGGCGAGGCGGGCGTTGCGCTGGTCCCCGGGGGTCTGGTCGGCCATGACGACGAAGTCCAGGGCGCGGCCGTCGGCGGTGACGACCGTCCCGGCCAGGGAGGTCACCCCCTTGAGAGAACCGGTCTTGGCGCGGACCAGGCCCCGGGCGTCCGACTTGAGGTACCGGTCTTCCAGCGTGCCGGTCAGGCCGCCGATCGGCATGCCGACGACGATATCGCGCAGCTCTGGGTGCGCCGGGCTGGTCGCCAGCTGGACCGCGTCGAGGACCGTCGTGGCGGGCACCGCCGAACCGGCGGCCAGTCCGGACGTGTCGGACAGGTGCGCCCCGGCGGTACGTGCCCCGAGGGCGCCGACGACGTCGAGCACCGCGGCCGTGGCACCCTCGAAGCTGGCCGGGTGCCCCTGGGCGATCGCGACCAGCCGCGCGACCGCTTCGGTCACCGTGTTGTCCGAGTGGAGCAGGAAGTACTCTGTGACGTCGCGCACCGGGGCCGAGGCGACCGCCCCGACCGGCGTCGCCCCGTCGGGGGCGGTGGTCCGGGTGACCGACCCGGTGACGGTGATGCCCTGCTCGGCCAGCCGGGCGGCGAACACCTGCCCCGCGGCCAGAGCCGGGTCGGCGTGCCGCTGGCAGTACTCCTTGGTCGGGTCGGTCTTGCCGACGTGCACGGCCAGTGCGGTCACCGGGGCGGCGTAGCCGGCGCTCACGTCGGCCGGGTCCCAGCGGGGTGCGGTGGTCGGGCCGGTAAACAACGAGTCGTCCACGCCGAGGCGCACCGTCGTCACCCCGGCGGCCTGCAGGGCCTGCGCGGTCTGCGCCGCCAGGTCGCCCAGACCGGCCCGGCCGTCGACCGCGTCCGGGTCGCCTGCCTGGTCGCTGAGCATGATGTCACCGCCGCCGACGAGCACCACCTGGTCGTCGGACAGCACCGCCGTCGTGGGCAGCGTCGTGTCCGGGCCGAGCGCGGTCAGGGCGGCCACCGCGGTGAGGACCTTGGCGATCGACGCGGGCTGGCGCCCGGTGCCCGCCGACCGTTCGCCGAGCACCTCGCCGGTCAGCTGGTCGACGACCAGGACCCCGACGCTCGGCCCCAGCCGCGGGTCGGCCGCCAGGGCGTCGACCTTGGCCTGGACCGGCCCGGCCGCCGGGACGGGCGCGTCCGGGTCGAGAGGGCCCAGGGCCGGACCGGCGGGCCCAGCGGCGGCGACGGTCGGGAACGGCGCCGCGCTGGGGGCCGGTTCCAGGGTGAGCACGCCGGGCACCAGGTCGTAGGCGTCGGCCGCGGCGTAACCTCCCGCGCCGAGCACCAGCACCCCGACGACTGCCGACGTCACCCAGGTTGCTGTACGCACCACGCCTCCTCGATCGTGTCCCCCGACTGGACCTTGTGATCGCGCCTTCTCGATGGTGCTGGCACACGAAGCGGTCCTGGTACGCCAGACTACTGTCAGTACGCCTGCTTTTTGGCGTCCCACCCGATACCTGCGGAGGACACTGTGGACTTTGACGTCACCATCGAGATCCCGAAGGGTCAGCGCAACAAGTACGAGGTGGACCACACCACCGGCCGGATCCGGCTGGACCGGATGCTGTTCACCTCGACCCGCTACCCCGACGACTACGGGTTCATCGACGGCACCCTGGGCGAGGACGGCGACCCGCTGGACGCCCTGGTGCTGCTGGAGGAGCCGACCTTCCCCGGCTGCCTCATCCGCTGCCGGGCCCTGGGCATGTTCCGGATGCGCGACGAGGCCGGCGGCGACGACAAGGTGCTGTGCGTACCGACCGGCGACCAGCGCGCCGCCTGGCGGCAGGACATCGACGACGTGTCCGACTTCCACCGCCTGGAGATCCAGCACTTCTTCGAGGTCTACAAGGACCTGGAGCCCGGCAAGTCCGTCGAGGGCGCGCACTGGGTGGGCCGGGCCGCCGCCGAGGAGGAGATCGGCCGTTCCCGCCAGCGCGCCATCGACGCCGGCTACAACCACTGACGGCGAAGTACGAGGTGGCGCACGAGGTACGAAGCTGGAGCCTCGTACCTCGTGCGTTGCCTCGTACTTGGGGCGGGGCTACAGGGCGGGGCTACGGGCGCCCGCCGTACGGCATCAGGTTGGTGTACTTCAGCGGCGCGGTGCGGACGGTCAGCCCGGGAGCGGGGGCTTCGACGATCGTGCCGGGTCCGGTCCACAGCGCGACGTGGTAGATCGTCGAGGGGTCCGACGTGTTCGAGGCCCAGAAGACCAGGTCACCGACGCGCAGGTCGGCGATCGGGACCTTCTTCACCTGGGTGTACTGCGTCCGGGACGAGTGCGCCAGCGACACCCCGGCCTGGCGCCACGCGGCCTGGGTCAGGCCCGAGCAGTCCCAGGCGTCCGGCCCTGAACCGCCCCACAGGTAGGGCTTGCCGATCTGGGTCCGGGCCCAGGCCACCGCGGTCTGGCCAGCGGTCGTCGCGCCGCTGCTCGTCCCGCCGGAGCTACCACCCGTCGAGCCGCCGGTCGTGCCACCGGTCGGGCCGCCGCTGGACGGTCGGCCGGCCGGTGCCATGGCGACGACGTCTGCCTGTGCCTGGGACTCGCGGGCGGCGTCGATCGCGGCCTGCCGCGCCAGCTCCACCGCGACGGAGGTGTTCTGCGCCTCCGCGAGGGCCGCGACGAGCTCGTCACGACGGTCCTGCGCCGCCGACAGCGTGCTCTGCGCGTCGGTCGCGGCCTGTTCGGCCTGGCCCAGCGCGGTCTCGGCCGCGGTCTTGGCCGCGGTGGCTGCCGTGGCGGTCTCCTGGGCCCGCTGGTCCATGGTCTGCGCCACGGTCTGCGCCGCCTGGAAGCTCTGGACGACCTGGTCGGTCCGGACGGTGACGTGCTCCAGCTGGGCGGCCCGCTCGGCCATGTCCTGGAAGTCGTCGGCCGACAGGATCGCCGTCAGCGTGCCGGACGAGCCACCGGTGGTGGACAGCTGGCGCGCGACCTGCACCAGCTGGGTGCGGGCCTCCGCGACGGCGCTGTCGGCCGCCACCTTCTCCGCCGCGGCACTCGCCGCGGTGGCGTCGGCCTGCTGGGACGTCTCCAGCGCCTGGGCGTAGACCTCCCCGGCCTCCTGGGCCGCGATCTGCGCGGACTGCTCGGCGGCGGTGAGCCGGGCCAGCTCGGCCTCCATCGCCGCGACCGAGCCCTCGGCCTGGGTAACGGCGTCCCGGGCGCGACGCACGTCGTCGTCGGACGGCGGGTCGGCCACGGCCGACGACGTCGTCAGCGCGACGGTCGCGAGACCCGCGACGAGCGCGGCCCAGCCGCGCCACCGTCGCGACCGACCAGGTCGGAGCTCTCGCACGGGTCTACCTCCACGTCGTGGTGCGTCGTTCTGACCGGCTCGGGTCGGCTGGTCCTCCAGGGTGGATCGGCGGTTCTGGACCCGACCTGAAGTCGATCAGACCACAGCGCTACGCTAGCAACACCTGTCCCTCCAGTAGAACCCTGTCCCACCAGTCACGCCAGTCCCAGAACAGGTGACTGTTATCGCAGGACGGACGAGGGTCCGCAGGCCGGGCAAGGACCAAACCCTTGCCCGGCCTGCGGACCCTCGTCCTCGGCGGAACCCGACCGGGCTCACCTCGATCTGGTACGCCCTTCGAAGGTGCCGAGCCGCACCCCGGCCCGGCGTGCGGCCGCGGCGGCAATCCCAGCGGCGAGCAGCAGCAGCCCGACGGTGAGCAGGGTGCCGCTGGTGCCTGCCGCGATGGTCTGGCTGACCGTGGTCCGCAGCGTGCCCGAGCCGAAACCCACGACGTCGCCGAAGCTGCCCGGCGCCACCAGGGCCCACCCGCCGACCGCCGTGGCGACGACCCCGCCGGTCAGCGGCGCGGCTGCCGTCCAGATGGCGGCCAGCACCAGCGCACCCAGTACCAGCGCCGACACCAGGACCAAGGCGATCCCGGCGATGTCCACGTCCGAGCCGACCAGACCGCTGCCCAGATCCCACCTGTCGGTCTGCACCGCCAGCAGCCGCGACTGGCCCAGCAGCAGCCCGACCGCACCGACCGGACCCACGGCCAGCCCCAGGAGGACGCCGAGGACGTGCGTGCCCCACCCGGCCTTCGTCGGCGGGTGCGGGTCGAGGTCGAGGCCGGCCCGCGGTGCCAGCGGGGTCGCCGGGACCGGCGCGGGCACAAGGGCGGGGGCGACCGCCGTCTGGTCGACCGGGTCGCTCTGGCGGCTCTCGGGGTAGAAGAGAGCGTCGAGCCCGGTCGTCGGTGCTGCGCCCGGCTCAGGGGCTGGTCCGGGAGCCGGTTCTGGGACCGGGCCCAGGGCTGGCTCAGCCAGGGCGCAGCCCGTGGTCGGTCCTTCGACCAGCGCCTCGAACAGCTCCGGCTCGTCCGGTCCGGCTTCCCGGTCCGCGTCGGGTGGCGTCGGCACGGGCCGGGCCAGGGCGTGACGACCCACCTCGGGCTCGTCGACGCTGGGCTCGTCAACGCTGGGTTCGTCAACGCTGGGCAGCACGTCGAGCAGCGGGATCGTATCGCTCTGGTCCGCGGCGCCCTGCGGGTTCCCAGGCAGGCGCGCGGCTGGCTCGTTACCGGTCATGACGGGCTCCAGGGCTCTACGGGCGGGGCGGGATCCCAGCCCTCTGGACCACCGTAGGCCCTGGTCGGGCGGGTCGCGGTCAGGGTACGCCGGGTGTCGCGCCGCCGATCTCCGGGTGCTCGACCCGCACCTGACGGGCCCGTTCCTCACCGCTGGACGACGCCAGGGAGCCGATCCACACCCAGCCCACGGCCAGGACCAGCAGGGCCGTCGCGATCGGCCGGACCATGGGGCGGCCCCGCCACGGCGGCACCAGCTGCAGGACCACCCAGAAGACGATCCCGACGGACAGGCCCGCCAGGTAGAGCCACAGCGTCGCGATATGCCCCAGCGCCAGGAACCGCAGGTCGACCTGCCCGAGCGAGGCCAGCCCCCGGGCCGCGTCCGCCAGGTCGGAGGCGAACAGGGCCCGGCCGACCCCCAGCGGTACCACCAGGCTCAGCCCGTAGACCCACAGGAAGGTGGTGCCGATCCGGGCCGCCCGGGGCCCCACAGGGGTGCGCATGGCATTGGCCGTGCGCACCGCGAGCAGCGCGACGATCCCGGCCAGCGCCGCACCGACGGCCGCCGACTGGCCCCAGACCAGCAGGCCCATGACCGCCGCCAGGACGGCCAGCACCGCGGTCGCCACGGCGGCACCCAGCCCGACGAGCCGGTACTGGCCCTGCCGGTGCGCGGCGACGTAGGCGACGAAGGCCGCCAGCAGCAGACCCGTCTGCACCACGCCCAGGCCCTGACCCGGGACCAGCTCTTCGCCCCCGGTGGCCAGGGGCGTGGCGACCAGCGGCGCCAGCTGCTCGAACAGCATCTGCCACCAGGGCACGACCTCCGGGACGGTGACCGCCAGCAGGAACAGGGCGTTGACCACCGCCAGTATGGTCAGGGCGTTGGTCGCCGCCCGGCGGGACACCACCGCGGCCGCGCTCTCGGCCGCCGCCGTCGGCTCGAACGCCCCGGCCGGGGGCGCCCCCGCCAGCGGGGCCTCAGACGGGGACGGGTACGTGGACGGGGACGGGTACGTGCCGTACGGCTGCGCCATGGGCGCCGGAGGCACGGCGGACGCCGGGGGTGCGTAGGGCATCGGCTCGGGTGCGGGCCGCGCCGTGTAGGGCGTAGCAGGCGGCGGCGCCGGAGGCATCGGCATGGGAATCGTCGGCGTTACCGGCGGGCCCGGTGCGGCGGACTGTACCGGGGGGAGCGGCATCGTCGGCGTCACCGGTTCGGAGGTGACGCGCGGCGACCCTCTGACTGTCCGGCGGGGTGCGCTGTCGTCGTTCACATCGGTTCCTCGGCGTTCGGCGGATCTGGACCATACTGCCACGGCACCGTCCCAGCATCAGGCACTCCGGGTCATATACCTTCCCCGACCAGCCAGTCGTTCAGCGCTGCGATCCCCGCGGCGTCGGGATATCCGAGACCACCGATCACAGCATCCGCCTCTTCTTTGGTGTCCTGCCACGCCTCGACGCAGACCGGAGCGCCTGAATAGCACCGGATGATCTGGTAGTAGACCGGCGAAGCGTCGTAGACGAACTCTGCCCCGTGCTCCCAGGTCGATTCCTGGAAGTCTTTGTAGCCGCCCTTGAACCACTGGCGGACTTCAGACGCAGCGTCTTCATCGTCCCAGAAGAACAGAGTCACACGGTCCATACCTTCGCCATAGCACCTGATCTCGAGGTCGGACGGGACGAAGAAGGGTTCGCTGCTCGAGCACCAGTCGTAGGTGCCGGTCAGACCAGGAGACGCCATCTCGGCGAGCTCGCCCGCCTCGTTGCTGTTCAGCTCGACCCAGGTCGGCGTCGGTGACGGCGTCGGTGACGGTTTCGGCTTCGGACGTGAGGGGGTCGAGGTGGTCGACGTCGGGTCGTCCGCGGTGCTCGAACCGCCCCTGGTCAGCAGCACCACACCCCCGACCACCAGGCCGACCACGACCACCGCTGCCGCCACGATCGCCACGATCTTGCCGCCCGAACCACCCTGCGGCGCCCCCGGGTACGGCCCGTACGACGGCACATAGCCACCCTGCGGCTGGTACTGCCCTGGCTGGTACCCCGGAGCCGCACCACCGTACGACGGCGGCGGACCGGGCTGGGGACCGGGCGGCGGACCCGACGGCTGACCGTAGGGCTGCGGAGCCGGACCGTACTGCTGCTGCGCCGGACCGTACGACGGTTCAGACCCGTACGACGGCTGAGCGTAGGAGGGCGGTGCCCCCTGGGGACCAGGCGGGTACGGCCCCGGCGGACGTGGCCCCTGCGGTACCGGTCCCTGCGGCGGCATACCCGGAGCCTGCGACGAGTACGGCCCGTACGGCGGTTCCGGTCCCTGCGGCGGCGGTACCGGTCCCTGCGGCGGCATACCCGGAGCCTGCGACGAGTACGGCCCGTACGGCGGTCCCGCCCCCTGCGGAGGCTGCCCCGGACCTGGTGGGACCTGGTTGCTCATCGTTCACCTCTCGTCGCACGGCCCGACGACGACCCAGCACCCTCTGCCCGTCCGCCGCATCGTCCAGGCACCTATCTTGCCCGACTTGCGCAGGTACTGGTGCCGTTTCGCCCGAGACGTCCACCGGCTGGTCCGCGCCGCGACCTTCGGCCCGGACCCGGCGGGCCCCGACCTGGACTGCCTCCCGGTCAGAACCGTGGGGCGAACGGCCAGGGCGTGCCGTCGGCGAGGGTCTGGTCGGCCAGCAGCGCGGCCCGTTCCACGGCCTTGGCGACGACGCCGGCCACGTCCGGGTTGAACACGCTGGGCACGATATAGGCCGGGTTGAGCTCGGTGTCGCGCACCACCGACGCCAGGGCGCGGGCGGCGGCGAGCAGCATCGGCTCGGTCACGGTGTGCGACTGGGCGTCCAGCAGACCGCGGAACACCCCGGGGAAGGCCAGCACGTTGTTGATCTGGTTGGGGTGGTCGCTGCGGCCGGTGCCGACCACCGCGGCGTACCGGGCGGCCTCGTCCGGGTCGACCTCGGGCCGGGGGTTGGCCAGGGCGAACACGACCGAGTCGGGGGCCATCCGCTGCACGTCGGCGGGGCTGATCACATCGGGCGCACTGACCCCGACGAACACGTCCGCGCCGACCAGGGCGTCCGGGACGGACCCGGTGACGCCGCGCGGGTTGGTCTTGGCGGCGATGGCCGCCAGGCTGGGCGTCAGGCCCGGGCGGTCGGGGTGGACGATCCCGTCGATATCGCCGACCACCACGTCGTGCGCGCCCGCCGCGAGCATGAGCGACAGGACCGCCGACCCGGCGGCGCCCGCCCCGGACAGCACGATCCGCACGTCCTCGATCCGTTTGCCCACATATTTCAGGGCGTTGAGCAGGGCCGCGGTCACGACGATCGCGGTGCCGTGCTGGTCGTCGTGGAACACCGGGATGTCCAGGCACTCGCGCAGCCGTCGTTCCACCTCGAAGCAGCGGGGGGCGGCGATGTCTTCCAGGTTGATCCCGGCGAACGCGGGGGCGATGGCCGCGACGGTGGCGACGATCTGGTCGGTGTCGGTGGTGTCCAGGCAGATCGGGAAGGCGTCGATCCCGGCGAACTGCTTGAACAGCACCGCTTTACCCTCCATCACCGGCAGCGCCGCGAGCGGGCCGATATTACCCAGGCCCAGCACCGCGGTGCCGTCGGTGACCACCGCGATGGTGTTGTGCTTGATGGTCAGGCGGCGGGCCTCGTCGGGGTCGTCGGCGATGGCCTGGCAGACCCGGGCCACCCCCGGGGTGTAGGCCATCGACAGGTCTTCCCGGTTGCGCAGCGGGACCTTGGACTCGACGGCCAGCTTGCCGCCCAGGTGCATGGCGAAGGTGCGGTCGCAGACCCGGCCGACGCTCACCCCCGGCAGCGCGCCCAGCACCTCGACGATCTGCTGCGCGTGCGCGTCGTCGCGGGTGGCGCAGGTCAGGTCGATGAAGATCTGGTCGTCACCGGCCCCGGTCACGTCCAGGCCGGTGACGATCGCCCCGGCCCGTTCGACGGCCGTGGTCAGGTCCGACACCGCCGTGGGGCGGGCCTCGACGTGGAGGCGGGCGGTGATGGCAGAGGACACGCTCGGAGCAGACACGCCCGTCATTGTCGCACCGGCCGGTCCGCGTCGCGTCGGCGGGCTGGTGCCGACGCATCCGCTCCGGTATGCCTCCCGCCGTCGCGACCGGCCCACCGGCGGGCATCTTCGACCGATATGCAGAGAATGCGAAGATATTTACCGGAAACACGAAACAGCGGCAGCCGTCTTTGGCCGCCGCTGTCCGTAACTCCTGGTCCACCGGGTATCAAGCGTGCGCTTCGACGGCCGCTACGGGAACCAGCCCGGTCGGCCCGCCCAAAAGTGGGTCAGCCTGCGCGTGGGTTCCGGTGAACCATGAAGTTGTAATGACATTTATACCCCATGCTGGAGCGGGTGGGAAGGGCTGATGGACCCTTGACTTCCTCCGGGGGAAGGTTTGATCAGATGCTGGACACAGCGTCCACCATCCGAAACGGGACGGCCCCGACGGCTCCCGGCCGAACCGTCCCCAGCCCAGCCGTGCGACGTCCCGGCCCCAGAGCGGCCCCACCACGGCGGGCGGTCCGGCCAGGCTGGGGACCATGCAGAACACCGCCGTACAGAACACCGCCGTACAGAACACCGCCGCGCAGAGCACCTACCCATCCGCCTCGTCCTCTCCCTGGTCCGGCCGACTGGTCGGACCGCTGGGCGGCACCGTCGTCGGACTGGTCGGGGCCCGGGGCGGCGCCGGTGCCACGACGCTCGCCGCGCTGCTCGCCGCCGCCCTGGCCCAGCACACCGCGACCGTCCTGGTCGACCTGGTCGGCGGCGCCGGGCTGGACGTGACGCTCGGCCTGGAGGCGGTGCCCGGTCCGCGCTGGCCGGACCTCACCGGGGCCGGGGACGTCGCGGGCGACCAGCTGCTGGCCGCCCTGCCCCGCTGGGGCCGGGTGGCGCTGGTCTCCACCGACCGCGCCCGGCCCGGCCTGCCACCACCGGACGACGTGCTGGACCGGCTGGGTGAGGCCGCCGGGACGGTGCTGCTCGACCTGCCGCCCTGCGACGTGCTCGCCCGGCGCGCCCCGGTGGGCCGCTGCGACCTCGTCGTCGTGGTAGCCGGACGAGACATCACCTCGGTCGGCGGTGCCGTGGCGCTGCGCACCGCGCTCGGACCGGCCGCGGCCCGCACCGGCCTGATGGCCAGCGACGCCCGGCGCGGCACCCTGAGCCTGGCCGAGCTGGAGCAGGCAGCCGGGCTACCCCTGCTCGGCCGCGTCCCGTACGACCGCAGCCTGGTCCAGTCGGCCGAACGCGGCCTGCTGCGGGCCCGCCGGGCCACCGCCCGCATCCCGGCCACCCTGGCCCGGACCGTACTGGGCCTCCAGTGACCGGGCCCATCGACTAGCGCTTTTAGGAGTACTAAAATACTATGGAGATCAGATGGTCGGACAGCGCCGACAAGCACGGCGTATTGCGTGAGGATGCTGTGAACGCGGTGCTGTTCCACGTGTACCGGGTGGCTCCGTACGGGCAGTCGCGGGTGCCAGGCCGTCCGGCACCAGAACTGTTCGTCGGGCCGGGACTCTCAGGACGATGGTTGGAGGTGATGGCCGAGGTGACCCGAGGCGTGCTGCTGGTCTTCCACGTCATGGAGGCCCGCGCCACAGTGATCGAGACGGCGAGGAAGGCGAAAGAGGAGTGAGCGACGAGAGAATCAGCGCAGCCGAGCAGGCGTACTACGCACGGCTGGCTGCCGAGGTCGAGGCGTGCGACACGCTGCCTGAGGGTTCGGTGGTCACGACAGGTGTGGGCGACGCGCCCGGTCGGGAGTTCCTGTCGCAGTTCATGACGCCGGACGAGCTCGACGCGGCGGTGGCTCGCGGCCGCGGCCGTCCTCGGCTGGCACCAGGGTCGGGGCAGTCACCCCGTCGGCAGGTGCGTCTGCCCGAGGACGTGGACGCACAGCTGATGGCCCGAGCCGTCGCCGAGCAGCGGCCGGTCAGCGCGGTCCTGCGCGACGCCGTGACGGCCTACCTACGGGCCAGCTAGAGATGCATCCTCTTGGTACCCGGGCGGCGGACTGAGCCGGGACGGTCCGCGGGGCGCCAGGTAGGACACGTTGCCGTCGGAAGACCTGATGGTGACGCTGATCGGGGCGGCCGGGTCGGTGGCGGCCTCGATCCTCTGGTTGCCGTTGCCGCTGGAGATGTCCAGGGCCACCGGGACACCAGCGCCGTACACGGTGACCGAGCCGTTGCCGGAACGGGCGGTGACGTTGCCGAGCGCGTCCTCGACCAGGACCGCACCGTCGCGGCTGACCGCCGTCGCCGAACCGGCGACGCTGACGACCTCGACCCGGCCGTTGCCCGAACGGGCGTCCACGTCGCCGCCCACCTGGTTCACCAGGACCGCACCGTCGCGGCTGACCGCCGTCGCCGAACCGGCGACCTCCGAGACCTCGACCCGGCCGTTGCCCGAACGGGCGGTGATCACGTCACCACCGACACCGGACACCACGACCTTGCCGTCGCTGCTGCTCACCGTGGCCGAACCCGCCACGTCCGTGACCTCGACCCGGCCGTTGCCGGAGTGCGCGACCACGTCACCACCGATGCGCGACAGCTCGATGCGACCGTCGCTGCTGGAGACGTCCACCGGACCGGTGAGGTCCGATGCGACGACCGAACCGTTCCCGGACCGCACCTGCAGCTGCGTGTCCGGGGGCAGCACCACGGTCAGCCCGGCCTCGCAGGACGGGCTGACGGGGAAGCTGCCGCACTCGTGCCGGATCTCGAGCCGGTCACCGGTGCTGGTCGCTTGGTAGGTCGGGGCCTGCCAGTCCCAGGCGTACCAGGCGTCGGCCTGTACCGACACCTGCGTGGCGCCCGGGTCGACGGTGATCTTCACGGGGCCGTCGGTGACCAGGCTGATCACCGGCGCGACCGTTTCGGTGTGAGCCGTGTGGTGCCAGGTGCCCACGGAGTACATGATCGTGGTCCACGCTCCGGAGGCCACCAGCGGCAGGGCGAGCAGCACACCCACCACCGTGAGCACCAGACCGGCTGGCCGGAACCGAGCCGCGCGCGGAACGGGGGCGGTCGCACCGTCTTCGTCGGGGTCGGGGCCGGGGTCGGAGGCGCTCCCCTGCGCTTCTGTCTCGCCCGGGAGGTCTTGCGCTACCGGCTCGGAACCTGGTGCAGCCGTCTCGTCCGGGACGGCGGCCCCGTCCGACGGGGTACCAGCAGCCGGGGTGGGGGTGTCGGGGGTGGGGGTGCTCACCGGGGGGCTCCGTTCGGGTCGGTGGTCTGGTCGAGCCAGCGCAGCACTGCCAGGACGCGACGGTGGTCGTCGGCGTCGGGCGGCAGGTCGAGCTTGGCCAGGATCGAGGTGACGTGCTTCTCCACGGCGGGCAGCCCGACCACCAGGCGGTCGGCGATAGCCGTGTTGGACCGGCCCTCGGCCATCAGGCCGAGCACCTGGCGCTCCCGGGCGGTGAGCCGTTCGGTGCCGCTGCGCGGGGAGCGGGCCAGGATCTGGGCCACGACCTCCGGGTCGATCACGGTGCCGCCGTCGGCCACCCGGGTCACGGCGTCGAGGAACTCGTCCACGTCGGCCACCCGGTCCTTGAGCACGTAGCCCAGGCCCCGGGCGTCGGCGGTGAACAGCTCACGGGCGTAGCGCTGCTCGACGTACTGGGAGAGCACCAGGACCGGCAGCCGGGGGTGGACCGACCGCAGGTGGATCGCGGCGCGCAGCCCCTCGTCGGTGTGGGTCGGGGGCATCCGCACGTCGGTGACGACGAGGTCCGGCAGCGGGGCAGTGCCCGCGGTGCTGGGAGCCAGCGCGGCGACCAGGCCGTCGGCGGTGGTGTGGCCGGTGACGTCGTGGCCCTCGGCGCTCAGCAGCCGGGTCAGCCCGTCCAGCAGCAGGACGGAGTCTTCGGCGATCACGATACGCATGGCACCTCCACGGTGAGCCGGGTACCGCCGTCGGGCGGGCTGACCAGGTCGAACGTTCCGTCCAGCGCGGCTACGCGAGCCCGCAGCCCGTCCAGGCCGGTGCCCGCCGCGGTATCGGCACCGCCGATCCCGTCATCGGTCACCACGACCCGCAGCCGACTCCCGGCCGCACCGCTGCTGTCGTCGACCGCTGTGCTGTCGTCCGCTGTGCTGTTGTCGACCGCCGTGCTGTCGACCGCCGTGCAGCCGACGTCGACCGTGACCGCGCTGGCGTGCGCGTGCTTGGCGGTATTGGTCAACGCCTCGGCGACGACGAAGTAGGCCGCGGCCTGGGCCGCCGGACCGCAGGCGGCCAGGGTGTCGGAGTCGGCCACGCAGACCGTCACCGGGACGGGGCTGCGCGCGGCCAGGGCGGACAGCGCCGCGTCCAGGCCCCGGTCGGTCAGCACCGCCGGGTGGATACCGCGCACCAGGTCGCGCAGCTCGGCCAGGGTCTCCTTGACCTCGGCGTGGGCGTGCTCCAGGGCGACCACCGCCGTGTCCGGGTCGGTCGCGGCCCGACGCCGGGCCACGCCCAGCTC
This sequence comes from Micrococcales bacterium, assembly GCA_009777345.1. Lineage (GTDB taxonomy): Bacteria > Actinomycetota > Actinomycetes > Actinomycetales > Cellulomonadaceae > Cellulomonas. The sequence continues at coordinate 9,279 of WRMB01000037.1, read as the reverse complement.
CATACCGAGGGCGACCAGGCGCTGCTGGGCACCGTCGTGCAGGTCCCGTTCGATACGGCGACGGTCGTCGGCAGCGGCCTCGACGGCGTCGCTGCGGGTCTGGGCCAGGTGCTCGGCCCGGTGCACCATGCGGACCGCCCGGGCCTCGGCGTCTTGCTGGGCCGCCTCGGCGTGGCGCTGGGCTTTCTCGGCGGCCCGCTGGGCGGCCCGTGCCGCGGCCGTCTCGCTCTGGGCCAGCAGCCCCCGGCCGAGGGCCGCCTGGAGCAGCGCGAAGGCCTGCGCCAGCACCGGCACCACCCAGACCAGCAGCAGCGCGACCAGGGCGGTCCGCACCGGGCCGACGTTGCTCATGAAATCGGCGAAGCTGTGCACCGGGACGTCGCGCTGCTCCAGGAACCACGGGGCACCCAGCCCGGCCACCGCCGCCGCGCTCAGCCCGACGAGCAGCCCGGCCGCGACCGTCGAGACGACCAGCCCGAGCAGCACGTAGCCCAGCGCGGCCCAGGCATGACCGTCGGCCAGCGGGCCGAGCACCGTGCGCCAGAACCCGCGGCGCGCGATCCGGCGCCGCGGCGCCGCGACCACGTCCACCCCGGTCTGGGCGGTCAGCCGGGCGGCCTCGACCACGGCGAACCAGTGCGCCGTCCAGAGCGTCCCGGTCAGCAGCAGCAGCCCGAACCCGGCCAGCGGCAGCGTAGCCACACCGACGAAGACGAGCGTGAACAGGGTGATCCCGACGAACCACAGCCAGACCCAGCCGATCACGGCCAGGCCGAACGCCCGCCAGGAGGCACCGGACACCGGAGCCAGCAGCAGCGCCCGGGCACCGCACAGAGCCGGGGCGACGACGGTCACGTCGTCACGGGTCAAGGTCGTCGAACTCATACCCACGACGCTAGTGCGCCACCCCCGTCCGGCGGACCCTGGCCGCCCCACCAGTGTGCCGGTGGGTTAGCCCTACCCTCCTGCGGGCCTTCGCGAAGGCCTGGCCGGAACCGGAGGCAGTAGTCCAAGCGCCGCTTGGACCACTGACCTGGCCGATTCGAGACTTCTGCCACGAATTCGAGAGTTTAACTCTCGAATTCGTGGCAGAAGTCTCGAATCGACGACGGCAGGGATCGGACCGCATCGCACCAGCTGCTACCGAGCACCTCGCAACCGACGCGGGCGGACCGCAGGTCGCGCAGCAGACATCCCGCCTGCGGGCTGGCGGGCAACCGCCTGTGCCCGGACCTGGTCGATGACGGCCAGCCTTTCGGACGCCAGCTCGGCAGCGTCCAGGCATACGGGGTAGTCCCTCCACGGCTCATCCGGGGACGCAGTGGCGGTCCGGGCGCCAGGTACCAGGTCCGGGGTGGCCCACCCTCTGGTCGTGTCGGTCGCGTAGTCCCGCACAAAGCTGGCCGTACCGTCCAGGAGCTCCGTCATACGCCGCACCGCCTCCGCACCAGCAGACGACAGGTTCCCAACGCCTTGGTCTGCAAGACCGGTGTCCCATGGGCGGGTCGGCCGCTGACCGGGGTGTTCCACCGAGTGAACCAGGGCGACGAACTCCTCCTTCTCACGGGAACACGTGGCTTCGATGGCCTCGACCAGTGCCTGGGTGCGGGCCTCGGATACAGCAAGACCGTCGGCCTCCAGCCGTTCGGCCGTCCGCCGGAACCGCTCCAGGGCGAACCGAGCGGTGCGGATCATATCCCGAGGGTGACCCGCCGCCAGGACGAACGCCAACAGCGCCAACGGGGCCGGGAACCCCGGCACCCGACGGGTAAACAGCTGCATCGCCGTCAATGGGTCGCAAGCCCGCACCTGGACGATGTCGTCGAACGCCGAGTCGTACGGGTCCCGGCCCCGCTGCGGCATCCCGTACCGCATGAAACGGTACGCGTCGTAGTCGTCGGCGATCGTCACCACAAACTTCACGTGCGGAATCCGGAACAGGTCCTTGATATGGTTGATCGCGGCAGTGCGCTCATCGTCGGGGATCTTGTCCATCTCGTCCACCAGGACGACCAGCGACGGCACCATGTTATCGTATACATCTGGGGTAAAGTCCGAGAAGTGGTCACCCAGCTCTCGACGAATCCTTGCCGCCGCCCCCACGGACATGCTCCTCGATTCCTGGTATATTGCTGCGTAAGTCTCTGCCCACCGCGAGTACAACTTGAGCACCTCTCGGGCACGTCGGACAATCTCCGCATACGTCAACGTCAACGCCGTCCGCTCCTCGGCTTGCTGCGCCCTGAAAACCGCGCCTGGCGTATGGCTGAAGAACCGACGGCTTTCTGAGTCCGAACCTACGGAGACCTCTGCGGACACGCCTGCGGACAACCGTCGCAACCATCTCAGGTCGAGCCGCAGGTTGCTCGCCGCCGTCATCACCGCTCTACGGGCGCGGAGTTGTCTTCCAAGCAACGCCCACCACTGCCGACGCATGTTCCCGCCACTCTGAAGGTTCCGGATGGCCACTGTGGCTACTAAAGCAGCGGGCCCGGCAAGCGCCAGAAGGAACACTGCTTGAAGCAGGCGAGGCATCCACGCGGCCCAGCCTTCCTGATCCCACAGGTGGATAATTCCCACACAGGCTGTCAAGGTTGCGAACCAGCCGAAAGTGATATACCTGTAGAATTCCTTACCGACCCAGCCTCCCGGAAGCCTCGCCCTACCGGCCTGTGCCACGACTCCTTCGGAGATCTCTCGGGCTGCATATGAAATGAAATCGGGTGCAGAATAGTCGCCAGGGACGATGAGCCGAATCGTCCACGCGGCATTTGGCATGGTTTGGCTGTCGTCCAGCTCGACAGACCTCGATATTGAGTTGCAGCGATCCTGCACCGACTCGATCACAGTTGTCTTGCCAAGACCTCGCTCACCCACAACAGCAACAGCAGCGGTCCGATGCTCTCCCAGATCGGCCCACACCCTCTCCACCGCACATGTGGGGACCAGGTCGGCCTTGTCCACTTCGACGAGCCGAGGTGAAGCCGGTATCGGGACGCGCCCGCAGGCACCCAGCACCACACTCAAAGCCCCAGTCGCAGCAAGGCGCAGGCGGCCGTCCAACCACATCTCGGCGTCCATACGAAAATATCGAGAACAGTGAGTCTCCCACCCGTCACCAGTCCCAAAGTGCCAGAACCCTGCGATCCCCCCACCGCTCTTTAGCGCGAATACGAGACCCCTGGGATTCACCCATCTTGTCAGGCTTACAGCGACGGCAGCCCCGAATACTCCCGCAGCCGGAGAGAGTGCACTGAAGACTGCGAAGGTGACAAAGAACACTCCTGTGAAAACGACAGAGCGAGCGTACGAGTGGAGCGAACCGAGGGCATGGGAGATACCAAGCGAACTCACGATGCCCACAGCAGCGGCGACAACTGCTAGGAAGATCCCGGCGGAAGCCGCAGCAAGAATACCGCCGGCAGCAAGGGCGAAGGCAACCGCCCAGACACACGCGATAGCCCACCCTGCCGCACGGTTCCACGGTCTGACAACAGTACGTTCAGGCAGCGCAACGCCTCGACGCATGATCAATTGAGCAAACACGACGACAAGCAAGCTTATCTGATAGATCGGAACCTCCGCCGCAGACCATCCAGCGATGCTCGACGGGACTAACCCGGTAACACCGAGGACGATCCCCGCAACCACCTCGACCACAAATAGCATGGGGAAGATCAGCATGTCGACCACCCCCGTCAGCCCTGTCCATGTATTTTCCACCAAGCCAGCTGGTGCGTTCTCAGGTGTTGACTCCGACTCGTCGACCAGACCGGTTGAGTCGGACTCGGGCTCACTGGCAGATTCGGAGGTAGACTGGCTGACCGACTCCGACGTGGATTCGCTGTCCGAGTTTGGCTCAGATTCTCTGATTAATTCTGACACTGGTTTTCTGAGAGATTCCCAGACCTGCGCCGGGGTCTGCCTGTCGTCACCGTACCGTGCGTGATCGGCTTCGAGGATCGTTATCGCCTGCCGTTCGCACTCGTCCCACACCGACCCGCTTCGCTCCACAGCGCCTTTGTCCGTCGCGGACTTGAGAGGTTTAACTAAATCTTCCGCGTCTATGCCGATATCGGCGAGCGATGCTGCCAGTCGGCACCCCAGAAGGGTTGTCGGACCGGGCCGGGCGTTGCCTTCGTCGTCGTGGGTCTTCCACGGGACCGCCGAGCGGTACACCGTCACCGGCGGGACATCAGGCATCTGGGAGTGCAGCGGTGGCAGCTGTCGGATCTGGGCGTAGGCCCGGGTGCGACGCCAGCCGAGCAGGTCGCGGCGTTTCCACGGGTTGTCCTTGTCCGCGACGTAGGGCTCCTGGTCGAACGGACCGAGCTGCATCTGGGTGTCCACGATTGCTCACCTCGGTCTCACCACGATGTCCCGCACCCGGTTCGTCGCACGCTCCACGACATCACCTGACCCGCAACCTACTCGATCAGGTGATCCCGCCATCGGGTGAAATCGTAGTTCGGCGACCTGCTCTACTCAGGCCTACCTCGAAGCCGCCAGGACGTGGCCATCACCGCCACCGTCGCAGGCCACCGCGTCGAGATCACTCTCGCCCAGGCTGCCTCGTCGTGGCGCCTTGCAGAAAACGCTGATAGCCGGTCCCAACGGGTGAGGGCCCTAGTCCCGCATCCTGGTCGCCCCCGGACCTGCGCCCGCTCACGCCCGCGTGGTCAGCAGGCGTGGGTCTAGCAGGTGGCCCAGTCCACGCAGCCAGCATCCAGCACCGGCTCGACCGGGAGGTCCCAGGCCGGGCCCATGGACAGATAGGTGGTCGTCCTTCCGCCGGTCCGGCGTTCCAGGACGGTGCCGTCGACCGGGTCGACGATCAGGGTCGTCACCTCCGACCGCGGGTCGTCCAGCACGTCGTGACGGCTGATGGCCACGCCGACGCGTCCCTGGCTGTCGGCGACACCGGGGGTGACGGTGGTTCCCGGCAGGTCGACGGCGACCTGCATGAAGGCCATCCGCAGCTCGGCTGACGCCGGACTGCCGGGGTAGACGTCGGCGATCTGGCCCCAGACCTTGTCGTCCACCGAACCGTTGCGCGGTCCGACCCCGCCCCATGCGGCGGCGGCGTCGGCGACCGCACGGCGCAGCTCGGCGCCCAGGGCCGACGGATCGGTCGGCAGCGCGAACAGCATGTCCCACGCGTCGTCGGTCGTCGGGTCGAAGTCGTCGAGAGGCCAGCCGCCCCAGCCCGATCCCAGCGCGGTGGACAGGTCGCCGTCCTCGACCATCAGGCTGTGGTCCCGGTGCGCCGTCCACGTCTCCCTGGTGTACGTCTGCGTCTCCGTGGGGACATCCCCGTCCAAGAAGACCTCGCTGACGTTCAGTGTCTTGGCATACCAGTACGGCGCATCAGCCCATGACGACTCGTCGAGCGCTTTCACCGGGTCCGGTGCCGCAGCGGCCATGGCCGCCCGGGCTTCGCCCACCGGGGCAGCCGAGACCGTCGGTGCGACCGTCGGCGTGGTGGTCGCCGGTGCCGTCCCGCGCCCGCCGCCCAGCGCGAGCGCCGCCACGGTCGTCGCGACGACGGCCACAGCCGCCAGCCCACCCATGCCCGCGACTCGCACCGCTCGGCGACGTCGTCCGGCCCGCACCACCGCCGTCAGCCCGACCGACGACGGCGGGTGCCACTGCGCCAGCGCGCCCAGCCGTTCGGCGATGTCGTCGTTCCTCGTGCTGTCGTCCATCACACACCTTCCTTGCTGAGGGCGGACCGCAGCTGCTGCAGCCCGCGCGAGGCGTCCGACTTCACCGTCCCGAGGGGTATGCCGAGGGTCGCGGCCACCTCCCGCTCGCTCAGTCCCTCGACGTACCGCAGCACCACCACCCGCCGTGGTCGCGCCTTGAGGGTCGTCAGCGCCCGGACCAGCCGGTCCCGCTCGACGGCCTGCGCCGACTCGTCGCGGCCCGCGGTCTCGGGGAGCCCTTCAGGCCCTACCAGGACCTCGCGGCGTCGAGAACGCCACACGTCGATCCGGCGGTTGGCTATCACCTTGCGGGCGTACGCCACCGGGTCGCCGAGCCGGGCCCGCGACCAGGCCGTGTACGTGCGCACGAGCGCGTGCTGCACCAGGTCGTCGGCCTGGTGCTGGTCACCGGTGAGCAGCCAGGCCGTCCGGGTCAGCGTCGTCAGGCTGTCCGCCATGAAGGCGGTGAACTCCTCGTCCCTGGTCACCCCGACAGTCTGGTCGGCTGTCGTACTGAGAGAGACCCGGACAGGGTCAGCTGAGCTCATACCCCTTACCACGGACGACCCGGCCGCAAGGTTGCACGCTTCGAGCATCGACCGAGCGACCCTGCACGGCTTCGCGTCCCGCCTACGTCCTCAGCAGCAGCTCGCACTCGTCTCCGACCCGGCAGACGCCGATCTACGGCGGTACTCAGCCCCCAGAGCGGCACCGTCTGACGCACCCTGGATAGGGTGCCGCCCCCTTCGTCTCGTTCATGCTGTCCCTGCAACGCTACGACCAGGCCGTCCGCCGCACCCAAGGCATCTGAAGGCTGCTCGCGCCCTCATCATCAGGCGCATCTGGGTCAGTTTCTGCCAAGATCTGGCTTGACACCGCGCCAGTGGCGTATCGTCGTCTCATGCTGGTCTCGTTGTCTGTGCGCAACTTCCGGTCCTTCCGGGACGAAGCGACGCTCGACCTGCGGGCTCCCCGGGGTGTCGGAGTCGGGGCGCAGCCCTGGGACGGGAACATCCAGGCGGTCACCGGTGTCTACGGCGCTAACGCTTCGGGGAAGACGACGCTCTTCGAGGCCATCAGCACCATGGCGGACCAGGTGCGGGGCTCGTACCGCAGGTCTGCCGTCAGCGGCGAACCCTTCGCCTTCGACACCTCGAGCGCCGGAGCGCCCACTGAGTTCTCAGCGATGTTCGTCGCCGGTGACGGCCAGTGCTATGCCTATGGCTTCAGCGTCTTGGACGGTGCCGTGATCGAGGAGTGGGCGCAGCGCTACGTCACGACTCGTCCGACTCTGCTGTTCGAGCGTCACGGTGACGTCTGGAAGTACGGCACCGCCCTGAAGGGCCCCAATCGTGCGGTCGAGCAGACCACCCAGCCGTCAAGCCTCTACCTGTCGGCCGCAGCAGCAGCCGGGCACATCGGTCTGGCACCGGTGTACCAGTGGTTCGGCGAGCAGCTGCGGACCTACCCGGCACGCAGGTACGAGTCGCTGCTAGGGCACGTCGTCACCACCCTCGCGTCTGACATGGGCCGATGCGACCGTCTGGTGACCATGCTGAGCGGTGCCGACCTCGGCCTGGTCGGGATCGAAACCAAGAAGCACCGCCTGTCTGATGTCGAGAAGACCCAGCTGCGACAACTCTTGTCCGAGAACCCCGCTGGCCCCATACCCGACGAGGTCTATGTAGCGTTCGGCATTCACCACGCCGACGGGCGCGACTTCCCCCTGCCGCTGGACCAAGAGTCTGACGGGACGCTCGCCATGCTCTGCCACGCCTTCGTCATCGACGAGGCACTGCGCACCGGGGCCACCGTCGTCTTCGACGAGATCGACTCGAGCCTGCACCCGCTGCTGGTGCGCGAGCTGGTCCGCACTTTCCAGGACCAGCAGGCCAACCCGTCCCAGGCCCAGATGATCTTTACCACCCACGACGTGTCGTTGATGGAGGACGGCTACGGCAACGGTGCACAGCTCGGTCGTGACGAGATCTGGTTCGCGACGAAGGACCAGAAAGGACGTTCCACCCTGGTGGCCCTGGCGGAGTTCAAACCCCGCACGCGCGAGAACCTGGCCCGACGCTACCTGTCCGGTCGGTTCGGCGGGATCCCCGACCAGGTCGCTCTCGCACCGGCCTGACGCATGCCACGACCAACGGGAGCGGGACGCAGAAACCCCAGAAAGCGCCAGCAGGCAAAACGCTTCCTTGTCGCCCGCTCCTGGCGGCTACGGCCCGCCGCGAGGCAGGACGTAGCGCTGCCGAGGACTCGTCGGCCCGAGCCCGAGGCCCGCACCGTCCGGTCCTGAACCGTCCGGTGCGGGCCTCGGCCGCTTCCCGCCCTGCGGGTGGGGGTCAGGCCCGGCGGGGCTGGGGGACGTACGACAGGCGGTGGCCCAGCCTGGCCCACGGCGGGTCCGTCGTCGGCTCGGCGGCCGGGGTCGGCCGGGAGGCGTCCCGACGCTGGACCAGCGGTCGGGTGGAGGCCCGCACCTCGGGATCGGGCGATGCGGCCATGGCGTCTATGACGTCGCCGTAGACCCGCAGCGTGGTGTTCGCGGCGCGGGCCAGCATCCGGTCGGCCCGGCACTGGGTGACGGTATCGGACTGGGCGATGTGCACCCGTATCACGGCGGCGTGCCGCAGCAGGGCCGCGTCGTACCCGTGCATGGCGGACAGCGCCAGGCAGGCCGGCGACGGGACCGGGTCCCGCGAGTCGGGCCCCATGGTGAAGGCCGAGCGCAGCACCGACGACGCGGGAAGCCCCAGCCCGACCGCCATGTCCTCGAGCACCAGCACGTCGATCCCGATGTTGTGGTGCCGCGCGTCGAACACCTCGGCCATATCGTCGAGCAGGGACTCGAACAACCCGCTGGCCAGGGGCATCATCGTCCTGCTGGACGGCGGGCGGATCGTCGCCAGCAACCGGGCCCAGCGCACCGCGACGACGGGCGGGACATCAGCCAGACCGGCCAGCACGCTCCGGTGCGCGGTCTCGTAACCGCCCAGCATGCGCTCCCGGGCCCGGCCGCCGTCGAAGGTCGGGGGCGTCGCCGGGGTGCCGGTGAGCACGTAGTCCACCGCGTCCTCGACGTCCTCCCACCGCCGCGGGCCCAGGGAGCCCAGCAGGGTGGCGACCGCATCGGTCCACCGGGCCGGTACCTGCGGGGCCGCCAGAGCAGGCGGCGCGAGCGTCCTGGCGACCGGCTGTGCGACAGCCTGCGAGTCCTCGCCGAGAGTCCGGGTCGTCTCAGGCATCGTGCCTCCTAGCGCTCGGGGCGCGTTCCTCGCGCCCTGGTCAGTCTTCGCGACATATCCAGAGTGCCCTCCGGAATGTGTCATGCCAACCCATGACACCTAGTCAGCCTAACTATGACAAAACAGGTCCTGGGCATCCTCCCAGGTCGGAGACGCGCCGCCGTGACAGACATACCGGACAGATATGGTGCTCCCAGAACAAGATGTGCGTCGGCTGCGGTGCTGGGCGGGATGCGGGGCAAGGCGGAGGAGGAGGTCGCACTGGAGGTGCGGCCGAACGACGACAACGCGGCCCCGCGCCCGCCCGGTGCCGCAGACGC
>WRMB01000036.1 GCA_009777345.1 Micrococcales bacterium | reverse complement strand
GAGTGGTGCCGGGGGGGCAGGGGAGGGGGGGGGGGAACTCCGGGGGGAGGGAGGGGTGAGAACCCCCCCCTCCGCGGGGGACCCCCACCTCTCATGCGACGGTTTGGGCCGTCCTCGGGTCAGGTGCCAACTCGGCGGCCCACCGGGTGATCTTGGTCTCACGACCACAGGTGCGCGAAAGCCTGGTGGTTGGGGGAGCCGGGGTCCGGGACTGCGAAGATGACCTTGGCGTAGCGGTTACCGAACTCCGGGTCGGCCAGGAGGTCGTGCCACAGGCCCGCGACCACGGTGGGGTCGTTGGCGAAGACGCCGCAGCCGAAGGCGCCGAGGACCAGCGTGGTGCAGCCGTGCTCGCCGAACGCCCGCAGGGTGTTGCGCATCTTCACGCGCAGGTCGGTCGCGACCCGGGGGCGGTCGACGGCGTGGAGGTTCTGCTTCATGGCTCCGATGTTGGGTGCCGCGACGGTGAAGAAGTCGACGCGGGGGCGGTCGTCCAGCCAGCGGCCGGCGTCGTCACGGATTATGGGCACGGCGGGGGAGTAGACGCCTCGGCTGGTGTAGAAGTACGAGTTCTTGTCGGTCCGGCTCGGGGCGTAGAACTCGGTGTCGACCGACTCCAGCGAGAAGGGCAGGAGCGAGGCGTAGCTGATGGCCTCTTCCTGGGCCAGCGAGCCGTTGCGCCAGCCGCCGCCTGGTTTGGTGGCCGACGCGAACACCATGACGCCGACCCGCCCGTCTGGGCCGTCGGGCCGCCGCCGCGCCTCACGGGTCATGACTTCGACCACCGACCTGGCCTCGACCGTGACGGCGGTAGCGACCGGGCTGGAGGCCGGGCCGAGCGGCGGGAGCTCGGACGGTGTCACCACAGCGGCGGCGGGCTTCAGCTCCGGGTGGGCGCGGTAGTACTGCTCGTTCTCGACGGCGACCTGTCGTCGTTCGTCCCGGTTCATGTCACCTCAAGGTCTCGAAGAGTGCACGGTCAGCTGTCGGTCGGTCCGGCGGAAGCGCCGTGGTCGTAGACGTACACCTCGATGTCCTGCTCGAGGAGGGTCCGGCGGACGATCGGCTCGACCCTGTCCCAGGTGCCGCCGGCCAGGCCGCAGCCGATCCGCGGCATATGCACCGACGCGTCGAGGCGTAACGCCTCGGTCGCCAGCTTTTCCAGGCACGACTCGATCGCGGGGTAGCGGACAGGGGGACCGTTGGACCCTCGTCTGGTCCCGCGCTGGCCGATCATATTGGCCACCCACAGGTAGGGCCGGACCGGTACGAGCTGGATCTCCCCGAGCGCGAACCCGTCCCGGCTGCGGTACCAGTCCCGGTAGGCCCGTTCCGGCTGCGGCCAGTGCCGCGAGAGAGCCAGGACGAATCCTTTGCCCCACCCGCCGAGGTCGTTGCAGACGTGCGCGACGACCTTGTTCCCCTTGGCCATCGGGTTGGTAGCGTCGCCCTGCAGGTAGTGCACCTCGGTCGTCATGGCTGGTCTCCGTCGCGCTGGTGTCGGCCCGCAGTATCGCAAGCCCAACCACTTCATGTCAACAAGACAACTAGGGTGGGAGCGTCCAGGTCGCCGCCCGACGCCGGGTGCTGCCTCGAAGGTGTCTGCAAGTGGCTAGGTGGGATCGGCGCCGCCTGTCGGCCCGGCGGAAGTCCTGAGGTCGTAGACATACACTTCGACATCCTGCTCCAGGAGGGTCTGTCGGATGATCGGTTCGATCTTGTCCCAGGTGCCGCCGGCCAGGCCGCAGCCGATCCGCGGCATATGCACCGAGGCGCCAAGGCGCAGCGCCTCGACTGCTAGCTTTTCCAGGCACGACTCGACAGCGGGGTAGCGGATGGGCGGACCGTCGGGTCCTTTCCTGATCCCGTGCTGGCCGATCATGTTGGCCACCCACAGGTCAGGCTGGACCGGCACCAGCTGGATCTCCCCGAGCGCGAACCCGTCCCGGCTGCGGTACCAGTCGCGGTAGGTCTGCCCTGGTTGGGGCCAGCGTCGCGACAGGGCCAGGACGAATCCCTTGCCCCACGCTCCGACATCGTCGCAGACGTGCGCGATGACCTTGTTCCCCTCGACCGTCGGGTCGGTGGCGTCGCCGTGCAGGTAGTGCACCTCGGTCGTCATGGCTGGCCTCTCGGTCGTGCTGGTGTCGGCCTGCAGCATCGCAGACCCAAGCATTTCATGTCAATACGACACTAGATTGAACCTCATCAGTCGTCCCTGCTCAGCCTCTCCAACGAGAGTTGGGCTTCCACGTGAGGGTTGGGCTTGGGAGCCCACCCCTCACGTGGAAGCCCAACTCTCACGAGGTCACTGGAGCTCGGGGCGGGGGATGGGGTCGAAGGGTGGGGCGTGGGTGCGGACTCGGGCCACCAGCTGGGTGGGGCGGTCTTCGGCGGTGGTGCGGACCATGGTGTGGCCGGTCTCGGTGATGGCGTCCTGGCGACGTTTCTCGGCGAACAGTGCTTGCGGGCTGGTGTACTTGTCCCGGCCGTCGTACTCGACCAGGAGGCGCCACTGCGGGAAGCCGAGGTCGGACCAGTAGGCGCCGAGCCTGGTGTCGACCTGGACCTGGGTGGTCGGGACGGGGAAACCGGCGCGGAGCAGGAAGAGCCGGGTGGCGGTCTCCTGGGGGGACTCGGCGCCACCGTCGGCGTACCCGAGCAGGGCCTGGGCTCGGCGCACCCCGCGTTGGCCGGGGATGGTGTCCAGCAGGGCGCGGGCCTCGGCCGGGTCCATCCCGGTTCCTAGTGCGGCGTCGAGGACGACCAGCGCCGGCAGCGGAGGCAGAGTGCGGGCGCAGTCGACTGCGGTCAGGGTCAGGCTGGTCACCGGCAGGCCGTGCACTTCGGTCACCAGCTCGGGCTGGACAGGCCCGCGGTGGCGCCGCAGCGACGGGTCCGGACGGCGACCGCCGCTGTTCGTCGTCCGCAGGTGGACCGTGGTGGGGACGCGCCACACCGGTAGTCCCAGCAGCAGAGCAGCGGACTCATGACTGAACCAGTGCGCCGTCCCGAGACGTTCGTGAGCAGCGGCGATCCTGGCCAGGGCGAGCTCGCGCGGGGCCAGGTCCTGGTCGACGTAAGCGCCCCGGCCGACACGGACCAGTTGCTGAGCCCGGATCCGAGAAGCGATGGCGGTATCGGTATGGTCACGTGCCAGCACCAGCGACGGTGGTGGTTCCGGCGCCCGTGCCAGCGCTCCGGGTCGTGTGGGCATGCCCCCACTGTGCCCGACCAGCCCGCCCGCGGCTGGTGGCTATCCACAGCCTCGACACGAAGCGGTTGCGAGAGTTGGGCTTCCGTGTGAGAGATGGGCTCCCAAGCCCATCGCTCGCGTGGAAGCCCAACTCTCGCAGGGGGTGAGGGGGTGACACTGGAGTGGTGACCTGGGCTGGGGGCCGATTGGTGTTCTGAACTGGGGTCTGGCACACTGTTCCGGTTGCCTGGCGTGGTCAGCACCGTTTTGGTGCGGGGCTGGGTCGGGCTGTGCAGACGTGTGGAGAGTGTTGGGCCCCAGGGTTGCCCCTGGTGGTGGACGCGATCCGAACAACCATCGACCTCGTGCCTTGGCACATGCGGTCGGGTGTGTCACCAGCGGCGACACGCCCGAGCGCGGGGGTCGGACGGACTGGTGCGACGCCAGATAGGTACGAGCCCAGTTACGCAACGCCCAGCAGTTACGAACAGAGAGAAGCAGCGACGCCATGGCGGGACAGAAGATCCGCATCCGGCTCAAGTCCTACGACCACGAGGTCATCGACTCGTCGGCGCGCAAGATCGTCGACACGGTGACCCGCGCTGGTGCGTCGGTCGTGGGACCGGTGCCGTTGCCGACGGAGAAGAACGTCTTCTGCGTCATCCGGTCGCCCCACAAGTACAAGGACAGCCGCGAGCACTTCGAGATGCGCACTCACAAGCGGCTCATCGACATCATCGACCCCACGCCCAAGGCCGTCGACTCGCTCATGCGGCTCGACCTGCCCGCGGACGTGAACATCGAGATCAAGCTGTGACGGGGAAGGATCACGACCTCATGGCTACCCCGCAGAATGACCGCCCGGTGACGGCGGTGCTCGGCACCAAGCTCGGCATGACCCAGGTCTGGGACGCGGCCGGCAAGGTGGTGCCCGTCACCGTCGTCAACGTCGGGACGAACGTCGTCACCCAGGTCCGCTCGGTCGAGACCGACGGGTACACCGCAGTGCAGCTGGCCACCGGTGCCATCGACCCGCGCAAGGTGACCCAGCCGCTGCGCGGCCACTTCGAGAAGGCGGGAGTGACCCCGCGTCGCTACGTCGCCGAGGTGCGCACCTCCGACGCCGACCAGTACAGCCTCGGCCAGGAGATCACCGCCGAGGTGTTCGCCCCCGGGGCCGTGGTCGACGTGACCGGCACCACCAAGGGCAAAGGTTTCGCCGGTGTGATGAAGCGGCACGGGTTCGCCGGTGTCGGCGCCTCGCACGGGTCGCACCGCAACCACCGCAAGCCCGGTTCCATCGGCGAGGCCGCGACCCCGTCCCGGGTGTTCCGCGGTCTGAAGATGGCCGGACGGATGGGCCACGCCAAGCACACCGTGCAGAACCTGACCGTGCACGCGGTCGACGCCGAGCGGGGTCTGCTGCTGGTCAAGGGCGCGGTGCCCGGGCCCAAGGGCGGCGTCCTGGTGGTCCGGTCCGCTGTGAAGAAGGGCGCGTGAGCACGATGACCGCACAGACCAGGGCACCACAGACCAGTGCCGAGACCCGCACCGTCGACGTGGTCGACCCGAAGGGGGGCACCGCCGGTACCGCCGAGCTGCCCGCCACGGTGTTCGACGTCGCCGTCAACATCCCGCTCATCCACCAGGTGGTCGTCGCCCAGCGGGCGGCGGCGCGCCAGGGCACGCACTCCACCAAGACTCGTGGCGACGTGCGCGGCGGTGGCCGCAAGCCGTACCGGCAGAAAGGTACCGGCCGGGCCCGGCAGGGTTCGATCCGGGCCCCGCAGTTCGCCGGTGGTGGCGTGGTGCACGGCCCCCAGCCGCGCAGCTACGACCAGCGCACCCCGAAGAAGATGAAGGCCGCCGCGCTGCGTGGGGCGCTGTCCGACCGGGCGCGGGCCGGACGGGTGCACGTCGTCGCCGGGTTCGGCCTGGGCGACGTGCCCTCGACGAAGCAGGCGCTGTCCGTGCTGGAGCGGGTGTCCGCCCGACGGCACGTCCTGGTGGTGCTGGCCCGGGGCGACGACACGACCTGGAAGTCGCTGCGCAACGTGCCACAGGTGCACCTGCTCGCCGCTGACCAGCTCAACACCTACGACGTCCTGGTGTCCGACGACGTCGTGTTCACCTCGGCGGCGCTGGACGCGTTCCTGCACCGCGGTCTCCAGGAGGCAAAGTGACAACCGTCGGCAAGGACCCGCACGACATCCTGGTGGCTCCGATCGTCTCGGAGAAGAGCTACGGCCTGCTGGACGAGGGCAAGTACACCTTCCTCGTCGACCCGCGGGCGAACAAGACCGAGATCAAGATCGCCGTGGAACGGGTCTTCGGCGTCAAGGTCGAGTCGGTGAACACCATCAACCGGCAGGGCAAGACCCGCCGGACCCGGACTGGTGTGGGCCGTCGCAAGAACACCAAGCGCGCGATCGTCACCCTCCGCGAGGGTTCGATCGACATCTTCGGCGGCTCGGTCGCCTGACACGAGTGAGGAACTATGGCAATCCGTAAGTACAAGCCGACGACGCCCGGGCGTCGGGGCTCGTCGGTCTCCGACTTTGCCGAGATCACGCGCTCGACCCCGGAGAAGTCGCTGGTCCGACCGCTGCCGAAGTCTGGTGGGCGCAACAGCTCGGGCAAGATCACCACCCGCCACCGCGGCGGCGGCCACAAGCGGGCCTACCGGTTGATCGACTTCCGCCGTCACGACAAGGACGGGGTGCCGGCCAAGGTCGCGCACATCGAGTACGACCCGAACCGCACCGCGCGCATCGCCCTGCTGCACTACGCCGACGGGGAGAAGCGCTACATCCTGGCGCCGAACAAGCTGCGCCAGGGCGACACGGTGGAGAACGGGCCGGGCGCGGACATCAAACCGGGCAACTGCCTGCCGCTGCGCAACATCCCGACCGGTACGGTCATCCACGCGATCGAGCTGCGGCCCGGGGGCGGGGCCAAGATCGCCCGGTCGGCGGGCACCTCCGTGCAGCTGGTGGCCAAGGACGGCCCGTACGCCCAGCTGCGGATGCCCTCGGGGGAGATCCGCAACGTGGACGCGCGCTGCCGGGCCACCGTCGGCGAGGTCGGCAACGCCGAGCAGTCGAACATCAACTGGGGCAAGGCCGGCCGGATGCGCTGGAAGGGCCGTCGTCCCACCGTCCGCGGGGTCGCGATGAACCCGGTGGACCACCCGCACGGTGGTGGTGAGGGCAAGACCTCTGGTGGTCGTCACCCCGTCAGCCCGTGGGGCAAGCCCGAGGGTCGTACCCGTCGTCCCAAGAAACCTTCCGACAAGCTCATCGTCCGCCGTCGCCGTACCGGCAAGAAGCGCTGAGGGAGCTAGCTCATGCCACGCAGCCTGAAGAAGGGCCCGTTCGTCGACGGCCACCTGCAGAAGAAGGTGGACGCCCAGAACGAGTCCGGTTCGAAGAACGTCATCAAGACCTGGTCGCGTCGTTCGGTGATCACACCGGACTTCCTCGGCCACACCTTCGCCGTGCACGACGGCCGCAAGCACGTCCCGGTGTTCGTCACCGAGTCGATGGTCGGCCACAAGCTCGGCGAGTTCGCTCCGACCCGCACGTTCCGCGGGCACGAGAAGGACGACCGGAAGGGCCGCCGCCGCTGAGGCGGCGAGCGGCGGAGAAAGGACAGCGATGGAAGCCACGGCGAAGGCGCGGTTCGTCCGCGTCACGCCCATGAAGGCTCGGCGCGTCGTCGACCTCGTGCGCGGCAAGAACGCCGAGGAGGCGGTCGACGTCCTGCGGTTCGCGCCGCAGGCGGCCAGCCTCCCGGTGCTCAAGGTGGTCCAGTCGGCGATGGCCAACGCCCGGGAGGGCGCGCGGCGCGACGGTCAGCGGCTCGACGAGTCGGCGCTGTACATCAGCGAGGCCTATGTCGACGAGGGACCGACGCTCAAGCGGTTCCGCCCGCGGGCGCAGGGCCGGGCCGGCCGGATCCTCAAGCGCACCAGCCATATCACGGTGGTCGTCGCCGAGCGCGAGACTGCTGACGCGAAGGGAAGGGCCCGCTAGTGGGACAGAAGGTCAACCCGCTCGGGTACCGCCTGGGCATCACCACAGACCACCGCAGCCGGTGGTTCGCCGACTCGACCAAGCCCGGTCAGCGGTACCGCGACTACGTCCGTGAGGACGTCAAGATCCGCAAGCTGATGAGCACGGGTCTGGAACGGGCCGGGATCGCCAAGGTGGAGATCGAGCGCACCCGTGACCGGGTGCGGGTCGACATCCACACCGCCCGGCCGGGCATCGTCATCGGCCGCCGCGGCGCCGAGGCCGACCGGATCCGCGGCGAGCTGGAGAAGCTCACCGGCAAGCAGGTCCAGCTGAACATCCTCGAGGTGAAGAACCCCGAGATCGAGGCCCAGCTGGTCGCCCAGGGCATCGCCGAACAGCTGGCCAGCCGGGTCTCGTTCCGCCGCGCCATGCGCAAGGGCATCCAGTCGGCGCAGCGCGCCGGGGCCAAGGGGATCAGGGTGCAGGTCTCCGGCCGTCTCGGCGGCGCCGAGATGAGCCGCACCGAGTTCTACCGCGAAGGCCGGGTGCCGCTGCACACGCTGCGCGCCAATATCGACTACGGCTTTTTCGAGGCCCGTACCACCTTCGGCCGGATCGGCGTGAAGGTGTGGGTCTACAAGGGCGATATGACCGAACGCGAGTGGGCGGCCCAGCAGGCCACCGCACCGCGTCCGTCCCGCGGGCCGCGTGACCGCGGCGACCGGGGTGACCGTCCCGAGCGGGGCGGCCGCGGCGGCGGGGGTCGCGGTCGCGGCCAGGGCGCTGGCACCCAGGCCCCGTCGGCTCCCGCGCCGGAGCCCGTGGAGGCGGCCGCGGCCGCCGAGCCGGCCACCACCGAGACGGAGGGCTGACATGCTCATCCCGCGCAGGGTCAAGCACCGCAAGCAGCACCACCCGGGCCGGTCGGGCGTCGCCAAGGGCGGCACCCAGATCGCCTTCGGCGACTACGGTATCCAGGCTCTCGAGCCGGCCTACGTCACCAACCGGCAGATCGAGGCCGCCCGTATCGCCATGACGCGCCACATCAAGCGTGGCGGGAAGGTGTGGATCAACATCTACCCGGACCGTCCGCTGACGAAGAAGCCTGCCGAGACCCGGATGGGGTCCGGCAAGGGTTCGCCGGAGTGGTGGGTCGCCAACGTCAAGCCTGGCCGGGTCATGTTCGAGCTGGCGGGCGTCCCCGAGGAGCTGGCGCGCGAGGCCATGCGCCGCGCGCAGCACAAGCTGCCGATGAAGACCCGTTTCGTCGTGCGTGAAGGAGGGTTGGGCTGATGGCCATCGGGTCCAAGGAGCTCATGCCGACCGAGCTGGACACCTTCGACGACGACAAGCTGGTCGCCGAGCTGAAGAAGGCCAAAGAAGAGCTGTTCAACCTGCGTTTCCAGTCGGCCACCGGCCAGCTGGAGTCGCACGGGCGGCTCAAGGCGGTCCGCCGTGACATCGCGCGGATCTACACGGTCCTGCGTGAGCGCGAGCTCGGCATCCGGACTGCCCCGAGCGCGAGCGAGTGAGGACGATGAGCACGAACGAGAAGGTCGAGCCGACGACCGACGAGGCGCAGGCCGAGCCGAAGACGAAGGCGGCCAGGACCAAGACCGCGGCGGCCAAGACGGCCGAGGCGGAGCCGAAGGTGGCGGCCACCAAGGCGAAGGTGGCCGAGCCCGAGGCCGCATCGACGACGCCGCCCGCCGAGCATCGGCCGTACCGCAAGACTCGGCGCGGCTACGTGGTCAGCGACAAGATGCAGAAGACCATCGTGGTCGAGGTCGAGGACCGGGTGAAGCACCCGCTGTACGGCAAGGTCATGCGTCGTACCTCCAAGGTCAAGGCGCACGACGAGCAGCAGACCGCCGGTATCGGCGACCTGGTGCTCATCATGGAGACCCGTCCGCTGTCGGCGACCAAGCGCTGGCGGCTGGTCGAGGTCCTGGAGAAAGCAAAGTAGTTGGGACAGCCGCTCTACCGTCCGGTAGCAGCGTCGTAGACAACCGTTCGGCCAGGCTCGGTCCGCCGAGAACCCGCCAGACGAGGAGCAGGTCATGATCCAGCAGGAGTCGCGACTTCGGGTCGCCGACAACACCGGTGCCAAGGAGATCTTGTGCATCCGGGTGCTCGGCGGGTCCGGGCGTCGCTACGCCAGCATCGGGGACATCATCGTCGCGACCGTCAAGGACGCGATCCCCGGCGGCAACGTCAAGAAGGGTGATGTCGTCAAGGCTGTCGTCGTGCGGACCGCCAAGGAGCGCCGCCGCCCCGACGGTTCGTACATCAAGTTCGACGAGAACGCCGCGGTGATCCTCAAGAACGACGGCGAGCCGCGCGGCACCCGCATCTTCGGGCCGGTGGGCCGGGAGCTGCGCGACAAGAAGTTCATGAAGATCATCTCGCTGGCCCCGGAGGTGCTGTGATGGCGAAGATCAAGAAGGGTGATCTGGTCGTCGTGATCTCCGGTTCCCGTAAGGACCGGGGCAAGCAGGGCCGGGTGCTGGAGGTGTTCACCGACCGGCAGCGGGTCGTCGTCGAGGGTGTGCGCCGGGTGACCAAGCACACCAAGGCGGGTACGTCGTCGCGCGGTACCCGCACGGGCGGGATCGAGACGATCGAGGCCCCGATCCACATCAGCAACGTGATGCTGGTCGACCCGGAGACCAAGAAGGGCACCCGGGTCGGCTACCGCCTCGAACAGGTCGAGCGTGACGGCCGGACCAAGACCATGCGGGTCCGGGTGGCCAAGCGCTCCGGGAAGGACGTGTGATGGCCGCGACGAAGGCCGAGACCAAGGCCCCCGCGAAGGCCGCCAAGGCCCCCGCGAAGGCCAAGGGGCCAGCGAAGTCTGAGACCGAGGCGGCGACCGCTGTCGAGGCCCCGGCGGTGCCGCGGCTGAAGACGAAGTACCTCGACGACGTCAAGCCCGCGCTGATCGAGCAGTTCGGGTACGGCAACGTCAACCAGGTGCCGCGGCTGGCGAAGATCGTCGTCAACATGGGCGTCGGCGAGGCGGCCAAGGACTCCAAGCTCATCGAGGGCGCGGTGCGTGATCTCACCCAGATCACCGGGCAGAAGCCCGCGGTGACCCGGGCCCGTCGGTCGATCGCCCAGTTCAAGCTGCGCGAGGGGATGCCCATCGGCGCCCACGTGACGCTGCGCGGCGACCGGGCCTGGGAGTTCCTGGACCGGCTGCTGTCCACCGCGCTGCCGCGCATCCGTGACTTCCGCGGCCTGAGTGACAGGCAGTTCGACGGCCACGGCAACTACACGTTCGGGCTCGTCGAGCAGTCGGTGTTCCACGAGATCGACCAGGACAAGATCGACCGGGTCCGCGGTATGGACGTCACGGTCGTCACCACTGCGACCACGGACGACGAGGGGCGGGCGTTGTGCAAGCTCCTCGGCTTCCCGTTCAAGGAGAACTGAGATGGCCAAGACTGCGCTGGTCAACAAGGCAGCCGGCAAGCAGAAGTTCGCGGTGCGCGCCTACACCCGCTGCCAGCGGTGCGGCCGTCCGCGCTCGGTGTACAAGAAGTTCGGTCTGTGCCGGGTGTGCGTCCGCGAGATGGTGCACCGCGGCGAGCTGCCCGGTTTGACGAAGAGCTCAT
Source organism: Micrococcales bacterium (assembly GCA_009777345.1). Taxonomy (GTDB): domain Bacteria; phylum Actinomycetota; class Actinomycetes; order Actinomycetales; family Cellulomonadaceae; genus Cellulomonas. Next base: position 30,875 of record WRMB01000036.1, on the reverse strand, counting down.
GGTGAACTAGCACGGCAACCCACAGACCACCGACGTCGGTAGGTCCCTGGTTAGACAGGGATACCCCGGCAAGAAAGGCAAGCCTTGCGATGACGATGACCGATCCGATCGCCGACTACCTCACGCGGATCCGCAACGCGAACTCCGCGCACCACGAGTCGGTGACCATCCCCTACTCCAGGCTCAAGGCCCGGATCACCGAGATCCTGCTGGCCGAGGGCTACATCTCCGGCTGGACGACGCAGGACGCGGCGGTCGGCTCCGAGCTGATCATCACCCTGAAGTACGGCCCCGACCGCCAGCGGGCGCTGGCCGGGGTCAAGCGGGTGTCCAAACCGGGCCTGCGGGTCTACGCGAAGTCCACCAACCTGCCGAAGGTGCTCGGCGGCCTGGGCGTGGCGATCCTGTCCACGTCGTCCGGGCTGCTCACCGACAAGCAGGCCGCCAAGAAGGGCGTAGGTGGGGAAGTCCTCGCCTACGTCTGGTAAGCCGAGACGGAAAAGGAGAGCCTGATGTCGCGTATCGGCAAGATCCCCGTCCCGGTCCCCACGGGCGTGGACGTCACCATCGACGGTGCCCTGGTCACCGTCAAGGGCCCGAAAGGGACCCTCAACCACACCGTGCCGTCGCCGATCGCGGTCGCCCGCGACGACGCTGGCGCGATCGTGGTCACCCGGCCCGACGACGAACGCCTCTCGCGGTCGCTGCACGGCCTGACCCGCACCCTGATCAACAACATGGTGGTCGGGGTGACCGAGGGCTACACCAAGAAGCTCGAGATCGTCGGCACCGGCTACCGGGTGCTGGCCCGGGGGTCGGACCTGGAGTTCGCCCTGGGCTTCAGCCACCCGGTGAAGGTGGCGGCCCCCGAAGGGATCACCTTCACCGTCGAGTCGGCGACGAAGCTGACGGTATCGGGTATCGACAAGCAGCAGGTCGGCGAGGTGGCCGCGAACATCCGCAAGATCCGCAAGCCAGAACCGTACAAGGGCAAGGGCGTGCGCTACGCAGACGAGGTCGTGCGCCGCAAGGTCGGAAAGGCGGGTAAGTGATGACCGTCTCCATCATGGGCAAGGGCAAGCAGGTCGCGCGCAAGCGCCGTCACCAGCGGCTGCGCAAGAAGATCGTCGGCACCGCGGCCCGGCCGCGGCTGGTCGTCACGCGGTCGTCGCGGCACATCACCGCGCAGGTCGTCGACGACGCGGTCGGCCACACGCTGGCGTCGGCCTCGACCATCGAGACCGGGCTGCGCGACCTGACCGGCGACAAGACGGCCAAGGCGAAGCGGATCGGCCAGATCGTCGCCGAGCGCGCCAAGGCGAAGGGCATCGAGGCGGTCGTGTTCGACCGCGGCGGCAACAAGTACCACGGCCGGGTGGCCGCGGTGGCCGACGGTGCCCGAGAAGGAGGGCTGTCGTTGTGACCGGTACGAACACGAAGAAGAGGATCATCTGATGGCAGCACCGGCTCGCAACAGCTCCGGAACCGGTGGTTCGGGCGGCGACCGTCGTGACGGCGACCGCCGCGACGGCGGACGCCGTGAGGGCGGACGGCGCGGTGACGCCGCCGAGAAGAACCAGTATCTCGAGCGCGTGGTGACGATCAACCGGGTCGCCAAGGTCGTCAAGGGCGGTCGGCGGTTCAGCTTCACCGCGCTGGTCGTCGTCGGCGACGGTGACGGCACCGTGGGCGTCGGCTACGGCAAGGCCAAGGAGGTGCCCGCGGCGATCGCCAAGGGCGTGGAGGAGGCGAAGAAGAACTTCTTCCGCGTCCCCCGGATCGCCGGTTCGATCCCGCACCCGGTGCAGGGCGAGGCCGCGGCCGGCGTCGTCTTCCTGCGCCCGGCGTCGCCGGGGACCGGCGTGATCGCCGGCGGTCCGGTGCGCGCCGTGCTCGAGTGCGCCGGGGTGCACGACGTGCTCAGCAAGTCGCTGGGCTCGTCGAACTCGATCAACATCGTGCACGCCACGGTGGCCGCGCTGAAGCAGCTCGAGCAGCCGGAGCGGGTCGCCGCCCGACGCGGGCTGCCGACCGACCACGTCGTCCCGGCCGCGATCCTGCGGGCCCAGGCCGCGGGAGCGGCCCGGGCGGGCGAAGAAGCCGTAAAGGCAGGTGCCTGATGGCCAAGCTCAAGGTCACCCAGACGAAGTCCGCCATCGGCGGCAAGCAGAACCAGCGCGACACGCTGCGCACCCTCGGACTGAGGCGGATCGGCCACACGGTCATCAAGGAGGACCGTCCGGAGATCCGCGGCATGGTCAAGACGGTGACGCACCTGGTCGCGGTCGAGGAGGTGGAGTGATGGCTGAGGACGAAGCCACTGCGAAGCAGGCACCCAAGGCGGCGGCCAAGGCCGAGCCCAAGGCCAAGGCTGAGCCGAAGGCCAAGGCTGAGCCGAAGGCCAAGGCTGAGCCCAAGGCGAAGGCCGAGCCCGCGGCAGAGGCCAAGCCGAAGGCAGCGACCAAGGCCAAGGCTGAGCCGAAGGCCAAGGCTGAGCCCAAGGTGAAGGCCGAGCCCAAGGCGGCCAAGGCCACGTCGGCCAAGGCCGAGCCGAAGGACGCCACAGAGCCGAAGCCGAAGCAGGCCGCCCCGCGCAAGCCCGCGGCCACGGCGGGCGGGGCCACGACCGAGGGCCACGGCGGCACGCTGCGGGTGCACCACCTGCGCCCGGCGCCCGGCGCGCACAAGCGCAAGATCCGGGTCGGCCGCGGTGAGGGTTCCAAGGGCAAGACGGCTGGTCGTGGCACCAAGGGCTCGAAGGCCCGGAACCAGATTCCGGCGCGCTTCGAGGGTGGCCAGACGCCGCTGCACATGCGTCTGCCCAAGCTGCGCGGCTTCCGTAGCCCGTTTCGGGTCGAGTACCAGGTGGTGAACCTCGACAAGCTCGCCACGCTGTACCCGGCCGGCGGCACGGTCACGGTCGCGGACCTGGTCGCCAAGGGCGCTGTGCGCAAGGGCCGTCCGGTCAAGGTGCTCGGCGACGGCGAGGTCACGGTCAGGCTCACGGTGGACGTGGACGCCCTGTCGGCGTCGGCGCGGGAGAAGATCCTCGCGGCCGGCGGGAGCGTCACGAACGGCTGAACTGATGATGAACACGGCGGGTCGGTGGTGGCGCCACCGACCCCGCCGTGCCACTAGGTGCCGCGTCATCGGATAGGGTGGCGCGGGGTCAGTGACCGCGCCGACGTGGGGTAGGTTACCGACCAGGTAGCTCGCCTCGACCGTCAGGCGAGGTAACAGGAGGACAGGTGCTCAGCGCATTCGCCCGGGCGTTCCGGACGCCCGATCTGCGGCGCAAGCTGCTCTTCACGCTCGCGATCATGGTCTTGTACCGGGTCGGGGCGGCCCTGCCCGCGCCGGGGGTCAACTTCAAGAACGTCCAGGTCTGCCTCGGCAGCCAGGACGAAGCTGGTCTGCTGAACACGCTCAGCCTGTTCAGCGGCGGTGCGCTGGAGCAGCTGGCGGTGTTCGCGCTGGGGATCATGCCGTACATCACGGCCAGCATCATCGTCCAGCTCTTGCGGGTGGTGATCCCGAAGTTCGAGATGCTGCACAAGGAGGGGCAGTCCGGTACCGCCAAGCTCACCCAGTACACCCGGTACCTCACCATCGGCCTGGCCATCCTGCAGTCCACCAGCATCATCGTCACGGTCCGCAGCGGTCAGTTCTTCCAGGGCTGCGCGGTGGCCGACCAGATCATCGAGAACTCGGTGTGGACGATCGTGGTGATGATCATCGCGATGACGGCCGGTACCGGTCTGATCATGTGGTTCGGCGAGCTGATCACCGAGCACGGCGTCGGCAACGGGATGTCGCTGCTGATCTTCACCTCGATCGCGGCGAGTTTCCCCTCCGCGATGTGGTCCATCGCCGGGGGCTCGGGTGGCTACGGCAAGTTCGCCATCACGATGGCCCTCATCGTCCTGGTCATCGGGCTGGTCGTGTTCGTCGAGCAGTCGCAGCGGCGCATCCCCGTGCAGTACGCCAAGCGCATGGTGGGCCGCCGGATGTACGGCGGGACGAGCACCTACATCCCGATCAAGATCAACATCGCCGGGGTGATCCCGATCATCTTCGCGGCGTCGCTGCTCCAGGTGCCGCAGGTCATCGCCCAGTTCGGCAACGCCGACACCGGCTGGGTGAGGTGGGTGACCGTGCACCTGGCGGCCTCCGACGCGACCCTGCACCTCACGCTGTACGCGGGACTCATCATCTTCTTCGCGTTCTTCTACACGGCGATCACGTTCAACCCGGACGAGGTTGCGGACAACATGAAGTCCTACGGCGGCTTCGTCCCCGGGATCCGGGCGGGGAGACCGACGGCGGAGTACCTCGACTACGTGATCACCCGGATCACGACGCCGGGCTCGATGTACCTGGCCATCGTCGCGCTCATCCCGACGGTCGCGTTCAACGTCATGGACGTTGGTCGGAACATCCCGTTCGGCGGCAGCTCTATCCTTATCATCGTCGGCGTCGGTCTGGAGACGGTCAAGCAGATCCAGTCCCAGTTGGAGCAGCGGCACTACGAAGGGTTCTTGCGATGAGCGTGCGGATAGTGCTCATGGGTCCTCCCGGCGCGGGCAAGGGCACCCAGGCGGTCCGGCTCGCCTCCCGGTTCGCCGTCCCGACGATCTCGACCGGTGATATCTTCCGGGCCAACGTCAAGAACAGCACGACGCTGGGGAAGCAGGTCGTCGAGTGCATCGACAAAGGTCTGCTGGTCCCCGACCAGCTGACCAACGCCGTGGTGGCCGACCGGCTGGCCCAGCCCGATGCCGCGTCTGGTTTCGTGCTCGACGGGTACCCGCGCAACCCGGACCAGGTGGCGGCGCTGGACCAGTTCCTGGCCGACCGCGACGTCGAGCTCGACGTGGTCATCGAGATCGTGGTGGAGGCCGAGGAGGTCACCCAGCGCATGCTGCGGCGCGCGCAGGTCGAGGGCCGGACCGACGACACCGCGGAGACGATCGCCGAGCGGCTGGCCGTCTACACCGCTCAGACCGAGCCGCTGGCCGAGATCTACGTCAACCGGGGCATCCTCGCCCAGGTGGACGGGCTGGCCGAGATCGACGAGGTCACCGAGCGGCTGGTGGCCGCGGTGGATCCGTTCGTCGGCGGCTGAGCATATGCCGTCCGCCAGTTCGCCTTCGGCTCGTGAGTGCTCTATGATGACCCGTCGGGTTCGTGTGCCCAGGGACGTGCGTTATGTCCGGGCTGCCGCCACTTCCATCGGGCGTGCGGCACGTGGTCTGAGCGAACGTGACACCCACAGCGAAGAGTGAGCGGAGGACATGGCGAAGAAGGACGGCGTCATCGAGATGGAGGGCTCTGTAGTGGAGGCCCTGCCGAACGCTATGTTCCGTGTCGAGCTGCCGAACGGTCATCGCGTCCTCGCGACGATCTCGGGCAAGATGCGTCAGCACTACATCCGGATCCTCCCGGAGGACCGGGTGATGGTGGAGCTGACGCCCTACGACCTGTCCCGCGGTCGCATCGTCTACCGCTACAAGTGAACGTACCGACCAGCAAGGACACCGGATTGAGGCAAGAGACGAACGCGCTCGGTCGTCCGTCCCGAGCCGAGCGATGGTGTGACGAGTGGAAAACGAGGGAGTCCGACTGATGAAGGTCAAGCCGAGCGTGAAGCCGATCTGCGACAAGTGCCGGGTGATCCGTCGCCACGGCCGCGTCCGGGTGATCTGCGAGAACCCGCGGCACAAGCAACGCCAGGGCTGATGCCCCGGTGGGCCTCGGACCGACCGGTCCGGGGCCGCTGGTCGCCGAGGATGCCCAGCATCTTCGCGGCCACCAGCGCGCCACCACGGCGGTGCGGACCTCCGCACCGCCCGCCACCCCCGGTCCGGAGGCCGGGGCCCGCCAGCCGGCGGGACGGTGGAGCGACCGACCTCCGTGCAGGACAGGGAGCCTGAACCGTATGGCACGTCTGATCGGCGTCGACCTTCCCCGCGAGAAGCGGGTGGAGATCGCGCTCACCTATATCTACGGGGTGGGCCGCACCAGGGCGGCGCAGACCCTCGCGGCGACCGGGGTCGACCCGGACACCCGCGTGAAGAACCTCACCGACACCGAGCTCGTCGCGCTGCGCGACCACCTCGAGACCAGCTACAAGCTCGAGGGCGACCTGCGGCGCGAGGTGGCCGCCGATATCCGGCGCAAGGTCGAGATCGGGTGCTACCAGGGCCTGCGGCACCGTCGCGGCCTGCCGGTGCGCGGCCAGCGCACCAAGACCAACGCCCGGACCCGCAAGGGGCCGAAGCGGACCGTGGCCGGCAAGAAGAAGGCCGGGCGCAAGTAAGCGCCGCGACGAGGAAGACGGACCATGCCCCCGAAGACCCGTGCCGGTGTGCGCAAGCCGCGCCGCAAAGAGAAGAAGAACGTCGCCTACGGGCAGGCTCACATCAAGAGCACGTTCAACAACACCATCGTGTCCATCACCGACCCTTCCGGGGCCGTCATCGCCTGGGCCTCGTCGGGCCAGGTGGGCTTCAAGGGTTCGCGCAAGTCGACCCCGTTCGCCGCGCAGCTGGCCGCCGAGGCTGCCGCCCGGCGGGCCCAGGAGCACGGCATGCGCAAGGTCGACGTGTTCGTCAAGGGCCCCGGTTCCGGCCGGGAGACCGCGATCCGCTCGTTGACTGCTGCTGGTCTGGAGGTCGGGTCCATCCAGGACGTGACCCCGCAGGCTCACAACGGCTGCCGCCCCCCGAAGCGTCGCCGCGTCTGACCGCGGTGCTCCCCGGTCGGCGTCGGCCGGCTGTCGACCAGGGAGCGCCCCGCCGTCCGGTGGACCGAGGCCGGGCGGCGCGCACCACCTGCGGAGCGTCATATAGCGGACGCCCGCTGAGAGGAACCTGACCGTGCTCATCGCACAGCGCCCCACGCTGACCGAAGAAGTCGTCTCCCCGTTCCGCTCCCGGTTCACCATCGAACCGCTGGAGCCCGGTTTTGGCTATACCCTTGGCAACTCCCTGCGCCGTACCCTGCTGTCGTCGATCCCGGGTGCTGCGGTCACCAGCATCCGCATCGACGGGGTGCTGCACGAGTTCTCCACCGTGCCGGGGGTCAAAGAGGACGTCACCGAGATCATCCTCAACATCAAGAACCTCGTCGTCTCCTCGGAGAACGACGAACCGGTCGTGATGTACCTGCGCAAGCAGGGCCCGGGCACCGTCACGGCGGCCGATGTCGTACCGCCGGCCGGGGTCGAGGTGCACAACCCCGACCTGCACCTGGCCACGCTCAACGACAAGGGCAAGCTCGAGATCGAGCTGACCGTCGAGCGGGGTCGCGGGTACGTCTCGGCGGCGCAGAACAAGTCGTTCGACGCCGAGATCGGCCGGATCCCGGTCGACTCGATCTACTCGCCGGTGCTCAAGGTCACGTACAAGGTCGAGGCCACCCGGGTCGAGCAGCGCACCGACTTCGACAAGCTCATCGTCGACGTCGAGACCAAGCCGGCGATCACCCCGCGCGACGCCCTGGCGTCGGCTGGCAAGACGCTGGTCGAGCTGTTCGGCCTGGCCCACGAGCTCAACGTGGACGCCGAGGGCATCGAGATCGGCCCGTCGCCGACGGACGCCGCGCTGGCGGCGGACCTGGCGCTGCCGATCGAAGAGCTGCAGCTGACGATCCGGTCGTACAACTGCCTCAAGCGCGAGGGCATCCACTCGGTCGGCGAGCTGGTGGCCCGGTCCGAGGCCGACCTGCTCGACATCCGCAACTTCGGCGCCAAGTCGATCGTCGAGGTCAAGGAGAAGCTCGGCGAGCTGGGCCTGAACCTCAAGGACTCGCCGCTGGAGTTCGAGCCGGCCGAGTACTACGCCGACGACGAACCCGGTTTCATCGACGACGCGCAGTTCTAGAAAATCTGTCCAGCCCAGATGCGTCTGGGCTGTCTTGCCAAGGAGTTGAGTTCGATGCCCAAACCGACCAAGGGGCCGCGGCTGGGCGCGGGTCCGGCGCACGAGCGCGCGATGCTCGCGCAGCTCGCGACGCAGCTCTTCGAGCACCGCGCCATCACCACGACCCAGACCAAGGCCAAGCGGGTGCGCCCGCTGGCCGAACGGATGGTTACCTTCGCCAAGCGCGGCGACCTGCACGCCCGGCGCCGGGTGCTGCGGGTGATCCGGGACAAGTCAGTGGTCCACGAGCTGTTCACGCAGATCGCCCCGGCGATGGCTGAGCGCAACGGTGGCTACACCCGCATCACCAAGACCGAACCGCGCAAGGGCGACAACGCCCCGATGGCGGTCATCGAGCTGGTGCTCGAACCGGTCTCGGCCAAGCAGGCCGTGGTGAACGACGCCGAACGGGCCGTCCGGCGCGCGGCGCAGCAGGCTGCCGCCAAGGCCACCGCTGAGACCGAGCAGGTCGAGGAGATCCCGGCTGACGCGGCACCCTCCGACGCGGTCGAAGCTGCCGCTGAAGAGATCGAGGACGCCGCTGACGAGACCGACAAGGTCGAGGACGCGGCCGACAAGGCCTGACTTCCCGCACCACCGACGAGGCCGCGCCCGCTGGACGGGCGCGGCCTCTGTCGTGACCAGCCAGTCACCCGACCAGGTCGTTCATTGATCACAAGTTCGTTCATCCGGATGAACGAACTTGTGATCAATGAACGACTTTACGCGCCGGGGTGGGAGGCGGTCAGTCTTCGGCGGCGGTCAGGTCCCGCAGTACCGCGTTGAACCGCGGGTCGAGGCTGGGGCGTTCCGTCGGGTTCGCCAGCAGCGACAGCCGCCCGTCCGCCGCCCGGAAGTACACCCAGGGGCTGAGCGGGTCAGCGATCCGGTGCTCGGCCACCGCGAGCTCGCCGAGCAGGCCCAGCGCCGCGGGTATCGCGCGTACCGACTCCAGGACGTGCACGGCCAGCAGGTGCCGGTTGGGCACGACGACCAGCGTCCCGTGCGCGGGGCGCTCGACCAGCAGCGTCTCGGCCAGCAGCTCGTCGAGGACGAGCAGCCGGGAGGCGCCGAACACGTCGTCGGCGACGAAGGACTCGACCTTGGCGCGCCCCGCGGTCAGGGTCTGGTGCCGAGGCTGGCGCAGCGCCCGCAGCCCGTCGATCGCGTTGCGGTGGCACAGGGCCGGTCCGCCGTGCGTCGCCGGGTCGACCGGGTCGGAGACCGTGGTGTCGCCGACGAGCACCTCGACCTGGCGCAGTCCCGGCGCGAACAGCCGACCGGGACCCGGCCGGGCCGGGGTACCGGGCAGGGTACGGTCGGCGACCAGGCGCGCCACCAGTCGCGGCGCTGGGACAAACTGGTCGAAGATGGACACAACGGAAGCCTAAGCCCTCCGAGGTACCCAACCGCATGATCTGCCGGTTCGTCACCCGGCTGGAGGCGGCGCTTCCGTCTCACCTTGGGGGGCTTGAGCCGCGGCACCCGGTCAGCGGGGCATGGTCCAGGCGCGGACGCCGCCGACGATACCGGCGGCGTTCGGTGCCACCACGACGTCGTCGCCGAGACGTTCCAGTGCCGCGGGGCTGACCCGGCGGGAGTTGCCGCCGCCCAGGTACAGACGGTCCCACATGACGACCGGCCGCAGGTGCTCCACCACCCGGCGGACCCGTCGGGACCACAGGCCGTCGCCCAGCCGCACGCGTTCTGGCTCGCCGATATAGGAGTCGTAGGTCGTGGCCCGGGTGAACGGGGCGTGCGACATCTCCAGGTGCGGGGCGAGCCGACCGCCGGCGAACAGCGCCCAGCCCAGCCCGGTGCCCAGGGTGAGCACCAGCTCGACCCCGGTGCCGGAGACCACGCCCGCCCCGTGCACCTCGGCGTCGTTGAGTACCAGGGTCGGGACGTCCAGCCGGTCGGCCAGCAGCGCCTGGATGTCGAAACCGGCCCAGGCGGCGACCAGGTCCGCGTCGGTCCCGGTGCGTGGTCCGTGGCGCGTCACGTAGTGCGGGGTGGCCAGGACCACGCCGTGCCGGATCATCCCGGGCAGGCCGACCGTGGCGCGGTGCGCGGCGGGCAGCCGGTCGCGCAGGCCGACCACGGTCTCGGCCAGCCGCCGGGGCGGCAGCGGATAGGGGGTGGCCACCCGGACCACCGAGGCGTGGGGCGTCCCGGCCAGGTCCAGCACCGAGGCCTTGATACCGCTGCCGCCGCAGTCGACGACCAGCGTGAACGGCTCAGACGTCACGTCCCCAACGTAGTGGTGTCCCGACGCTCAGAGCCAGCCCTTGCGCTTGAACAGGGAGTACAGGATCCCGCCCGAGACCACCATCATGCCCAGGGCGAAGGGGTAGCCCAGGAGCCAGTGCAGCTCTGGCATGGTGTCGAAGTTCATCCCGTAGATCCCGGTGATCAGGGACGGGGTGAAGATGATGGCGGCCCAGGCCGAGATGCGCCGCATCTGCTCGTTCTCGGCCCGGCTCTGCTCGGCCAGCGTCTTCATCTCGGCGTTCTGCCGCTGGGCCACCAAGGTGGCGTTGACCGTCAGGATATCGCGCAGCGAGGAGTGGAAACCGTCGGTGCGCTCGCGGACCTCCGTCAGGTGGTCGGCCACGTCGCGCAGGTAGGACTGCAGGTCAGGGGTCACGCGGTACTTGGCGAACCCGGCCGAGAGGTCGCTGAGGATGCGCTGGGTGGAGCGGACCGCCCGACCGAAGTCGGCGACCTCCTGGGACAGCTCGTAGATCCGGCGGGACACCTCGGTGTCACCGCGGAAGACCTGCAGCTCGATCTCGTCGATATCGACGTCCAGACCGCGGTAGACCGGCGCGTACTGGTCGACCACCGCGTCCATCACCGCGTACAGGATCGCCTCCGGCCCGGTGGCCAGCAGGTCCGGTTCGGCTTCCAGGCGGGCCCGGACCGCGGACAGGTCCGGGGTCTTGCCGTGCTGGATCGTCACCACGTAGTCCTGGCCCACGATGACGTGCAGCTCGCCGAACTCGACTTCTTCCTGGGCGTCCAGGTAGCAGGCCGGGTGCAGCACCGCCAGCAGCGTGGAGTCGTAGCGTTCCAGCTTGGGTCGCTGGTGGGCCTGGACCACGTCCTCGACCAGCAGCTCGTGCAGCCCGAAGTGCTCGCACAGCGCCCCGACGGTCGCGGTGCTGGGCTGGTGCAGCCCGATCCAGGCCAGAGCGCCAGGGGCGTCCTGCAGCTGGGCGTAGGTCTGGGCCAGCGAGGTGGGGGTGGCCACCCGCTGGCCGGCGCGGTACAGGGCGGCGTCGACCAGCGACTCAGCTTCGGAACGTTCGGTCGGCACGGTCCGCTCGGTAGGTTCGGCCGTCAGGCGGGCGGTCGGGTGGGGCGACGCGGTACGACGGGCCGGGTGGCTGACGGCGCGGAGGCCGGGAATGATGCGCATGATCGAGTCTCCTCGGGGTGGCGGGTGAGAGCGGGAGCCACCCGAGGACGGTCTCGGGCGCTCCTAGCGGGGTCTGGGACTGGGAGGTTGGCCGCGCATCGTGACCTCACCTCCTGTGGTCCAGGGTCCGACACAGAACGATCACAGGGTACCAATGCTGCCGGTCAGGCCCAAGCAGCATGACCCTTTCACCAGGCTCGACCAGGTCGGACGGGTACGCCCCGGGTACCGTCGGGCGCCCGGGCGACGGCCTGCGTCGACTACCTTGGGGGGGTGGGCGAGACGGTGCGGGTGCGGCTGGACCTGGCCTACGACGGGGCCGGGTTCTCCGGGTGGGCGCCGCAGCCGGGGCGGCGGACCGTCGCGGGGGTGCTGGGCGGGGCTCTGAGCACGGTGCTGCGGGCCACCGAGCCGGTGGTCGTGGTCGACGGGTGCCGCCAGCGCGTCGCTCCCCGGCGGTTGGTGGTGGCCGGACGGACCGATGCGGGTGTCCACGCCCGTGGTCAGGTGGCCCATCTGGACGTCCCGGTGGAACAGCTGGACCGGCTGCGGACGCGGGACGGGGCGTCCGGGCCGCCGGTGCTGCTGCGCAGGCTGGCGGGGATACTGCCGGACGATATCGTCGTCCACGCCGCCCGGACAGCCCCACCGGGCTTCGACGCGCGGTTCTCGCCGCTGTCCCGGCGGTACGCCTACCGGGTGTGCGACGGGCGTCACGACCCGTTGACCAGGTCGTTCGTGCTGTGGCACCGCGGCGGTCTGAACGTCGCGGCCATGGCTGAAGCGGCCCGAGGGCTCGTCGGGCTGCACGACTTCGCCGCCTACGCCAAGGCCCGGCCGGAGGCGACGACGGTGCGCACCCTGCTGCGGTTCGACTGGCAGCGGCCGGACGACGGCCCCGACGCGGGGCTGGTGGTCGCCCAGGTCGAGGCCGACGCCTTCTGCCACTCGATGGTCCGGTCGCTGGTCGGGGCCTGCCTGAGCGTGGGGGAGGGGCGACGCGACCCCGGCTGGCCGACCCAGGTGCTGGCGTCGCGGTGCCGGGCCGCGGCGGTCGCCCCGGCGCACGGTCTGACCCTGGAGCAGGTGGTCTACCCGCCCGACGACCGGCTGGCCGTCCGGGCCGGGCAGACCAGGGCGCGTCGGGACCCGATACCCCCGCAGTAGGTGCGCTCGTCACCACAGACCTGGCCCCGGTCCTTTGCTGTTGCCGGGACGGCCCGCTATCGTATAGCCCGTCGTGCGTCCGAGCGCGCGTGCCGGTGGCTTCTCACCACCCTGGCGCCGCTGCTGGGTCCGGTGCCCCACTCACCGGATCGTGGACGGTGCGGCACCGTACCGGCCGGTGTGCTCCTGCGTGCACCGTCGGCCCACACGCGAACGAGAAGGCTACGAACGTGCGCACGTACACCCCGAAACCGGGCGAGGTCGAGCGGACCTGGTACGTCATCGATGCAACCGATGTCGTCCTGGGTCGGCTGGCCAGCCAGGCCGCCACGCTGCTGCGCGGCAAGCACAAGGCGGCCTTTGCCCGCCACGTCGACACCGGTGACTTCGTCATCGTCGTCAATGCCGAGAAGATCGCCCTCACCGGCTCCAAACGGGAGACGAAGATGGCCTACCGGCACTCCGGCTATCCGGGCGGCCTGCGGGCCACCCCGGTCGGCGAGCTGCTGGACAAGCACCCCACCCGGGTGATCCAGAAGGCTGTCGCCGGCATGCTGCCGAAGACCACCCTGGGTCGTGAGCAGCTGAAGAAGCTCAAGGTGTACGCGGGTCCCGAGCACCCGCACACCGCCCAGCAACCCCAGTCCTACGAGCTGACGCAGGTCGCGCAGCAGGCCTGAGCCGACGCGACGCAGACGAGAACGCGAGGAACCCAGTGGCAGAGACCACCGTGGCGCAGGCCACTTCGACAGCCGTCGAGACCGACGACGAGACCCCGACCGCCTACACCTCCGAGACCGATGCGCCCACGGGGCGCGGCCAGTCGCTGACCGCCCCCGGCCGGGCGCTGGGTCGGCGCAAGGAGGCCGTCGCCCGCGTCCGCCTGGTGCCGGGCACCGGGCAGTGGACGATCAACGGCCGCACCCTGGAGGACTACTTCCCCAACAAGGTCCACCAGCAGCTGGTGGGCTCGCCGCTGGAGGTGGTGGACGTCGAGGGCCGGTTCGACGTCGTCGCCCGGATCACCGGCGGCGGGGTCTCCGGCCAGGCCGGTGCGCTGCGGCTGGGCATCGCCCGGGCGCTGAACGCGATCGACGCCGAGCACAACCGGCCCGCGCTGAAGAAGGCAGGGTTCCTCACCCGGGACGCCCGCGTCGTCGAGCGCAAGAAAGCCGGTCTGAAGAAGGCCCGCAAGGCCCCGCAGTACTCCAAGCGCTGAGCGCGCATCCTGCCCGGCCCCGTCTCTGGCGGGGCCGGGTGCTCTCGTTCCAAGGCAGAGGTGCCCATAGCGAAGGAGCTGTCGATGGCTGCACTGTTCGGGACGGACGGCATCCGTGGTCTGGCCAACCGGGACGTCACCGCGGAGCTGGCGCTGGACCTGTCGGTCGCCGCCGCGCACGTGCTGGCGACCAAAGGGGTGTTCGAGGGGCACCGTCCCCGGGCGGTCGTCGGCCGTGACTCGCGCGCCTCGGGGGAGTTCCTGTCCGCGGCGGTGGCCGCGGGCCTGGCCTCCGCCGGGGTGGACGTCATCGACGTCGGGGTGCTGCCCACCCCGGCGGTCGCCTTCCTCACCGCGCATATCGGGGTCGACCTCGGCGTGGTGCTGTCCGCGTCGCACAACCCGATGCCGGACAACGGGATCAAGTTCCTCGCCGCCGGTGGCCACAAGCTGGACGACGAGCTGGAGGCGGCCATCGAGGCACGGCTCGGCGAGCAGTGGGCCCGGCCGGTCGGCGTGGACGTCGGCCGCATCCGGGTCGACACCGGGCGGGCGGACGCGCAGTACATCGAGCACCTGGTCGACACGGTGCGCCACCCGCTGCACGGCCTGCGGATCGCCGTGGACTGCGCCAACGGCGCGGCCAGCGAGGTCGGACCGGAAGCGCTGCGGGACGCCGGGGCGGACGTCGTCGTCATCAACGCCTCGCCCGACGGGCGCAACATCAACGAGAAGTGCGGGTCGACCCACCCCGAACAGCTCCAGGTGGCGACGGTGGCCGCCGGGGCCGACCTGGGGGTGGCGTTCGACGGCGACGCCGACCGGTGCATCGCCGTGGACCACCGCGGCGTCATCGTCGACGGCGACCAGATCATGGCGGCGCTGGCCATCGCCCTGCACGAACGGGGCGCACTGGTCGACGACACCCTGGTCATCACCGTGATGAGCAACCTCGGGCTGCGCCTGGCGATGACCGAGGCCGGAATCACCTGCGTAGACACCGCCGTCGGTGACCGGCACGTGCTGGAGGCGATGCGCTCCGGCGGTTACGTGCTGGGCGGCGAGCAGTCCGGGCACATCATCTTCGCCGAGCACGCGACCACCGGGGACGGGGTGCTCACCGCGCTCCAGCTGGCCTCCCGGGTGGCTGCCACCGGGTTGACGCTGGCCGAGCTGGCGTCGGTGGTGCGTCGGCTGCCGCAGACGCTGGTCAACGTCTCCGGGGTGGACCGCAAGGCGGTCGACACCGACGAGACCCTGGCCGAGGCCATCGCCAGGGCCAGCGTCGAGCTGGGCGATACCGGCCGGGTGCTGCTGCGCCCCTCGGGTACCGAACCGCTGGTGCGGGTCATGGTGGAGGCCGCGACCCAGACCGACGCCGAGCGGGTGGCGCACGAGCTGGCTGATGTGGTCAGAGAACGACTGTCGTTGTGAACGCAGCATCGTGGTGAACGCGGTGTCGTGGTGAACGCGGTGTCGTCGAACCCGGTACTGGTGAGTGCGGTGTCGTGGTGACCGCGGCGTCGCGTTCGCTGGCCGACCAGGTGGCGCGGCTGCTGGACGAGGTCGGCGACGGTCTGGCCCCAGTCGTCGTCGCCGGTGACCCGGTGCTACGGGCCGTCGCCGCGCCGTACGACGGCCAGCTCGACACCGAGACCCTGACCGCCCTGGTCGCGCTGATGCGCCGGACCATGCACGACGCCCCCGGGGTCGGCCTGGCCGCCCCGCAGATCGGGCTGTCGCTCGCCCTGGCCGTCGTGGAGGACCCCGGGCTGGGCCACCGGGACCTGGCCGCGGCGCGCGAACGCGAGGTCCTGCCCTTCCGGGTGCTGGTCAACCCGCGCTGCGCACCTGCCGGAGACCAGCGCGTCGGCTTCTACGAGGGCTGTCTTTCGGTGCCGGGGTACGCCGCGGTCGTCCACCGGTTCCGTCAGGTCCGGCTCACCGCTGCCGATGAGCACGCCAGACCGGTCGACGAGGTGCTCACCGGCTGGCCTGCCCGGATCGTGCAGCACGAGACCGACCACCTGATGGGCACGCTGTACCTGGACCGGGCTGAACCGCGTTCACTGGCCTCGGCGGGTTGGGGCGGGCACTGGGCGGTCGAGTCCGTGCCTCGTACCGCGGCCGCCGAGCTGGGATTCGAGCTACCGTGAGGTGAGCACCATCACAGACCACAACGCATCAGCAGACCACAGCGCAGTCGCAGACCACAGCGCAGTGACGGACCGCACGGACGGCGCAGACCGCGGCGCGGCTGACGCTGCCCGTCGCGTCGCGCCGTTCTTGTTCCTCGGTATCCGCGCCGAGGACGTCGCCGCGGACGACGAGTATGCGGCCTTCCTGCGCTCCGCGGGCCTGACCGAGGCGCAGCTGCACCGGGTACGGCTGGAGGCCGGGCCCCTGGGGGACGTGGACCTTGAGGCGTATTCGGGGGTGCTGCTCGGCGGCGGGTCGTTCTGCGTCAGCGACCCGACGGATACCAAGTCGGCCGTCCAGCTGCGGGTCGAGGCCGACCTGGACCGGCTGCTGAAGGACGTGCTGGCCGCTGACGTGCCTTTCCTGGGCTGCTGCTATGGCATCGGCACGCTCGGCCGGCATATCGGTGCCGTGGTGGACCGCACGTACCCCGAGCCGGTGTCCGGGGTCCAGGTGCGGGTCACCCCCGACGGGGCGGCCGATCCGGTGTTCGCCGCGACCGGGCCGCGTTTCTACGCTTTTACCGGGCACAAGGAGGCCGTCACGACGCTGCCGCCCGAGGCGGTGCTGCTGGCCACCGGCGACGGTGCGCCGGTGCAGGCGTTCCGGGTGGGCCGGGCCTACGCCACCCAGTTCCACCCCGAGCTGGACCTGGCTGGTCTGGAGCTGCGGATGCGCACCTACGCGCAGTACGGGTACTTCGCCCCCGAAGAGCTGGACGACCTGCTCGCCGCCGCCGCGGTATCGGGTGTGGACGCCCTGCCGCCGGTGCTGCGCCGCTTCGTCGAGGTCTACGCGCGTCGGGTGGCGTGATGTCCGAGCCAGGACGGACCAGGGTGCTTCTCCGGGTCCTCCCTGAGCCGGTCCGGTTCCGAGACGCCGTACGGTGGGGTACGAGAGACACCCGTCGAGGGTGGGTCCACGACGCGAGAGGTTCCGTGCAGCGGCGTAGCCAGTGCGGGGCAGAGCGTCGGGGAACGAGCGCAGCGAGGAGCACGCCGGGTGGACCAGCTACAGGTGTGGGCTGAGGGGTTCGTCAGCACACCGTGGATCTTCCTCGTCGTCTACCTGTTCGCCACCGTCGACGGGTTCTTCCCCCCGATTCCCAGCGAGTCGCTGGTCATCGCGATGGCGGCGCTGTGGGCCGCGACGGGTCAGCCGAACCTCGCCGGGATCGTCCTGGTGGCCACCGTCGGGGCGTTCACCGGCGACCAGATCACCTACCAGGTCGGGCGGATGGTCAAGATCCGTCGACTGGGGGTGCTCCGCGGTGCCCGGGCGCAGGCCGCGCTGGACTGGGCCGAGCAGGCGCTGGCGCGGCGGGGGGCGGCGTTCATCATTGCCGCCCGGTACATCCCGGTGGGCCGGGTCGCGGTGAACGTCATCGCCGGGGCGCTGCACTACCCGCGGCGCCGGTTCATGGCGGTCGACGCGGTCGCGTCGGCGATGTGGGCCGTCTACTCGTCCGCTATCGGGCTGGTCGCGGGCAAGGTGCTCGGCGACTATCCGCTGGTCGCGGTCGTGGTCGGCGTCGGCGGCGGGGTGATCATCGGGGTCGTCGTGGACTGGGTGCTGCAGCGGTTCCTCACGTCGCCGTCTCAGGGACCGCAGGACGCGGCGGACCGGCCGCGCGGAGCCGACAGCACACAGACAGAGGGAGACAGCACCGTGGGCGCCAGCACCGAGTAGGTCACAGCTTGCGCAGCCGGACTCCGGTGATCCGGTGGTCCGCGTCCTTGCGCAGCACCAGGGTCGCCCGGGCCCGGGTCGGGGCGATGTTCTGCGCCAGGTTCGGGGCGTTGATATCGTCCCAGATCTGCCCGGCGAGGCCGACGGCCTCGTCGTCGGTCAGCTTCGCGTAGCGCCCGAAATAGGCGCCCGGCCGGGCGAACGCGGTGCTGCGCAGCGACAGGAACCGTTCGACGTACCAGCGGCGCACGTCGGGGGTACGCGCGTCGACGTAGATAGAGAAGTCGAAGTAGTCGCTCACCGCGACGTTCGACCGGCTGGTCGACCGCGCGGGCTGCAGCACGTTGAGACCCTCGACGATGAGCACATCGGGTCTTGAGACCACGACCTGCTCACCAGGCACGATGTCGTAGGTGACGTGGTCGTAGACCGGGGCCCGCACCTCGGGCACCCCGGCCTTGACCTGGGCGACGAAGCGCAGCAGGGCGCGCCGGTCGTAGGACTCGGGGAACCCCTTGCGGCCCATCAGGCCGCGGCGCTCCAGCTCGGCGTTGGGGTACAGGAACCCGTCGGTGGTGACCAGCTCGACCTTCGGTGTGGCCGGCCAGCGGGCGATGAGCTCGCGCAGCAGCCGGGCCGCGGTGGACTTGCCGACCGCGACCGACCCGGCGATGCCGATGACGAACGGGGTGCGGCTGGCGCTCTCGCCGAGGAACGCCGCCGTCGCCGCGTGCAGACCGTGGGTGGCACCGATGTACAGGTCCAGCAGCCGCGACAGCGGCCGGTACACCACGTCGACCTCGTGCAGGTCGACGGGGTCGCCGATACCGCGCAAGCGGCGCACGTCGTCGGCGGTCAGCGGCAGGGGGGTGGAGGCCGACAGGTGTGCCCAGTCGTCCCGGGAGAGGTCGACGTACGGCGTCGAGGAGAGGGAAGCCACGTGCCGATTGTGCCCGTGTCGAGCGCTGGGCCGCGCGGTGCGCGGTGCGACGTTTCGCGATACTTCCTGGCGGGCGCAGGCTTGAGGTCCTGCGTCCCGCCGCCCCCGACCCCCACCGCAAACCGATAAATCAGCACCAGTTCGTGGGTCTGACGCCGATCCACTGATTCAAACCGGTGGATCGGCGTCAGACCCACGAACTGGGATCGGCACGCGCGGCGCACGGCGGGGGTCAAAGGTCTCTACCATGGTGGTCATGTGCGGCATCGTGGGATACGTCGGTGGTGGTCCGGCCAGCGGTCGTCCGCTGGAGGTCGCGGTCGAGGGTCTGCGGCGGCTGGAGTACCGGGGGTACGACTCGGCGGGCGTCGCGGTGGTCACCGACCAGGGCCTGCAGACGGCCAAGAAGGCCGGGAAGCTGGGCAACCTCGTGGCCGAGATCGACGCGCACCCGCTGGACCCGGGGACCGCGGCGATCGGGCACACCCGGTGGGCCACGCACGGCGCACCGACCGACGCCAACGCCCACCCGCACGTCAGCGGCGACCTGGCGCTGATCCACAACGGGATCGTGGAGAACTTCGCCACGCTCAAGGCCGCGCTGCTGGCCGAGGGCGACGAGTTCGCCTCGGAGACCGACACCGAGGTCGTGGCGCACCTGCTGGACCACGCCTACGCCGCGACCGGTGACCTGACCGCGGCCATGCGCCAGGTGGTGGCGCAGCTGGACGGGACGTTCACCCTGCTCGCGGTGCACGCGGCCCAGCCGGGGGTGGTCGTCGGGGCGCGGCACGACTCGCCGCTGGTCGTCGGGCTGGGCGACGGGGAGAACTACCTCGGTTCGGACGTCGCGGCGTTCATCGCGCGCACCAACCAGGCGATGGAACTGGGGCAGGACGAGATCGTCACGATCACCCCGACGTCCGTCGTGGTCACCGACTTCGCCGGGCAGCCGACGCAGCCCCGCCGGTACACCGTGGACTGGGACGCCAAAGCGGCCGAGAAGGGCGGCTTCCGGTCGTTCATGGACAAGGAGATCGCCGACGAGCCGCAGGCCGTGGCCGATACCCTGATGGGTCGCACCGACGCCTTGGGCACCCTGGTGCTGGACGAGATCCGGATCGAGGAGTCCGTGCTGCGCGCGGTCAACAAGATCGTCGTCGTGGCTTGTGGTACCGCCGCCTACGCCGGGCACGTCGCGAAGTACGCCATCGAGCACTGGTGCCGCATCCCGGTCGAGGTCGAGCTGGCGCACGAGTTCCGCTACCGCGACCCGGTGGTGGACGCCCAGACCCTGGTCGTGGCGGTCTCCCAGTCGGGGGAGACCATGGACACGCTCATGGCCGTGCGGTACGCCCGTGAGCAGGGCAGCGCCACGCTGTCCATCGTCAACACCCACGGGTCGACCCTCCCGCGCGAGTCCGACGCGGTGCTGTACACCCACGCCGGGCCGGAGATCGCGGTGGCGTCCACCAAGGCGTTCCTGGCCCAGATCACCGCGGCCTACCTGCTCGGGCTGTACCTGGCCCAGCTGCGCGGCACCCTGTTCACCGACGAGGTCGCGGCGAAGCTCTGCGAGCTGCGGGCCATGCCGGACAAGATCCAGACCGTGCTGGACCGTTCTGACCAGGTGCGGGAGATCGCCCGGTGGATGGCCGATACGCGGACGGTGCTGTTCCTGGGTCGGCACGTCGGCTACCCGGTGGCGCTGGAAGGCGCGCTGAAGCTCAAGGAGCTGGCCTATATCCACGCCGAGGGCTTTGCGGCGGGCGAGCTCAAGCACGGGCCGATCGCCCTGATCGAGCCGGGCCAGCCGGTGTTCGTCGTCGTGCCCTCCCCACGCGGACGGCACTCGCTGCACTCCAAGGTGGTCTCCAACATCCAGGAGATCCGGGCCCGCGGCGCCCGCACCCTGGTCATCGCCGAGGACGGGGACTGCGACGTCGTTCCGTTCGCCGACGTGGTGTTCCGCGTCCCGCAGTGCCCCACGCTCCTGGCCCCCCTGCTGGCCGTGGTCCCCCTGCAGATCTTCGCCTGCGAGCTGGCCCACTCCAAGGGCCTGGACGTCGACCAGCCCCGCAACCTGGCCAAGTCCGTCACGGTCGAGTAGCCCGTGCCCCTCTGCCCGCGCCGGTGCGACACTTCCACGCCAGAACGACACTTCAAACTGTCGCTCTGGCGTGGAAGTGTCGCACCGGCGCGGACGGTGCCGACATGATCGTCGGGGTGGGCATCGACGTGGTGGACGTGGGGCGGTTCGTCGCCACGCTGGCCCGGGTACCGCGGCTGCGGGACCGGCTGTTCGCGCCGGACGAAGCCGAGCTGCCGGACCAGTCCTTGGCCGCCCGGTTCGCCGCCAAGGAGGCCGTCGCCAAGGCGCTGGGTGCCCCAGGTGGGCTGCGCTGGCACGACTGCACCGTGACCCGGGTCCCCGGTGGCCCACCCCGGCTGCTGCTCACCGGCACTGTCGCCGCCCGGGCGGCCGAGCTCGGCGTGACCGGCTGGCACCTGTCGCTGTCCCACGACGCGGGCATCGCGGCAGCACTGGTGGTGGCCGAGCGGTCGGCCACGGGATCCCAGTGAGGTCCTGACGCCCTGGACGCATGATCGGGCATGACACGACTGGTCGTCGTGGGCAATGGGTTGCGGTGGAAGTATGACAAATGCCGCACCTGTGGCGAAAGGTCCAGACCAGGGGAGGGTCGCCACGTTTTCGCCCGTCGACGTCGAGTGCCGCGGTTGCCGGAGCCGACAAGTCGTGAGAGCGTCACCGATAGCCGGACGACGCGTGGACTTATCTTCGGGTGGCACTGTCGTCCTGGTGATGACCGGGAGCCGCGTTCCCGGTCGCCTCCCGCCGAGGTTCGGTCTCCAGGGCCGTGGCGGCGAGTCCGGCTGGATCGGCTCCGGGATCCAGCCGGACTCGTGGCGGCCGCACCTGTATCGTCAACCCGCGACGCGGGTCCCGCAGGTCGACCACGAGCCCCACAGGGCAGGGTCTGTCGTGTCACACAGACCGAGCGGAGATATTACTTGCTCCGGTGGCTGGCGTCACTCGCGTCGTACAGACTCGACGGATGAGCACCGCGCCGCCGGACGACCTGCAGCCCAAGAACCGCCCGCTGTTCGGCGCCCGAGCGGCCGCCCGGCGGCTCACGGCCGAGAACCACCGGCTGCGGGCGGCGCTGGAACAGCTCGACGGCCTGGACCTGGTCGAGGTCAGCGACACGGTCGCCCAGGCCCGCGACGCGCTCGCCGCCCTGACCGAACAGCTGGACAGCACCCGGACCGAGCTGGCGGCCGAGCAGGCCCAGCTGCTGGACGTCCGGCGCAAGGTCGCCGTGCAGCGACGCGGCCTGTACGACGTAGAGCACCCCGCGGAGACGTCGACCAGCCTGGCGGCCCGGCTGTCGGCGGTCCGGACCCACGTCCACGAGATGGTCGCGTCCGGCGGTGCGGTCGGCGTGGCCCGAGAGCTCCGGCTCGGCAGGCTCAAGAAGTCGGTCGTGGCGGGCCAGATCGTCGACCAGCTGTCGGCCATAGCGCTGGCGGCCTACGACGCCGAGGCCGAGAACGCCATCCGGACCGTCGAGCCCGGCCGTCTCGACGTGGCCCGGGCCCGGCTGGACCGGTTCGCCGGAATGGTCGCCGAGTGCGGCCAGATCGTCGACCTGCACATCGACCCCGAGTACCACCGGCTGCGCACCACCGAGCTGGAGCTGGCCGCGCAGCACGCCGTGGTGCTGGCCGGCCAGGCCGAGACCGAGCGGGCCCAGGCCCGGGTGCTGCGCGAGGCCACCCGGGCCGCCGACGGGCTGCGCCATGAACGCAGCCTGCTGGAGGCCGAGCGGGAGTACTGCTCCAACGCCCTGTCCAAGGCGCACGCCCGCGGCGACACCGACGGGGCCGAACGTCAGGTGGCACGGCTGGCCGACCTCGACCAGGCGCTGGCCGATATCGACCAGCGCGCCGCCGACGGGCGCGCGGGCTACGTGTACGTGGTCTCCAACATCGGGTCGTTCGGCAACGGTGTCGTCAAGATCGGCCTGACGCGGCGGCCCGATCCGATGAGCTATATCCGCGAGCTGGCCGAAGAGTCCGTACCGTTCGACTTCGACGTGCACGCCCTGTTCTTCGCGGCCGACGCGGTCGGCGTCGTCGACGTGCTGCACCAGCACCTGGCCGACCGGCGGGTGAACCTGGTCAACCAGCGGCGCGAGTTCTTCCGCGCCACCCCGCTGGAGGTGTTCGACGCGCTGGCCACCCACCGGATCGGCGTGCCCGAGTTCCGCACCCGGCCCGGGGCGGTGGAGTACCGGACGTCGCTGGAGCTGGCTGAGGCTCGGTGACGCTTTGGGTCTTGGTCGGGTTGGGCGCAGGGCGGGGTGTCTAGCCGCCGCGCAGTCCCTCGCCGACTGCGTCGGCTCCCGCCAGGCCCGGTGCCAGCGCGGCGGCTAGACACCCCGCCCCGCTGTTCTGGGCCGCGCCACCGGTGGGATCGTCGTCGCGCTGTGGTCCCGGACGACGGGGCAAGATGGGGGGATGCAGGTCGCATACTCAGCCGACGACGTCCGGGCGGCGGAGGCACCGCTGCTGGCCGCGGGTGCACCGCTGATGGAGCATGCCGCGTTCGCGCTGGCTACCAAGGTCCTGGCCGAGCTGCGTGCGGTGCGCGGCACGACGCGTGGTGCGCGGGTGGTGGTGCTCGTCGGGGCGGGTAACAACGGCGGTGACGGGTTGCACGCCGCCGCGGTGCTGGCCCGGCGAGGGGTGGCGGCGAGCGTCGTGACGACCACGGCCAAGACCCATCCGGGCGGGTTGGCTGTGGCAGAGGCAGCGGGGGTGAACGTGCTGGCGTTGGAGGAGGTGGGGGTCGGCAGCGTGGTCGACCTGGTCGGTGGGGCGGACCTGGTGCTCGATGCGCTGGTCGGGATCGGGGGCGACGGGACGGGGGTCCGGGGCCAGGCGGGGCGGCTGCTGGACGCCCTGCGCCTGGGCTGGGCCGGTGCCTCAGCTGTTCCGGCTCGGCGAGCACGACCGGTCGTGGTTGCGGTGGACGTACCGTCGGGGATGGGGGTGGACGACGGGGCGGTCCGCGGGACGGTGCTGCGGGCGGACCTGACGGTGACGTTCGGTGCGACGAAACCGGGCCTCCTGCTGCCGCCGGGGGACCGGGTGGCAGGACGGGTCGAGCTGGTCGAGATCGGGCTGGACTTCACCCGTGCCGTGCCCGCGGTACGACAGCTGCTCGACGCCGACATCGCACGGCTGTGGCCGGTGCCGACCACAGCAGCGCACAAGTACACCCGGGGAGTGCTGGGGCTGGTCGCCGGGACCGCCCGCTACCCGGGGGCGGCGGTGCTGGCCGCCGCCGGGGCGGTGGCCGCGGGCGTGGGCATGGTCCGGTTCGTCGACGAGCACGACGACGCCGGACCGCTGGCCGCGGCTGTGCTGGCCGCCCGGCCCGAGGTGGTGGTCGGCACCGGACGGGTCCAGGCGTGGGCGGCCGGGTCCGGGGTCGACCCGGCCGACCCGGCCCGCCGGGACGACCTGGCCGCTGTGCTGGCCGCCGCCCGGTCCGGGATCCCGGCGGTGCTGGACGCCGGTGCGCTGGTCGGTGTCGAAGACCTGGGGCCGCACGTCGTGCTCACCCCGCACGCCGGGGAGCTGGCCGACCTGCTCACGGCGCTGGGCCTGACCACGCCGGGTGCCGCTGCCCAGGACCCCGCCGCAGGCGCTGGGACGACCCGGGCACAGGTCGAGGCCGCCCCGCTGGCGGCCGCGCGCGCCGTGCACCAGGCCACCGGGGCGACCGTCCTGCTCAAAGGCCCGACTACCGTCGTCGTCGGTCCCGGTGTCGTCTTCGCGCAGGCCGACGCGCCCGCCTGGCTGGCCACCGCCGGTGCCGGGGACGTGCTCACCGGCATCCTCGGTGCCCTGCTCGTCGGGTGCGCCCCGCGGATCACCGACAACCCCGACCTGCCGGCCGCCCTGGCCGCCGCCGCGGCCCTGGTGCACGGCCGGGCCGCTCACCGGGCCAACCCCGGCGGACCGGTCAGCGCCGCGGCGGTCGCGGCGGCCGTCCCGGCAGTGGTAGCCGACCTGCTCGCCATGTGACCCGCCGGCGTCGCCGCTCACCCGTGGTGCTGCCGATCCTGTCGAAGGTCGAGAAGGCCCAGGGTGGGGACCACGGGAACGCCAGCACCTTCACCACCAGCAGGACCATGACGGTGACACCGAGCGTCGGAGGACAAGAGGACAGAGGACAATGGGCTCCTATTGTCTTGCCTGTTCCCTGGTCAAGACCAGCTCGGTACCCAGGTACGGGTCGTCGGCCAGGGTGCAGATCGCCCGGGACAGCAGCAGGTCTTGCTCGACCTGCTCGGCAGCCGGCCACGGGTGGGTGCGACCCCAGTGGGCTATGGCCTGCGCCTCGATCATGCTTCTACCTCGACCGTCCTGTTCACCCGAACCTGCCAGCGCTGGTCGACCGGCCCGACGTCGGGTGCGTGCGGGCTCAGCCTCGACGGGCGAGCGTAGCCGCGACCACCGACACGGCTCAGGACGTCCAGCCCGCTGACGTCCGTGTGCTGCTCCAGGATCCAGCCGACCCGGCGGACCGCGGCGACTGGGAAGGTCTCGGCCAGCGCTGCCAGCGTGGACAGGTCCAGACCTGGGTCGTCGGCCAGCTCGACGACGACGGTCGCGACGTTGTCCAGGCCTCCTCCGGCCAGGATGTCGGTGGTCAGGTCCAGCACGGTCAGCTCGGGGGTTGCTACTCGTACTGGTCCGGTGCGTACTGTGTGGGGCCGCACTGGACCGGCGGTGGCACGGGCACGGACATGGAACGTCAGACGGGCCCGTCCCACGGTCCGCGTCCGGACCGCCCGCGAGACCGCCACCTGCGTCACCTGTGCCGCCTGGTGGCCCGCCCCGTACACCGCCGCTGCGGACAACCAGCCGACGTAGTAGTCCACCTCGCAGAACCGTGCCAGGTCGGCCACCACCTCCAGCGGCGGTGGCCCGCCCCACCCCCGATACTGGGGCGGGACCGGCACCCACAGTCCCCGCGCCGGAGTCACCCACTCTGTGCGTCGTACCGGTTCGGCCAGCCGCTGCGATACCTGAGCGGCAGGCACCCCCAACAGTTCGGCGATCTCGGCCGTCGTCAGCGCCGAGATGCCGTGGGACAGGGCCCAGTCTGCCGCCAGCGGCGCGCGGATTGACGGGCGGGCCTGCAACTGGTGTCCCTCCATAATGCATATCATCACGAAAATCGTGAGGTTACGCAATGTTGAGGGGTGGGCCGCCGCGGGCCGACTGGGCAGCAGATGGGAGACTGGTGCGGTGACTGGTGCGTGGTACCCCGCTCGGGCGGTCGTCGATACCGCCGCGATCAGCGGTAACGTCCGGACGTTGGCTCGGGCGGCTGGGTCGGCGCAGGTGATGGCGGTGGTCAAGGCTGATGCCTATGGGCACGGGCTGCTGCCGTCGGCCCGGGCGGCGCTGGCCGGGGGGGCGACGTGGCTGGGGGTGGCGCAGACCGGCGAGGCGCTGGCGCTGCGGACGGCGGGGATCGTCGAACCGCGGGTGCTGACCTGGCTGTACGCACCGGGGGCGCCGCTGGCCGATCTGCTGGTGGCCGACGTGGACGTGTCCCTGGCCGCGCCGTGGGCGTTGGACGGGGTGGTGGCCGCGGCGCGGGCCACCGGCCGGACCGCCCGGGTGCACCTGAAGGTCGACACCGGGCTGGGCCGCAACGGGCTGACCGGGCCGCAGCTGGACGACCTGCTGCCGGCGCTGATGCGGGCCCAGGCCGACGGGGCGGTGGTCGTGGTCGGGATCTGGTCGCACCTGGCGTTCGCCGATACACCGGACCATCCGACGGTCCGGGCTCAGGCCGGGGTGTTCGAGCAGACCGTGGCCGCGACCGAACGGGCCGGGGCCCGGCTGGAGGTGCGGCACCTGGCGAACTCGGCGGCGGTGCTGCGCTGGCCGTCGGTGCACTACGACCTGGTCCGGCCCGGCCTGGCCGTGTACGGGCTGTCGCCGATCCCCGACCAGGCCACCTCGGCTCAGCTCGGGCTGGTCCCGGCGATGACGCTCCAGGCCCACCTGGCCACGGTCAAGCTCGTGCCCGCCGGGCAGGGCCTGTCGTACGCCCACCAGTACGTCACCACCCAGGACACGACCGTCGGCATCGTCCCGCTGGGCTACGCCGACGGGATCCCCCGGCACGCCTCGGGGACCAACCAGCGGCCGGGCGGCCCGGTCCAGGTCGGCGGGCGACGGCTGGCCGTGGCTGGGCGGGTGTGCATGGACCAGTTCGTCCTCGACCTCGGCCCCGCCGCCACCGACGTGCCCGGCGACCTGGTGACGGTGTTCGGCCCCGGCGCCGACGCCGAACCCACCGCGGAAGACTGGGCCCAGACCTGCGGCACTATCTCCTACGAGATCGTCACCCGGCTGGGTGCCCAGGTACCCAGGGAGTACGTGTGACCGGCTGCGGATTCGAGACTTCTGTCGCGGATTCGAGAGTTAAACTCTCGAATCCGCGACAGAAGTCTCGAATCGCCGGGTCAGCGGGAGAGGCGGGTCAGCCATGACGGTGCGGGTTGTGGCGGGCGACGCCGACGCCACCCGGGCCTACGGGGCGGCGCTGGCCGGGGTGCTGCGGGCCGGGGATCTTGTGGTGCTGACCGGTGGTCTGGGGGCGGGCAAGACCACGCTGACCCAGGGTGTCGGTGCCGGGCTGGGGGTGCGCGGACCGGTGGTCTCGCCGACGTTCACCATCGCCCGGCTGCAGCCGTCGCTGACCGGGGGACCGGCCCTGGTGCACGTGGACGCCTACCGGCTGGGCTCGCCCGACGGTGGGCTGGACGTCAGCACCGAGCTGGAGGCGCTGGACCTGGACGCCTCGTTGGACTCGTCGGTCACGGTGGTGGAGTGGGGGGCCGGCTGGGTGGAGGCGCTCACCGACGATCGGCTGGAGGTGAACCTCGAACGTCCGCGCGGCAGTGCCGGTGCCGACGACTGGGCTGACGACGCCCTGGACGCGGCCGCCGGACCACGGGTGATCACAGTGCGCGGTATCGGGTCCCGCTGGTCCGGGGTCGAGCTGCCGGGTGGGTCCGGTGAATACCCGGGCGCGATCGGCTAAGGTCGGGCGGTCAGGACAGCGAGCAGACCGGAGACGTACATGCACCCGACCGCACGTCGCTGCCTCTGGGCTGCCGTGGTGCTCTGGGTCGCCGGAGCCGCGCTGGTCGGTTTCGCCCCCACCCTGTACGACCTGGCCGACGGCTGGCTCGGCGGGGCGCTGAGCATCGCCGTCGGGTTCCTCCAGGAGGCACTGGTGCCGACCGGTGCAGTGCTGCTCGGAGCGGCCGTCGTCATCCAGGCGCTGCGCGGCACCCGGCCGTCGTCGGTGGCCCAGGTCACGCCCGAAGGCCAGGCCTCACCCGTCACCGGGGCGCTGCCGACGGCCGGACCGCGCCCCCCGACCGCCCCGACACCCCTGGCCCCGCCGCCGTCGGGCGCGGTGCCGAGCGCGCCGCCGTCGAGCCCGGTACCTGTTATGTCCCCGTTGTCAAGCCCGGTGCCTGCCGTGCCCCCGTTGTCGGGTCCCGTGCCCACGGCCGGTCCCGGGTCGGGGGCCGCGACGACCGCTGCTCCCGTCCTCCCCGGGACCGGGGCCACCCAGGTGGCGCCAGAGAGGCCGCCCCGGGGCCGCCAGTCCCGCTCCCGCCGCGGACGCGCGTAGCCGGCCGGGCTATGAGCCCGGCCGGGACCGTCGGTTCCGCCGCGGGCCGTGGCCTGCACCGGGATACCGACTGGAGTGCGTCGCGGTCGACGTGGCAGGCTGACCGGGTGCCGTACCTCTCCCTGGACACCTCGGCCGGGCTGGCCGTCGCCGTCGTCGCCGACGACGGGTCGGTGGCCGCCCAGGTGGCTGACCCGCAGCCGCGGCGCCACGCCGAACAGCTGACCCCCTGCATCGCCGGGGTGCTGGACCAGGCCGGGCTGGGCGTGCGCGACCTCAGCGGTATCGTCGTCGGCACCGGTCCGGCGCAGTTCACCGGGCTGCGGGCGGGGCTGGTCACGGCCCGCACCCTCGGCCACGCGCTCGGCATCCCGGTGCTCGGGGTTCCCAGTCTCAGCGCGGTAGCGCTGCAGGCCTTCGACTTGTTCTCCGCTGTCGCCACGGACCTTGAGGGCACCGAAGACAGCGACTATCCCCAGCAGGTGGTGGTGGTCACCGACGCCCGACGTCATGAGGTGTACTGGGCGCGTTATGCCCGCGACCCGCAGCTGGGGGTGCGGTTGGTGGACGGACCAGGCGTGGCCGACCCCGGCGATGTGCCGACGCGCGACGCTGTGCTTGCCGGGCGCGCCGCTCCTGTCCTGTCCCGGCTTGGTGACTACGGCCCCGCAGGCAGCGCTGCTGGGTGGTGCACGATGCGTCTGCCCGACGGCGACCTGTCCAGCGACGAGCAGCCCGACGCCGTACTGGCCGAGCTCGACCCTGACCCGGTGGCGCTGTGGACCGTCGCCACAGCGCTGCGGACCCATGGCAGACCGACGCCCGTCGAGCCGCTGTACCTGCGCCGTCCCGACGCGGTGCCCGCGGCCGGGGCCAAGCGGGTGGGGCGGTGAGCCTCACCGTCCGGCCGCTGGTACCGGGGGACCTCGACGTGGTCGAGCGGCTGGAGCAGGCGCTGTTCGGGTCCCAGGCGTGGTCGCGGGCGGCGCTGGCCGAAGAGCTGGACGGGCCCGGGCGGACCTATCTGGCCGCCGAGGTGGACGGGACGCTGGTCGGCTACGCCGGGCTGCGGTTCGACGGCGACGACGCCGACGTGATGACCATCGGCACCCAGACCGCCCAGCAGGGCCGCGGGGTCGGACGGATCCTGCTGCGGGCGCTGCTGGACCAGGCCCGCGAGCTCGGCGCCAGGCGGGTGTTCCTGGAGGTGCGGGTGGACAACGCCGCAGCCGTCCACCTATACACCTCGGAAGGCTTCCACCGCATCGGCCGCCGTCGGGGCTACTACCAGGGCGTCGACGCCTGGACCATGCGCCTGGACCTGGACGAGCTGCCCGGTGAGGGACGAAGTTCCGGACGAGGGACGAACGTATTGCTTCGTCCCTCGTCCGGAACTTCGTCCCTCACAAACGGTGGGTGACGCCGCGGGCGTCGGCGTCTCTATGCTGGGCGGGTGGCAGCGCTGGTACTGGGGATCGAGACGTCGTGCGACGAGACCGGCGTCGGGCTGGTCCGGGACGGTCGGCTGCTGGGCGACGCCCTGGCGTCGTCGGTGGACGAGCACGCCCGGTTCGGCGGGATCATCCCGGAGATTGCCTCCCGGGCCCATCTGGAGGCGATGGTCCCGACGCTGGACCGGGCGCTGGCCCAGGCCGACGTCACGCTGGCCGAGGTGGACGCCGTCGCGGTCACCGCCGGTCCGGGCCTGGTCGGACCGCTGACCGTGGGCACCGCGGCGGCCAAGGCCCTGGCCCTGGCGCTGGACCGGCCGCTGTACGGGGTGAACCACATCATCGCGCACGCCGTGGTGGACACCCTGGTGCACGGGCCGTTCGACGACCGGGTGCTGGCCCTGGTGGTCTCCGGCGGGCACGCCTCGTTGCTGCTGGTGGACGACACGGTGCGGGTCACCGAGCTGGGCTCGACGCTGGACGACGCCCCCGGCGAGGCGTTCGACAAGGTGGGTCGGCTGCTCGGCCTGCCCTACCCGGGCGGCCCGCACATCGACCGGCTGGCCCGTGAGGGCAACCGGGAGGCCATCCGGTTCCCGCGCGGCCTGACCGCCCCCAAGGACCAGGCTGAGCACGCCTTCAACTTCTCGTTCTCCGGGCTGAAGACGGCCGTCGCCCGGTGGGTCGAGGCCCGGCAGGACGCCGGGCAGCCGCTTCCGCTGGCCGATGTCGCCGCGTCGTTCTCCGCCGCGGTGGCCGACGTGCTCACCGCCAAGGCTGTCGCCGCCTGCCAGGCCCACGACGTTGGCACCCTGGTGGTCGGCGGTGGGTTCTCGGCCAACTCCCAGCTGCGCGACCTGGCCGCCGAGCGCTGCGCCCAGGCCGGTATCGAGCTGCGGATACCGCCGATCCGGCTGTGCACCGACAACGGGGCGATGATCGCCGCCCTGGGCGCGGCCGTCGTGGCCCGGGACCTGCCGCCCAGCCCGCCGGACTTCGGCGTGGACTCCACGCTGCCGCTCACCCATACCGTCCAGGCGGCAGCAACCGCCTGAGGGATGGGCTCCCGTGCGAGCGTTGGGCTTGCAAGCCCAACGCTCGCAC
>WRMB01000035.1 GCA_009777345.1 Micrococcales bacterium | reverse complement strand
CCCCCCCGGCGGGGGAGGGGGCGGGCCGGGGAGCGGGCGGGGCGCTCCGCCCCCCAGGGCCCCCCCCCCCCCCCCCCCGGGAAAACCCCCCCCCCCCCCCCCCCGCAACCTTGTCTCAATATGCGGACAGCGGGCGGACGGAGGCGGCCATGCGCAGAGGTAACTAACTACACTCAATCCCTACCATCCGTCGACGGAGTAGATATCGCCAAACGTTCCCGTTGCCGACGGATCGAGATATAGAGGCTCGGTGTCAATGAAGTATTCATTTTGCTGATGGCTGGGGATGAGCCGTACCCTAGGTTTGGACACATCGTGCGCGTCTGTGTAGTCTGGTTTGCACGAATCGAAGTACTCCATGACGTCCTCACAATTCCACCCGACGCCCACGGGCAGATACTCGAACAGAGCCGCCGTCGATGTGCTACAGGGTTCTCCCTCTAGGCAGAACTCGTAGTATCTAGAGGCCTCATCCCCCTGTTCCGTCAGTTCGACTGTCATCTCCGGCCACCAGGCACGGAGGTCGGCAAAATTGATGCACTTCGACTTGTCCGTGGCGCTGCACCAGGTGCCCTGCAACTCTGTCGGGATTCCCGTGTAGTCTCGATCATCTGTGTCCGTCGTTTGGTCGTGCTGGAGAACCAGCAAGGCAACCGCTAAGCCAGCGCCGACAGCGACAACAGCGACCAGCGCAACGATCAGGACCTTCTTCGACCGGATACGGATTTTCACGACGGTTCTCCTCTATTAGAAATCGGCCCATAAATCACGTAGCGTTGATTGGATTTCATCGGCCGTGCAGCCAATAGTAGAAGCGTACGAGTCTGGCGACCTCAAAACCGTACAAACCGGCCCCTCCACACCCAGATCAACATAGAGGTTCCGACCACCTAACCCGTGCAGTCTGATCACATCGCTTCCATCGGGAGTCGGGAGCGTATACTCCCGTTTTGTGTCTGCGCCCTGCGTCGCTTCGAGGATAATGCTTCCCTCGAAATCGTACTTGCCACTATTCAGATGTACGATGATGTTGACGACCTCGCCTGGCTGTAGTGTGTAGAACGTCGGGCCAGAGGCTGCACTGCCGTCGGCATAGTCGACTTCAGCATGGGCATCGCCGCTGTCGATGTCCAACGATGCGTAAATTGTTTCTACTGCACCTTCTGAACTCATTCCGACCTCGAATCCTGGATCATTTGGCGTTGTACGACGGCCTTCGAGATGGATATTCTGCAAACTCACCTGCATCGAACTGTTGGAAACGTTTTTAATCTCGTATCCGTAATTCTGGATCTTCTCACCGCCATTTTCATAGATCCAGTCGTACCCCGAGGTGTAGTACTCCATGAGGTTTGCATCGTATACGTCTTCAGACGGAGGCCCGTATGGGTATGTTGAAAAGTCCGCATCAGCCGGTATCCAAAATGTAGAGGAACCGACTTCTATCGAAGTCACCTGAATCAGCGGCTTCTCTGATGAGGACCTGGGGCATGCCCAGACTGCACATGCCACGAGGACTACCAGCGCTGCTGCCGACACGGC
The DNA here is from genome assembly GCA_009777345.1 of Micrococcales bacterium. Classification (GTDB taxonomy): domain Bacteria; phylum Actinomycetota; class Actinomycetes; order Actinomycetales; family Cellulomonadaceae; genus Cellulomonas. The sequence goes on along the minus strand of WRMB01000035.1, from coordinate 40,830 downwards.
GACAGTATTTCTGCGGGTCCAGAACCTCTTCTTTTCCTCCGGCGTGTCATCCGCAGGTGGTACCGGTGGTTCGTTCGGCGGAACTGGATCTTCTGGGCTCTCAGACACCGGTTTCGACCGAGTCTCCTGCTCCTTCTCTGGAACGATCGTGTCCGGCGGCGTTTTGAGTTCGACCTCTGGTCCAGGATCGTATTCTGGTGCGACTTCTGAAAGACGAGCATCTCCTTGTTCGCCCTGAGTTTCTTTCCGCCTTCTGCGATCGAACTCCTCAATTTCCCTATGAGCAGCAATCAATCGGACATCGAAGTCACCACGCGATGCCATGCAGGCGAGCGACTTTCCGAGGTGTTTAGCGAACTCATCTACCTCCAGCGCTCCCGTTTGACTACTGGTCCCACGGTTGGGATCACTTTTATGGAGTTCAATCATGGCCAACGATCGACGAAACTCGATGTTTGCCAGGAGTTTATCTTCATCAGGCACTCTTTGCCTGTTTTGCCCAAGGCGTGCCACGGCGGCCTCTTTGGCGTTCCTAAAGTCTTCTGGCTCAGGCTCAGATATTCCAAGGTAGGCGCGTGCGCCAGCGGCGTAGGCTACTGTCTCTTCACTGCAATTCTTACATCGCTCCGGGTGGACGCAGGCGGCCCACAGAGCCGCGCGAACAATCTGGACACTTGATAGTTTCCTGAGTGCTGGGACCTGGATGTAGAATTTGATAACCTCTGGCAGATATCTGCCGACAATCGGAGGGGTGGACACAACCCCAAGCCCGCGCTTGTCGTCAAGCACCTTCTCTATGGCCGAACAGACTTTTGGAAAGTCGTTGGCCACCGGGCCATCGCTTCTTGCCTGGGTCGTCATGTCAGGAGTCTAGCAGACGGTCACACGCTATTGCAATTTCGGGTGAAATGTGGTATCGTAATCGCGGGATTGGCCTCTATTGAAGGAGGCTATCATGTACCTGTTCCAACGCGCTACCGGCCGGTTCTGGGGATACTACAACTCCTACCGCCGGTTCGAATACGACAAGACACACCCCGCCTACGGAGATAAACTCGTCTACCTGGACGACTACATCTTGGCGTGGCTGGTGTTCGGGGACGGCATCGAGATGTGCGGGAAAGACTTCTCCGTCCTGATGCAGGTCCACACCGCGTTGTTGCTCGATCTGATGCAGATCAAACACCTGTTCAGCAACCCAGAACTCTGGGAAGACGAGAACGGCGACATCCACGACGACGAGTTCCCGCACGGAGAGGAACCACACCGCCTGACGGCTCACCCGATCAGTGCGCTTGGCACCTGCCCTCCGGGACAGAACCGTGCAGAGTACGACACCAGCAGGTGCGGCTTTATGGACGATCACGAGGGTTCAATCCACCCTGCGTTCCTCAAAGAGTGGTTCGACTTCCTCGCGAAACTCGACCCTGCCGCACGCAAAGACGAATGGTTCTTCTTGTGGCTTGCCCGCAACGAAGCCGTCGTCAAACCGGAGTGATCGGGCGATCTCGTCCGCACGCTCCCTCGCGCCCAACGGGCGCATCACCCACCATGGCCGATCCCACGCCCCCTTGTTTCGACAAGGGGGCGATCGCCATTTTTGGCTTGGTCTACCGGAACTACCGGATGGATCAACCGGAGTCCACTGAGATAGAGGAAAACTGGCCCTGATGCGTGGATTGCGGGCCGGAGGGGGCACGATCGAGTGGTACCGGCTCAGCAACGACCCGGATCGTCACCAGAGACTCGCGAAAGGAGCCCATCATGAACTTCTCCCTTGACCAACTAGCCATCGACGCCCTGATCATCTTCGTCCTGCTCGGACTGCGATGGTTGGCGGGAGTGCTGAAGACCGCCACCGAAACCCTGAAAGACATGGCGCATGCCATCGTAGAACTGGCTTCCAACAACGGTGGGCGCGACAGAACAAAGCAACGCCGCAAGATCAAGCCACACAAATGACAACGTGAGCGACCTGCGCCTGGCCATCCCAACCACCTCAAGGAGTCCCCATGTCCAACCTCGTCCCCTACGGCAACAGCGGCAGTGGTCTCGTCCCCGGCTCTGGCTCCGGCCTGTCCCGCCGCTCCCCCATCGGTCGTGAACTGTCCCGTGTCCAGGGTCAGGCCATGGTCCGTGCCCTACAGACCGACATCGAAACCCGCCTGGCCGACATGAAGATCGACGCAGTGACGAGCCTGGGTAGTTCAGCCCAGCAGCACATCGCTGCCATGACGGCTATGGAGGGTGAGTTGATGAAGGCCGTTCCGCTGGCTGCCGGTCGGTTGGAGATGATCGGCAACTTGACGGCCATCGCCACGACCGAGATCATCACTGACGCCGTGACCAAGTTCCGACGCATCTGAGATACCTGAGACCCAACCCATCCCGAAGGAGATTTTTATCATGACCATCTTCCTCACCGTTCTCATCACGTTGGTTGCGATCGTCTGGCTGGCTCTGTGGGGCCTGCTGTACTTCCGCGACGACATCGCCAAGCAACGATCCCAGATCGAGGCATGGCACCGGGCCTGGCAGGTCCAGCAAGTCGAGTACGACACCGATCAGCGTTTGCGGGACGCCACGCGCGACGCCATGAACCAGATGCTCGACGAGATTCGACGGCACGAGGGTGGCGGTCGTGGGTGACCCATCGCCACGCAGCCTGATCGACACCATATTGCGGGCGGCATTGGTGCTCATGGTGGCCAGCATCGCCCTGACGTTCGCCGTCAACACGTTGCGCTGTGTCTGGCCTTGGATCGTCGGAGTGGGCATGGTCGTCGGAATGGTGGCGCTGGCTGTGTGGTGGGTGCGCGGACGCGGTTCCGGCTGGTGAGTGTTGTCGAAAACACTCGTGCAATTCGGCAACTAATCGGCAAGGTGAAAACCATGTCCGATCGCCGTTGTAGAATTGTGCAAAATCCTTGACGTTGCGAATACGCAACGTCATAATGTGGGCAGCGCTAATGGTGCGGACGCGCACCGAACCAAACAAACCTAATCGAAAGGAGGGTACAACTATGTCCAAAACTTACAGAAACAACGGTGACGGGACGATCCGCAGCGACGGTGGGAAGAACTACGCCACACCACGCTACCGACCCGGATCGCGGCGTCGTCCACGCAACGTAGTAGCCCGTGGCGACCGAAGGGCTGACATCGACTACCAAAAGTTCGGTCAGGTTATCGTCGAAGCGGCAGTGCTTCAGGCTCAGCGCGAGGCTGCCGCCCGAGAGCAGTACACCGACCCGTCAGGCGAACGACCGAGCAACCCGGTCGGAGAGCGAGGCGACGATGACTAGCCTTCTCTCTCGCACTCACGATCTGGACTGGCGCGAACTGCACTACCCGCGCCCGATGGATGCCGCTGAAGCCGTCGAACGTATCCGTGCCCTGGCCTGTGATCCACGCTCGCCGCTGGTGGCTTTGGAAGCGCGTGGCTCAGCCGGTCAGGTTCGTTTCCTGCTTGGCACCGAGCCGAACGCGGTGCCGCGTGTCGTCCGGCACCTCGGTGCTACGGCGGTGCAACTGACCGAATCGCGCCAACCGGTGACGACAGCGCGACGGCTGACCATCAGCAGCCGGAACCGGCCCGTCAACACCGACGTGCTCGACATCTCGGCCCCGGCCATCTTGGCGGCACTGGCGGGCTGTGGCGATGGCGAAGAACTGACCCTGCAAGTTGTGCTTGGCCCGCGTCTGTCCGGGCTGGTGGTGCCGGATGTCGTCAAGCAGCCAGTGCCGTTGCGCCGTCTGCTGGTCGGCTACTCATCGGCTAACCCAGACAACCGGATGAGTCCTGAAGCCCGCACCGCTCTGGCCAAGAAAGTCTGCGAACCCGGCTTCTGCGCCGTCGTCCGCATCGGCGTAGTGGCAGGCACACCAGCCCGACGACAGATGTTGGCGCTGGGCCTGCTCGGGGCACTGCGCCGGTTGGAGACACCCGGCGTTCGGCTGTTCCTGTCACCAGAGAAGCCAGAACGGATCGGTGCAGGTACGCAACTCATCACGCCGTGGCGCTGGGTGCTGCGCTTCAACGTCCGCGAAGTCGCTGCCGTGGCAGCGCTGCCGGTTGGTGATGACGACTTGCCTGGCCTGCCGTCGCTCCACCCGAGAACTCTGGTGTCTGTTGTCGGACCGTTCCGTCCGTCACCACATCGGTTGGTCGTGGCCGAAGCGACCGCCCCGGGTGTCGTCGGGCTACCAGATCGTGCGGGACGAGCCACTACGCCGTGGCTGACCCTGACCAACGATGCCCTGCTGCGCCACCTGCACATCATCGGGCCAACCGGCGTCGGCAAGTCGGTGCTGCTGGCCAACCTGATCTTGCAGCACATCGACCACGGCTTCGGCGCGGTCGTCATCGAGCCAAAGGGCGATCTGGTGGCCGACATCCTGGCGCGGATTCCCGAGCACCGCCGGGCTGACGTGGTGGTGCTCGATCCGGCCTGTGAAGGTGGCGTGGTCGGGCTGAACCCACTGGCCGGTGGTGGTTCGGCCGAGTTGAAGGCCGACGCCATCCTGAGCGTCTTCACTGATCTGTTCGGCAAGTCCCTGGGACCACGCAGCGGCGACATCCTGCACTCGTGCCTGCTGACGCTGGCGCGACGTTCGGACGCCTCGCTGATCCAGGTGCCGTGGCTGCTGACCGACCCGGCCTTCCGTCAGGCGCGCATCGGTGCTGTGGCCGGTGACCCGGCGTTGGGTCCGTTCTGGGCCTGGTACCAGGCCCTCAGCGACAGCGAACGGGCCAACGTCATCGCTCCCCTGATGAACAAACTACGGGCCGTACTGCTGCGCCCGTCGATCCGGGCCGTGCTGGGCCAGAGTCGGCCCAAGTTCGACGTTCGGCAGGTCTTCACGCAGAAGAAGATTCTGCTGGTACCGCTACCGGTCGCCACGCTGGGCGCTGAGGGCTCGGCGCTGCTCGGCTCGCTGGTCGTGGCCCAACTGTGGGACGCAGCGCGCGAACGGGCGCGAGTCGAACCGGAACGACGCCATCCGGTGTCGGTCGTGCTGGACGAGTGCCAACAGTTCATGCGGCTGCCGACCGACCTGGCCGACGCGCTGGCAACGTCACGGTCCTACGGCGTCGGCTGGACGCTGGCGCATCAGTACTTGGCGCAACTGCCCGTAGCCATGCGTAGCGCCGTGCTGGCGAACTGCCGTAGCCGGGTCGTCTTCCAGACCAGCCGCGCCGACGCCAAGACGTTCGCCGCCTCAGCGGTCGGTGCGGACGGGCAACGGCCAGAGGCCGACGACTTCACGGCGCTGCCCGCCTTCCACGTCTACGCCTCGCTGATGGAACAGGGCCAGGTCCAACCGTTCGCCTCGGGCCGTACCTGGCCGCTGATCGCGCCGACCACCGATGGTGATGCGCTGCGGGCCGACAGCGCCAGCCGCTACGGACGCCCGTTGGCAGAGGTTGAGGCCGAGTTGGTAGGCGACTCGGATTCGGCCCTCTCCCCCAAACCCAACTTGTCTGCCGAACCGACCAAACCCACGCCACCCGAAGGTTCAGGGCGACGGCCACGCGGCAAACGTGGTGGGAGCCCGTCATGAGCCGCTGTCCTGCCGCCCGTCCTGTCGCGTGGTCGAACGTCGGGCCAGCCACGCTGCCCAGCGCGCCGGGCGGGCCGGACTCGGCATCGACTCCTTCGCTTCCACCAAGGCCGATCCACCCAGCCCCAACGTCCGTCATCCCGTCCGAAGCCGCTAGCCCAGAACGGAACCACTCATGACGACGGACCCGGCAACCCGGATTCGGCACGGTTCCATCGCGAACCTTCTCCGCGATCTGACGTTGGCCGATCACGCCATCTTGGCGACCGTCGCCCAGCACCGCTTCGTCACCTGTCGGCACGTCCAAGTCCTGCACTTCGCTGAGCGCCCGAGCGAACTGGCTGGCGTCCGGGCTGCCGGGCGTGCCCTGCGCCGGTTGGTCGATCTAGGCGTACTGGCCACGTTGGAACGGCGCATCGGCGGCGTGCGGGCCGGATCGAGCGGGATGGTCTACCGCGTCGGCCCGCAAGGGCGGAAGGTCGTCGCACGGGACTCGGGGCAACGACTCCCCCGCTTCCAAGCCGAACCATCGACCGCGTTCCTGACTCACACGCTGGCCGTTGCCGACGTTCACGCTGAACTGGTCCGGCAGGCCAACGCGGGTCGTCTTGAACTGATCGAGTTCGTCACCGAACCGGCCTGCTGGCGGACCTACCTGAACGCGGGTGGTGGACGTGAGACCTTGAAGCCCGATGCCTTCGTTGTCTGGGTCAAGGCGGGTGACGACTACGAGACCGTAGCCTTCATCGAAGTGGACATGGGTTCCGAGTCGATCCCCCGTCTGCTTCGCAAGTGCCGCCAGTACGAGACCTACCGACGCACTGGCAAGGAACAGGCGACTCAGGGAGTCTGGCCACGGGTGATTTGGATCGTCCACGACAGCACACGGAAGCAGCGGCTTGAGGTGGCGATCGGTGGTTGTTCTGGGATCGACTCGGGCGTCTTCTCCGTCTCTTTGGCTGATTTCAGTTCGGTGCGAAGTTCATGAACATCAGCAGAAAGCAAGGAGAGCCCACTCTCAATTCTACGCAACCCGACGCTCGCTTCGGAGATGCCTTCTTGAATAATTGGCCTCACAGCATCGGAGATGATACTCCTCTGATGCATGTCTTCTTGCCTCTTCGCGCGACCCTCGAACAACAGGTAGTACGCGCCACCGAGCAGGATCGCACAGACCGGCAACATTACCGGGGTGGTTGCACCATTGGACGAAGAAAGCGAGGCGAACACGCCCCACACAGTGACGAATCCCATTGCCGAGAGGCGCAACCACTTCGCAGCGGTCGGGAGCCACCTACTTCTGAGACTTGCCGCCAACGCAACAATGAATATGGAGAGGCCGAGTCCGAATATTGCCGGGTCGCTGGGTGTAAGATCCCCAGGAACCTCATCAGAGGCTCTCTCCAGCGACGGGCTTACGATCCAGAAGACAAGTATGAGCGCGAGCAGCCAGAGGGCGGACTTTGCGAGCGCCTTCACGGCCAGGATCATCCCTTCTTCCATCGCGGTCATCATCTTCCCAAGCAAGTCGAACGCTTTGTCTATCACGATTCTCCCTCGTCGGTCTCACGGATCGAATCATCGTACCACCGGCCACCGACATGTCCTTTTTCCACAGTTGTAAAATTGTGCAAAATGGTTGCACTCTCGCACCGATCGTGAAATAATGTAGGAGCAATGAAAGATCCGTTAACAACCCAACCCCGTCCGATGATCTACGGTCTAAGCGAAGCCGCTCAGAGCAGCCTGGCTGGCTCAGATTACGTCAACGATGCGAGCGAAGAGACCCACTCTGCCTCAAGGGCCGGTGACCTGCTCCGCCAGTTACGTGAAGCCGAAGGTCTCAGTTTCGGCAAGTTGGCCAAGAAGGCTGGCGTTGCGAAATCAACCGTGTTGCGGGCTGAACAGGGCCACTACGTGCCGACCACTGAAGTGCTGATCCGACTGTGCAACGCTCTGGATGTGTCGTATGGCGACCTGGCCGAACTGGTCGGTTTCGATGCGGCGAAGAGTCTGCCCGAACCGGCGGTATATTTCCGCACCAAGTACGGCCTGCCGCCCGCCGCCACTGTCCATCTTGAACAAGAGTTCGCGAGGGTCGCACGGGCTTACGGCATCGACCCCGACCAGGCCGGACCGGGCGAAGGAGAAGACGAGTAACCACAGAACAACAAGAAATAATTGAAAGGAGGCTACGCCATGCACCACACAACGACAACCACAAAAAGACCGAGCGTGCTGGCAAGCCTTCGGGCGTTGACGCCAGACCAGCCAGTCAGTTTCCAAGACACGCTACAGATTGTCGAACAGCAGGCCGAGACACTGTTGCACTGCTACGGGTTGGACGACGGCCCGACGCCGGATGACATCGTAAGCCGCTTCCCGCGCCTCAAGGTGGTCTACACCGACGACCTGCCCAGTTCCGGGGCCTCACAGTGGAACGGTTCGCAGTGGGTCATCTTCGTGCGACACACCGACTGCCGTACCCGACGCCGCTTCACGATGGCGCACGAACTGGCTCACATCGTTCACCATGGCTACGGTGACCGGCTGTTCACCGGGCGGCACTGGCTGCTCGGGACCGAGCGTGCCACCGACGCAGCGTGTCAGCGGGAACGTGCCGCTGACCACTTCGCCGGATGCCTGCTCATGCCCCGTACCAGCGTGTTCGCTCTGTGGGCCAGGGGCGGACGCACACCGGCTGAGGTGGCGGCTCACTTCGACGTGTCCGAGGCGGCTGCTACCGTCCGGCTCGAACAACTGGGCCTGCTGCGGCCACGGTGGATGTGTACGCGGGGGCTGACAAACCTAGACACCGCTCGCGCTTCTGTCAGACCGGTCTTCGCCAGGAGGCCAGCATGAGTCTTCCTCCCCCATCCCACAGTGACGACACACGACGCATCCGGGCACTCGGCCACCAAGCACTGGTCCTGACTGTTCGCGAGACAGCCGACCAGTTGAAAACCAGCGAGTGGACAGTTCACAAACTGATCCGTGAGCGACAGTTGGGCTCGATCAAGGTCGGGGCGCGACGGCTGGTGCCGTGGGCTGATCTGGAGTCTTTTGTTGAGGCACGGCGTGAAACGGTCGTGTCTGTAGGAGGCCGTCATGTCGCGTAGAGCCAGAGGCGAAGGAACCATCTACAAGCGCAAGGACGGACGTTGGAGCGTAGGCACCTACCGCACAGACGCCAACGGCGCACGCCGACGGGTTTTTTATACATGTGCTACCCAGGCGGCAGCGCGGACGTGGTTGGCGACGGCACAGGCCGACGAACAGCAACGGATACCGATCCCTACAGATAGGTGGACCGTAGCCGCCTGGCTTGAGCACTGGCTAAAAGACATCATGCCGACACGGGTACGACCGCTCACCATAGAGGGCTACACCGGTGTCGTCGCCCGCTACATCGTCCCGGCCATCGGCAATATCCGCCTGACCGAATTATCCGTAAGCCGAACTCAGCAGGCCGTCGATGCGCTGGTCGTTGCCGGGGCATCGACACGGACGGTCCAGAAGTTCCGCCAAGTGCTGTCTTCTGCCCTGACTGAAGCGATGCGCCAAGAGGTCGTCCACCGCAACGTGGCCCGACTGCTCAAGGTACCGGCATGGGAGCGGAAGCCGATCCACCCCTGGACGCCCGAGCAAGTGCGCCAGTTCCTTGCCGTGGCAGAGGGGCACATGTGGTACACAGCCTACTTGTTCATCTTGGTCTATGGGCTACGACGTGGCGAAGCACTGGGGCTGCGCTGGTGCGATGTCGACCTTGAGCGCAGCGAGATTCATGTACGTCAGCAGATCAACTGGGTTGATGGCAAGTTGCAGGCCGGGCCGGTGAAAACCAGTGCCGGGCGACGGACTTTGCCGCTGATCGACGCAGTGCGAGAAGCGCTGCAAGCACGGGCACCGAGCCGACGACCGGCCTTTGATCCGTCCGCCGAGCCATCCGTTGATGGGACAATCATCAGCGGACGATTCGGGACACCGATCGACCCTCACGGGCTGTTGCGCACTTTTCGTCTGCTCACCAAGAGGGCCGGACTGCCACCGATCACGCTGCACCAGGGACGACACACCGTCGCAACCATGCTGAAAGACCTCGGTGTAGCGCCGCGCGATGCACAGTTGATCTTGGGCCATGCCCAGATCACGACGACACAGCAAATCTACCAGCACGGCACAACTCTAACCCAGAGGAATGCCATACAGGCTGTTTCGACAGTGGTTCGTTCAAGTATAAAAAAGGACGGCGATGTAGGCCGTCCTGTGCAGAGCGATGTGGAGAGTTGCACCAATAGTGGTCACTTAGGTGGTCAAGCGGGCGCAGAGCGCCCGCTTCTTCCTTCATTAGCCGAATTTCATGGTGAGACGGGCGGGGCTCGAACCCGCGACACCAGGCTTAAAAGGCGATATTTCGACTGGTCTGTCAACCTCCCTACCTCTGATATCAACGCGCTGCACACGCGCGCAAAGCGGCTCATCGTGGCAGCCGTTGTGGTCAGTAGAGTGGTCAAAACGGGCGTCGAGATTCGCGGCCAACTGGTGCCACAGATTTCGATGCGCGATGCCATGATGGTGGAGCGGCTGCGCCGCGCCAGTTTCCCTCTCAACCTGCTCCCCCGGACTCACTCGCCACCGCTCGGGCGGCAGTAGCGGCCTGCCTCAGCAGGCTGGTCTTCGCGGTTCGACGCGCCTGAGCGCGTACCATCGCCACTCCGGCACCTGACCCCGAGCGCGAGGAGGTTCGCATGAGACCCCGACCCGACCGCAGGCCGACCGGTGGGCGGGCCATCGTGTACCTGCGTGTCTCGACGCCCAGCCAGGTCAAGACCGACTACGATCCCGAGGGCTACTCGATCCCGGCCCAGCGCAAGGCGTGCCAGCAGGCCGCCGAACGGCGCGGCTTCACGATCGTGGACGAGTACGTCGAGCCTGGTCGCAGCGCCACCGAGATGACCAAGCGCGTCGAACTACGCCGCATGATCAACCGCATCCGCCGCGACCGCGACACCGACGTGGTGATCGTCCACAAACTCTCCCGCCTGTTCCGCAACCGCTGGGAAGAGGCCATCGTCTGCACCGAGCTCAAGGAGTACGGCGTCACCCTGGTCTCAGCCACCGAAGCCATCGACGACTCCCCCGAAGGCCAGTTCCTACAAGCCATCCTCAGCGCCAACAACGAGTTCCGCTCCCGTCAGGACGGCGAGGACATCGCCTACAAGATGGGCGAGAAGGCCAAGCGCGGCGGCACGCTCGGCCTGGCGCCCCTGGGCTACCGCAACACCATCGACCACGTCGAAGACCGCCGCGTGCGCACCGTCGAGCACGACCCCGACCGGGCACCGCACATCACCTGGATGTTCGACCAGTACGCCACCGGCGAATGGTCGCTGCACCGCCTGGCCGAAGCCGCCAGCGCACGCGGGCTGACGCTGCGACCGACCGCCAGACGTCCGGCCCGACCGCTGGACCACAAGGCCGTCGCCCACGTCCTGACCAACCGCTACTACCTCGGCGAGGTCCGCTACAAGGGCATGTACTACCCCGGACGCCACCGACCCCTGACCGACCAGGCCACCTTCGCCAAAGTCCAAGAAGTCATGGCCTCGCACCGCAACGGCGGCGTCAGAGCACAGAAGCACTGGCACTACCTGGCCGGATCGCTACGCTGCGCCCGCTGCGGATCCGGCCTGGTCTACAACGTCATCACCGGTCGTGGCGGACGCTACGACTACTTCACCTGCATCGGGCGCCTGTCGTACCACAACGGCTGCGACCTGCCCTACCTGCCCGCCGAAGAAGTCGAACAGGCCGTCGAACACCGCTGGGCTGCCGAACGGCTGCCAGACACCTTGTGGGACGACGTTCGAACCCGACTGCACGTCCAACTCGACCAGATACGCCAAGCCCGACGCGCCGAACGCGAAGTGCTGACCCGACGCATCTCCGCCGTCAACGACGAACGCACCAAGTGGGCTGAGGCCACCTTCACCGGCACCGTCCCGTCAGACATCGCCCAGACCAAGCAGGCCGAGTTGGCCGGACAACTGGCCGCCCTCGAAGACGAACTTGCCGACAACAGCGACCTGACCAGCGAAGGTACCGAGATCGACCAGGCCATCGACATCCTGGCCACGGCCACCGACCGCTACACCGCAGCCAGCCCCGACCACCGCAGGACCATGAACCAACTGTGGTTCGGCAAGTTCGACATCGACGACGAGCACGGCGAACCTGCCGTCACAGACTCCGAGCGCACCACCGCTGCCCAAGCCGTTCGCGACCTCTGCAACACCGACCGGCCCGAGGACGGCGGCTCACAGGACGCGAACGGCGCACCTGACCTGACCAGCCCGTCTGTGGTGCCCACGACCATCAACCCTGGCCAGACACACAAAAGACGCCCCGGCTCACGCCGTGGCGTCTCTCATGCCTCAGTTTCGAACATGAACGCTCTGGTCGGGCTGACCGGATTCGAACCGGCGACCTTCCGCTCCCAAAGCGGACGCGCTACCAACCTGCGCCACAGCCCGTGCACCTGTCCGGCGGCTGACCCGGTACCCTTGACCGGGCCTCCCGAGCAGGGAGGGCCACGCGGACGTAGCTCAATGGTAGAGCCCCAGTCTTCCAAACTGGCTACGCGGGTTCGATTCCCGTCGTCCGCTCGTTGTGAAACAGCAGGTCAGAGGCTGTATCCGACAGGCAAGACACCCAACTAGGGAGCAAGTTCAGACCCTCCCGTGGACTCACGTGACGGACACGGAGGCCCAGATGGCCCCTCGCACCCGAGCGTTCCGCTCCCGCCCCGAGCACTTCGGCACCGTCGAACGGCTCCCGTCCGGGAGGTTCCGCGCCTTCTACCGCCGCGACGGGCAGAATCGCCGCCCCGGCGACCGTCAACGCCGCCCTTGATCGCCGGGACCGATGGCCGGAGACGCTGTCCTTTCAGAGCGCAGAGACCCGACCAGCGCCCACCACGCCGCCGCACCGGGCCCCCGGGGCAGGACCCAACCCGGGAGTCAGGTGCACACAGTGGCCTGCACCCCGAGCACCCGAAGGGCAGGACGAGGATGTAGGTGGACGAGGACGTCCGCCGCCCCGTCCGGCTCGCACCTCGGGGTGGGGTCCATCCCCCACGGGCGGCCAGGCCCCCTCCCGTCATAGGGCCGACATACCCCCGGGTAGGAGCCCCGGGAGTCCCAGGGTGGTGTGCGTTGGGCTGTCAGGCGGTGCTGGCGAACTGGTGGGACCGCTGGTGCGACACGCCCAGGATGGTGCCGACGTCGTGCAAGGGGATGAACGCCGACCAGCTCGGCCGCCGCGTCTGGTCAGGCTGGGACCTGCTCGACCAGGTGTCGGTACTTCTTGTGGGCGGCTTGCGGGGTGACGCCCAGGGCCCAGGCGATCATGACCCAGGACACGTCCCTGGTCCTGGCCTCGCGCACGGCGGCCAGTACGAGGTCTTCGGCTGCGCCCCGGGCTGCTACCGCTGCGGCCACACCTGCCACGTCGGAGCGGTCGTGGACGACGGCGGTGGCAGGGTCGATGGCCTCCAGGGCGGCCAGGGCCTCGGCGTCGGTGCGGTGCTTGCTCATGGTCATCACCTCTCTGCGTGGTCAGGGCCAGTACTTGCGGCGTGCTGGCATGGCATGGATAGCGCGCGGGTCGTCGTCGAAGACGACGCCCACTTCGAGCATCAGACCGTCGCGGGCCGGGCCGACGATCATGGTGACCTCGTGCTCTCCCTGCGAGGCGAGGCCGCGCAGGGGGTTGGCGAGAGCGTGGAGGATGTCGGCGTCTTGCACACCGTGCCGCCTGGCGCTCGCGGTGATCTTCACGCATCAACTGTAGTTGATGCCGCCTTGGTCGTCAGCTCCCGTTGATGTCAATCACCCGGTGCGACGATCCGACCTGCTTACCGGCGTGGACTCCCGTGGACTCAACAGGGGTCCTCAAAGGGGCCCAGCGGTAGTCAGAGGCACGGTAGGATGGCCGCTGACCTGCAAAAACGCAGGTCCGGGAAGGTCGGTCACTCTCCTTCCAAACCGGCTACGCGGGTTCGATTCCCGTCGTCCGCTCCATGTGGAACAGCAGGTCAGGGGCTGTTTCCAGGATGCAAGACCCCAGTTGGGGGAGCGAGTTCAGACCCTCCCGTGGACTAGGCCCTGTCAGGCCGCGGTGGTGCGGGTGATCTGGGAGACCCGCCCAGGCGACAGGCCGAGGACCGTCGCCACGTCGCGAGCCGACCAGCCCTGGCCTACCAGGTCAAGGACCAGGCGGCGGGTCTGGGCCGCCAGCTGGCGGCGGGTCTGGTCGTTGGCGGCCCGGGCCTGGGCGATCTGGGCGGCCTCGACAGCGCTGGCGGCGACGTCGGACAGGTCCCACACCAGGTCGATGGTGGCCTCGGCGCCGTCGGGCAGGTCTGCGGCCAGGACGACCACCTCGCGCATGGCGCGGTCGAGAGCGCTCAGGCTGGCTGCGAAGGTGTGCGCTCCGGGCAGGTCGGGGACTTCGCCGAGCCAAGTGCGGTCCTCACGGGTGACGTGGACGGTGTAGGTCATCGCAACCACCTCTCTCCAAGGACGGGCGCTAGGTCTCGCTCGATCGCCCGCAGCGTACCGACGGGGATGTCTCCGGTGTGCTGCGGCACGATGGTCTGGGCGGTCGTGCCATCCGCTGCGACTACCCGGTACAGCTGGTGCGAACCACGCTGACGGGCCAGCACACCACCGGACCGTTCGATCTTGGTGTTGACCCGACGGGCTCGCACCAGATCAGTGTAGCGACTAAACATGAGTGCGTCTAGGTGCTATACACCAGTGCCGGACTAGCGATCCAGATGGCTCCCGGCGGGAGGTCTTAGCCAGCACGACGCGGGCAGTCGTCTCGCTTACCGACGTGGACTCAGCAGGGGTCCTCAAGGACCCGTCACCGAGTCGGCTCCGGTCATCGGCCCGCCGCGTTCGCGCTGGTGACGCCGCTCACGGCGGGAGGGGCGGCCCAGGTCAGGTTCGGGCGCGACAGGCCAGTCGGGCCGGTCGTCGGACGTGGAGGGCCAGCCGCTCCGGTCGCTCGGCTGGACGGGCCAACCTGACCGGTCGTCTGGCATGACCACAGCGCGCTGGCGCTGCGGAACCCAACCGCGCGCCGCCGGGACCGCGACGGGTTGGACGACAGCCGGTTGGACGGCGGCGCCAGGCTGGACGACAGCGGGCTGGGGCTGGGGTGCGGGCGCACGCACCCCGCCCGGGGCCGACCAGGGTGAGCCCTGCGCAGGTTGCGGGACCTGGGGCAGCGGTGCGGGTCTGGCGGCCGGGGCGGTTGCCGGCCCGTCCGTCGGGGGCACGGTGGCGGGGACGGACGGGGCCTGGGCGAGGTCGTCGGTCCACCAGCCGGGGTCGTTGAGCTTGTGGTACGCCTGGGCGACCGAGGGGTAGGCCGCCCGGGCCGCGGCGGCGACCTCGTGGCCCGCGGTGGTGGGACGCACCGCGGCCACCCCGGGGCGGGGTCGGTGCTCCAGCCGCCAGATCGCGCGCTCGAAACCCTCCGGCGACATCGGGGCGGCCACCCCGAAGCCCTGCACCGAACCGCACCCGAAAGCGCGCAGGCGCTGCACAGTGGCCTCGTCCTCGACGCCCTCGGCCACGGTGTCCAGGCCCAGCTGTCCGGCCAGCTCGATCGTCGAGCGGACGATCGCCATGGACGCCTCGTCGTCGAGGATCCGGGAGACGAACGACCGGTCGATCTTCAGCCTGCGCACCGGGAGCTGCTGCAGGTACGCCAGCGAACCGTAACCAGTTCCGTAGTCGTCGATGGAGATGGTCACGCCCAGCCGGGCCAGGTCGGTCAGCACCCGTCGGGACAGCGCCACGTCGGCCATCGCCATGGTCTCGGTGATCTCCAGCTCCAGCCGGGACGCGGGCATGGAGTAGCGAGCCAGGGCCTCGCGCACATCGTCCACCAGCCGGGCGTGCAGCAGGTCACGGGCGGACAGGTTGACCGAGACGTTGAGCGACCGACCGGCCCGGGCCCACCGGGCGCCCCAGTACAGCGCCAGGTCCAGCACGTGCACGGTGATCATCCGGATCGTCCCGGTCACCTCGGCCGCCGGGACGAACGCGGCCGGGCTGAGCAGGCCCAACGACGGGTGCAGCCAGCGCACCAGGGCCTCGGCCCCCGTGACCCGGCCGGTGGCCAGGTCCAGCTGGGGCTGGAAGTACGCCTGCACCTCGCCCCGGCCGATCGCCTCGGACAGCTCCCCGACCAGCTGGGCCGCCATCGCGTCACGCCGTTCCAGCTCGGGGGTGAACCGGACCAGCGGACCGGCCGGGCCACGGGCCGCGGCCAGGGCGAGCTCGGCCGAGGCGAGCAGCCCGGCGGCATCCGTCGACCCGGCCTGCCCGGTGGCTATGCCGATCACGACGCCGACCGACAGGCTCAGCTGCGGCAGGTCGATCGGCTCGCGCAGCACGTCGACGAAGTGCTGCGCCCGGGCGCCGGCCCGGTCGGAGTTCATCACGTCGAACAGCAGAGCGACGACATCAGTGTGCAGGTGCCCCACCGCCAGGGCGTCCGACGCCTGGGCGACCAGCCGCCGCGCCGCCGCGACCTGGAGGTTCTCGGCCGTGGCCTCGCCCAGGCGGGCGCGCAGCTCGGTGAAGCTCTCCAGCGCCACCAGCATGACGGTGACGTTCACCGTGTCCCGGGCCGCGTCCAGCGCCTGGGTGACATCGGCCTGGAACCGCTGCCGGTTCGCCAGGCCCGTCACCGGGTCGGTCTCGGCCAGCTCGGTAGCCCTCCCAGCGTGCCGTGCACGGTCACGGACCAGCCCCAGCAGCACGGCGACCAGCACGCCGACCAGCACCAGCTGGCCGACCGCGACCACGAGCAGACGCGGATCGCCTGCAAACCCCGCCACGACGAGGCCACCCACCGGCAGCACCAACGACACCGCTGCCATCACGGTCCAGACGCGCCACGACGGCGCGGCAGCGGCGCGCGCCCCCGCGAGGACGAACCGGGGTACGCTCAGCGGCATGACCGGTTCCGCAGACGTCCTGCTGCCAGGCACACCGCGGTCGACGGTCATGACTCGCCGACCCCCGTCCGCCGTCCTTAGAACCAGTTCACCCATACCTTTCCAGTGTGACACCCGGCTGACGCGCACGACACGGCTGAAAACACCCACCGCCTGGCGTTCTCGACGCGATACGTCTATAATTGTGCGCCGATGCCCGAAATCGGGCGATCCGCAGGAAGCGAGAGGAATTCTGGTGACGGAGGTCGTCACAGCGGCAGCGGTGCCGCCGTCCCCGTCCGTCAGCCTGCCCGTCGGCGCCTGCTCCTGTTGCGGCTGTCCGTAGAGCGCTGGTCGCTACTGCGTTGACCTGGGGATTCGCCCGGTTGCGTTGATCAGCGCTCGCTCCGTCCGCCTGGTACCGCCAACCCTCACGTCCTAGGAGCAACCATGTCCCGAATCTACGACGACGCCACCCAGATCGTCGGACGAACCCCCCTGGTCAAGATCAACCGGATCACCGACGGCGCCCCCGCGACGGTGGTCGCCAAGCTGGAGTTCTACAACCCCTCCGGGTCGGTGAAAGACCGGATCGGTGTCGCTGTCGTCGACGCCGCGGAGAAGTCGGGCGAGCTGCCTCCGGGCGGCACGATCGTCGAGGCCACCAGCGGCAACACCGGTATAGCGCTGGCCTTCGTCGGTGCCGTCCGCGGCTACCGGGTGGTGCTGACCATGCCCGAGTCGATGTCCGTCGAACGCCGGGCCCTGCTGCGCGCGTTCGGCGCCGAGCTGGTGCTGACCCCCGGCGCGGACGGGATGAAGGGCGCTGTCACCCGTGCGGAGCAGATCGCCGCCGAGCATCCGGGTGCCGTGCTCGCCCGGCAGTTCGCCAACGCAGCCAACCCGGCGGTCCACCGGGCCACCACCGCCGAGGAGATCTGGGCCGACACCGACGGCGCCGTGGACGTCCTCGTGGCCGGCATCGGCACCGGTGGCACCATCACCGGGGTGGGTCAGGTGCTCAAGTCGCGCAAGCCGTCGGTGCGGATCGTCGGGGTGGAGCCGGCCGAGTCGCCGGTCCTGACCGGCGGGCAGCCGGGACCGCACCAGATCCAGGGCATCGGCGCGAACTTCGTCCCCGAGGTCCTCGACACCAGCGTGTACGACGAGATCGTCGACGTCCCCGGCGACACCGCGGTGGCCGTGGCCCGCCGCGCCGCCGTCGAGGAGGGGCTGCTCGTCGGCCTCTCGTCCGGTGCGGCACTGCACGCGGCGACGCTGCTGGCCCAGCGCCCGGAGAACGCCGGGCGGCTCATCGTGGTGATCGTGCCGTCGTTCGGCGAGCGCTACCTGTCCACCGTGCTGTACTCCGACCTGATGGACCACTGACATGCCCACCGGCACCCAGACGAGGACCGCGGGCACGACCCGCGGGGCTGCCCACCCGTCGTTCCTGGAGGTCCTGCGCGAGGACCTCCAGGCGGCGGTCGACCACGACCCCGCCGCGCGCAACCACCTGGAGGTCGCCCTGGGCTACGCCGGGGTGCACGCGGTCTGGGGGTACCGGGCCGCGCACGCCCTGTGGCGTCGCCAGCTGAAGCTGCCCGCGCGGCTGCTGTCCCAGCTGGTCCGGGCGGGCACCGGGGTGGAGATCCACCCCGGCGCCCGGCTGGGCCGCCGCTTCTTCATCGACCACGGCTCGGGCGTGGTCATCGGCGAGACAGCCGAGGTCGGCGACGACTGCGTGATCTTCCACGGCTCGACCCTGGGCGGGACGTCCATGCGCAAGGGCAAGCGCCACCCCACGCTCGGCAACCGCGTCGTCATCGGCGCCGGGGCCAAGGTGCTCGGTCCGCTGCGGATCGGCGACGACGCCCGGATCGGCGCCAACGCCGTGGTCCTGCACGACGTGCCGCCGGGCGCCGCCGCCGTCGGCGTACCCGCGAAGATCCGGGTCAAGCACCGACCGTTCGGCACGATGGACGACCCGGCGCTCTACATCTGACCGGGTTCGTCCGGCAGTCTGGTTCGTCCGGCAGTCTGGTCAGACGGCGAGAACTGTCACCTGAGGCTGGTCCCCGACGAGGGTACCGATATCGTCGGGGTCGCTGGTGACGATGGTCGTGGGTTCGTCGGCCAGCAGGGCGGTGGCGCAGACGATCGCATCCATGGCGTGCTTGTGACCGTGGCGGCCTGAGCTGCGGAGCAGGGTGGTGGCCTCGAAGGCCACGGCGCGGGTCGCGTCGATGACCTCCAGCCCGGAGACCGCCCAGCGCACGGCCGCGGGGGCCCACGCCGGGTTGACGCCCTCGACCAGGGTCGCGGCCGAGACCGCCACCGTCTCGCCAGACTGGGCCAGCCCCTTGACCAGGGCGAAGGTGGACCGGTCCTGCCGGATCAGTCCGGAGACACCTTCGGCGTCAAGCAGCACCATCGGCTGCCTCCTGCCGGACACGGGCCAGCCGGGCCATCTGGGTGGCCACCTCCCGGTCGGAGATCGGACCGTGCTCCTGCTCGTAGCCGTCGACCAGGCGCTGCAGCGCCAAGCGGCGCAGCTCGCGCTGCAGCGCCTGCTCTACCAGGGACGACGTGCCGCGGGGCCCGGCCGCCTGTCGGACGGCGACCAGGGTCCCTTCGGTCAGCGTCACGGTGACCGGGCGGGTCGGCCCGTGCCCGATCTCGGGAGGGGCATCAGGAGATGTCATACATGACATCATATCATATAACGCCGCTCTTCTGTCTCAGTCGGGTGTGCTGAGATCAGGTCCGGCGGCCAGGGTCAGCGCCGCGGGGTCGGGCAGGACGATCTGGGCGCCGTGCACCTCGACCAGCCCGGCGTCGGACAGCTCGCGCAGGGTCCGGGAGAACGTCTCCGGGGTGAGGCTCAGACGGGAGGCGAGCACCGCCTTGGTAGCGGGCAGCCGCACGACGGTACCCGGTCCGGGGTCTTCCCCGGCCAGGCCGAGCAGGAACCCGACCACCCGCTGACGGCTCGACCACAGGGTGACGGCCGCGACGTCGCGGACCAGGGTGTGCAGCCGCACCGACATCCCGGCCAGCAGCCGCCGGGCGAACGTCGGGTCGTGGTCCACCAGGTCGGTGACGACATCGGCGCCGATGCGCAGCAGGTGCGAGCCGACCAGCCCGGTGGCGGTCACCGGGTAGCGCTGCCCCACGAACACCACGGCCTCGCCAAAGGTCTCCCCGGCCCGGATCAGCTCGAGGATCTTCTCGGCCCCATCGCCGCTGCGCAGCGTCAGCTTCACCTGCCCGGACACCACCGCGTAGAACGCCGGGGCCACCTCCCCGGCGTGGAACAGCACCTCACCGCGCTCCAGCCGGACCGGTCGGCAGGCCGCGGCCACCTGGTCCAGCTGGCCAGGGTCGAGCCGGGAGAACAGCGGCAGCCGTCCGAGCACATCGCGCACCTGGCTACTGTGCCACGCGCCGCGGCGATCACGTGCCTCGGTCGTGGCCGACCGGCGACGGCGTGGGATCGGTAACAGCAGGGCTACCCCCTAACCTCCTTGCACAACGGTCTCGAAAGGCTGTGAGCACGAAGAGGAGGACGCTACGGTGGACTGCGTGGAAACCTGGAGCAGCCGGAGGGGTGTTGTTTGCCAGCCTGATAGAGTGGGTCGGGTCACCAGTGGAGAGGATAATTCAGGATGAAAAAACTGGCGAAGATCGGATGGGGTCTGTTCATTTTTGCATGGCTGCCGTTCCTTGTCGGGGGATTCATGACCACGTTTCACGCGGGATCCGACGAACCCTTCGTCGGCCCGGGTACGGTCGTGCTCGGCAGCTCCATAGCCATGCTGGTGGTGGCCGTGATACTGATCACGGTCAGCTCGCTCGGTAAGGCATTCCGGCGCCACGGCGCGAACGTCAAGACCGGTCCCCTCGTCATCGGGACGGTCGTCGAGACGGAGCAGACCGGGCTGCGGATCAATGACCAGCCTCAGCTGGAGGTGACTCTTCAGTTCACCACTGTCGACGGGCGGCAGGTCACCGCCTCTGACCACAAGGTGATACCTCTGCACCAGCTGGCGCTGGTCCAGCCAGGCGCGTCGCTCCCGCTCCGGTACGACCCCCAGAACCCCGAGAAGATCATGATCGAGACCAGTGCGGACCAGGCGGCGCTGCAGCAGGCGTACGACGCCCAGCGCCTGGCGAGCGGCGAGGTCACCCAAGAGTCGCTGTACATCGCCAGGAACGGGGTGCGCGCACAAGGGGTGGTCCTGTCCACGCAGCCGACGGGCAATATCGTCGGCGGGTGCGGCGAGATGTTATTGCACGTGCGGGTGGCTGGCTCGCAGCACGGCGACTCTTATGACACGACGGTCACCAAGGCGATACCCCAGAACGTTCTTCATCGCGTCCAGCCCGGTAGCGTGATAGAGGTGTACTACATCCCAGGGAACGAGCAGAACATCACGATCGCCGTCCCCGCCAGCTAGCCTCGGGCAACAGCCGGAAGGTTGACCCGTCGTGATTTCTAATTTCTACGATGGGTGACAGAGCGCGGTGACGATCCGCTCAGAACTCCCAGGTGCGCTCAGAACTCCCAGGTGCACAGCGGTGCGGTCGGCCAGCCGAAGGCGGCGTCGGCGCGGGCCGCGGCGCCGGGGCTCAGCTCGGTGACCAGGCCCGCGGCCACCAGAGCGGCCAGCCGGGGACCGCCCAGGTACACCGCGCCCAGCTCGCGCACGTCCAGCGCCAGATCGGCGGACCCGTCGGTGCGGGTGGCCTTGGTGTCCGCGCCCGGCCCGGCCGACCGTACCCACCAGCGCCCGGTGTTGGCGGGCAGCAGCCGGTCGCGCACGTCGAGCACGACGTCCACCGGTGCGGCGTACCGCCGGGCGGCCAGGGCGGCACCGACGTCCACCAGCCGGACCCACAGGTTGTCCGACAGCTGCGGGACGGCGGCCCGGCGGTCCGTCAGCCAGACCAGCAACGGGTCGTCCACCGCCAGCGCCGGGGTCTGGACGGTGGCGGTCAGGTCCAGGTCCAGCAGGAACGACCACAGCCGGTGGTAGGCATCCAGGTCCAGCGCCACCGCCTCCTGCACGGCGACGGAGAAGCGGGGGCCCTCGGGCAGCCAGGCCGGGGTGCGGCGCAGCAGCGCGTAGCCGCGCGGGTCGCCGTCCGGGGTGCGCACCACCACCAGGCGCGTCGGTTCGGGCCGGGGGCTGTACCACGGGCAGTCGAGCAGCACCCAGGAGCGCAGCGCGGCCGAGTCCCGGGTCAACCATCCGGGACGGCCGCGCCCGGCGGCCCGGTGCAGGGCGTCGACCAGGTCGGCGTCGTCGGGCCCGGCGGTGGTGAACGTCACGTCGAGGTCGTCACCGTCCGGCACGTAGCGCAGCCGGGCCTTGCGCGGCACGGTGGCCTGCAGCTGGTCGGCGGCCCGGCCGTAGCCGAACCGACCGTAGATCGACTCCTCGGTGGCCTGGAGCACCGTGACCGGCTCGCCGAGTTCGGCGGTGCGTTCCAGGTGGGTGGTGACCATGGCGTGCAGCAGCCCCCGCCGCCGGTGCCCCGGGTTGACGCTGACCCAGCTCAGCGCTGTCGAGGGCACCTCACCACCGGGCACCGGCAGCCGGACCGGGTAGGAGGCGTGCAGCGCCGCCAGCGACCCGTCAGAGGCCTCGACCATCCACGACCGGTCCAGCGGCGGGAGGTATGACGGGAATGGATCGGCGAGCGCGTAGGTGGAGTTCTCTGCCTCCAGCACCTCGCCGACGCGCTCGGCGGTGAGCGGAGACATCCGGTAGCCCTCGGGCAGCAGGTCGGTCATCAAGCCATTATCACCCGCCCCGTCCTCCGGATGGACCAGTTATCGTGCCGATGTGGGTGAGGAGTACCAGGACTTGGTCCGTGCGGTCGTCGCGGCGGTGCCAGCAGGCCGGGCCACGACCTACGGCCTGGTCGCGGAGGTCGTCGCCGACCGGCTGGCCGCGACCGGCGCACCGGTGCGCGGCGGCCCCCGGCAGGTGGGTCAGGTGCTCGCGCGGTCCGGGGCCGACCTGCCGTGGTGGCGGGTGGTGAACGCCTCCGGCCGACCGCCCGCGGCGCACGCCGACGAAGCCTTGGCCCGGCTGCGGGAGGAGGGCACGCCCCTGACCCGCGACGGTGGCGCCGTGGCGCTGCGGCGAGCGGTCTGGTGGCCGACGGACTGAACCCCAGCGGCCGACCGGTCGCGCGGGACCAGATCGTGAGGAGTACCTTGAAAACGCTGCGCGGTGGCCGATGGAAGTGAGGGCGGCATGCGACTCGCAGCCCAGGCCCCGATCGACTTGATGCGTGACTCGCGAGGAATGTGGCGATGCAGACTACCGCTCCCCGCCCCACCGGGGTGGAACGCTCGTTCG
Organism: Micrococcales bacterium; assembly: GCA_009777345.1. GTDB lineage: Bacteria > Actinomycetota > Actinomycetes > Actinomycetales > Cellulomonadaceae > Cellulomonas. The sequence continues at coordinate 17,874 of WRMB01000035.1, read as the reverse complement.
GCGGTGACGAGGTCATCGTCACCAAGACGGACCTCAAAGGACGGATCACGTACGCCAACGAGGTGTTCTGCCGGGTGTCGGCTTTCGACGAGTCGCAGATGCTCGGCGAGCCGCACAACATCATCCGCCACCCGGACATGCCGCGCGGGGTGTTCCGGCTGCTGTGGAACACGATCAAGGACCGGCGCGAGATGTTTGCGTTCGTGGTGAACCTGGCGCACGACGGTGCCCACTACTGGGTGCTGGCACACATCACGCCGAGCGTCGACGCCAACGGCCAGGTGGTGGGCTACCACTCCAACCGGCGCCTGCCCCTCCCGCAGGCGGTGCGTGCGATCAAGCCGGTGTACGACACGATGCTGGCGACCGAGCGCCGCCACTCGAACGCCAACGAGGCCGCGCAGGCAGGTTGCGACCTGCTGTCCGCGATGCTCGCCGAACGCGGCACCGACTACGACCGGTTCGTCTGGTCTCTGGCTATGGGGGACCAGTGATGTCGACTCGTCGGCGTGGTTTCAGGGCTCGTCGTGACGGGGGCGCGAAGTGCGACGAGGTGGCCGTCGCGGTGCTGCGCGAGATGCTGGCGACGTGCGAACGAGCCGCCGTCGGCGACTTCGAGGCGCGCGTGGCCGCCGTGCCGGGCGCTGACCAGGTACCGGGGGCGGTCGAGCTGCGGGTGGTGTTCAACCGGCTGCTCGACCGCACCGACGCCTACGTCCGGGAGTCTGTGGCGTCGCTGCAGGCCGCCAGCGACGGTCGTTTCTACCGTCGCTTCCTGACGGCTGGTCTTCTGGGCGCGTTCCGCTCAGGGGCCGAGGCGATCAACGGCGCGAACACCCAGATGTCCCAGTCGCAGGCCATCATCGACGCTGGGGCGAACGACCGCCTGACGCTGGCCGACCGGCTCAACACCACCGTGTCGACCGTCGCCGAGCAGGTCGCCGACGCGGCTGTCGAGCTCAGCAGCACCGCTATGAGCCTGTCGCAGTCGGCCAGCGACGCCAACACCGAGGCCGAGGAGGCAGTCTCGATCGCCTCCGACATGGTCGAGGCCGCCAAGGCGATCGACGGGGTCGTCCAGGTGATAGCCAAGATCGCCTCGCAGACCCAGCTGCTCGCCCTCAACGCCACTATCGAGGCCGCCCGGGCGGGCGAGGCCGGCAAGGGTTTCGCCGTCGTCGCCTCCGAGGTCAAGACCCTCGCCGTGGAGACCGCCGCATCGACCGAGTCCATCAACCAGCAGGTCGAAGCCATGCAGCAGGCTGCGCAGGCCAGCATGTCCGCGATGAGCACCGTGGTGGACAACGTCAGCGGGATGTCGTCGATGGTCGACGCCGTCCAGGCGGCGGTGGACGGTCCCAGCACGGGGACCGACATGGGCGCGCGCCAAGGGCTCGCCACCCTGGCCGATATGGTGCGGGCCGAGGCCAACTCGTTCGTCGCAGCTCTCCGAAACGGCTGATCCACCTGGCCGCTCGACGGGATCATTAGGACTAACGTCCCGCAGGGATCTGGTCGGGTCGACGCGGCACGGGTTTTAGGACCGTTCTTGATCCGGGTCAAGGAACTGGCACAGACGCCCGCATAGCGTCGGGCGCCGGAGCCCGACCCGCGAGCTCGACGAGACCCACGAGGAGTCCACATGTTCTGTTACCAGTGCGAGCAGACCGACCGGACCGGCGCCACCCCCGGGTGCGCGGTGCTGCGCGGTACCTGCGGCAAGGACGAGACCACCGCCGACCTGCAGGACGTGCTCGTCCACGTGCTCAAGGGCGTGGGCCAGTACGCCACCCGGGCCCGGGCGCTGGGCGCGGGCGACGACGACGCCACCCGGTTCGTGATGTCCGCGATGTTCGCGACGCTGACCAACGTGAACTTCACCGCCACCCGGTTCGTCGAGCTGGTCGAGGAGGCCGTGGCCGTGCGCGACCGGGTGCGCGCGGCCTACGAGGCAGCCGCCCGCCGCTGCGGCCAGGAGCCCGAAGCGCTCACCGGCCCGGCGGTGTTCGCCCCGGCCGCCGATACCGACCAGATGGTCGCCCAGGCCGCCGACCGCGGGATCCTCGTCGGGCTGCCGCTGGTCGGTCCGGACGTGGTCGGCGCCCGGGCGCTCAACCTGTACGGGCTCAAGGGCGTGTGCGCCTACGCCCACCACGCCGAGGTGCTGGGCCAGACCTCGGACGAGGTGTTCGGCGGGGTCGAGCGGGCGCTGGACTACCTGGCGGGCGACCCGACCGACCTGGACGGCCTGCTGGGGCACGCCCTGGGTCTGGGTCGGCTCAACCTCAAGGTCCTGGAGCTGCTCGACGCGGCGCACACCCAGACCTTCGGCCACCCCGTGCCCACCCAGGTGCGGACCACCCCGAAGGCGGGCAAGGCGATCTGCGTCTCCGGCCACGACCTGCGCGACCTCGCCTCGCTCCTGGAGGCCACCGCGGGCAGCGGGATCAACGTGTACACCCACGGCGAGGTGCTGCCCGCGCACTCCTACCCCGAGCTGGCCAAGTACCCGCACCTGGTCGGCAACTACGGCGGCGCCTGGCAGGACCAGCAGCAGGACTTCGCGGCCTTCCCCGGCGCGATCGTCATGACCAGCAACTGCATCATCGAGCCGCAGGCGTCCTACCGGCAGCGGATCTTCACCACCGGTCCGGTGGGCTGGCCCGGACTGCGGCACCTGGAGCACGGCGCCTGGGGTCCGGCCATCGCCGCGGCGCAGGCGCTGCCGGGGTTCTCGCAGGACGGACCGGACGCCCGGATCACCATCGGTTTCGGGCGCAGCGCGGTGCTCGGTGTGGCCGGTGACGTGATCGACGCCGTCAAGTCCGGCGCCATCAAGCACTTCTTCCTCATCGGCGGCTGCGACGGTGCGGCCCCGGGCCGCAGCTACTACACCCAGCTGGCGGAGTCGGCGCCCGCGGACACCGCGATCCTCACCCTGGGCTGCGCCAAGTACCGGATCAACGGCCTCGACCTGGGCACGGTCGCCGGGCTGCCGCGGCTGCTGGACATCGGCCAGTGCAACGACACGTTCTCCGCGGTGCAGATCGCCCTGGCCCTGGCCGAGGCCTTCGACTGCGAGGTCGACGACCTGCCGTTGTCCCTGATGCTGTCGTGGTTCGAGCAGAAGGCCGCGGCGGTGCTGCTCAGCCTGCTCGCGCTCGGTCTCACCGGGATCAGGCTGGGCCCGACGCTGCCGGCCTTCCTCACCCCGGCCCTGGTCGACGTGCTGGTGGACAAGTTCCAGATCGCGCCGGTCGGCGATCCGCAGGCCGACCTGGCCGCCGCGCTAGCCTGAGGCAATGAGGGAGCCCGACACAGTGTCCGAAGCGGTGTCCGACGTGGTGCACCCGGTCCGTCTGACGACGTCGGACCGGGTGACGTTGACCATCGACGTGCCCGACGGCACGTCGGTGGTCGACGCCGCCGCCGCCACGGGGTACGTCCTGCCCGGCCAGTGCCACGCTGGCACCTGCGGGTCGTGCCACGCGGCAGCGACCGGCGCCTACCGGCTGGGGCCGCACTCCGCGGCGGCCCTGCCGGACGCCGCCGCCGCCGCAGGTCAGGTGCTGCTGTGCCGCACCTACCCGACCGGCCCGGTCGAGGTGACCGCGCCCTACGCCCGTTCCCGGATACTCGACGGCCGCCCGGGTCGGCGCGAGGGCGTCGTCACCGACGTGGTCCGGGTCGCCGCGCAGATGGTGTGGGTGCAGATCGCGCTGGAGAGCGACGACGAGACCGGTGCCGGGTACCAGTTCGACCCGGGCCAGTTCGTCGAGGTCCAGGTACCCGGCGACGAGCGCCGTCGGGCCTACTCCCTGGTCAACACCGGCAACTGGAACGGGACAGCCGAGCTGCTGGTCAAGCTGCACCCGGGCGGGTACTTCTCGGGCTACCTCACCGACCTGCTCGACCGGTGGCCCGTCGCGGCCGACGACGGGGCCCGGCTGGTGCTGCACGGACCGACCGGGGCCTTCGGCCTGCGGGAGTCGGGACGGCGACCCCGGTGGTTCGTCGCAGGCGGCACCGGGCTGGCCCCGGTGCTGTCGCTGCTGCGCCGGATGGCCGAGTGGGGCGAACCCCACCCCGTCCGGCTGTTCCTCGGCGTGCCCACGCCCGCCGACCTGCCCCGGCTGCCCGTCCTGGCCGAGCTGGCCACGACGCTGCCGACGCTGCGCCTGGCGGTCTGCGTCGAGCACCCCGACGACGGCTGGACCGGGGCTGTCGGCAACCCGCTGGCGGCGCTCGAAGCAGCGGTAGCGGAGCACACCGGGACCGCACCGGACGTCTACGTCTGCGGGCCGCCCGGTCTGGTGGACGCCGTCGCGGCCGTCGCGGCGCCCGCCGGGCTGCCCCCGGTGGTCGCCGAGCGGGTGCTGCCGACCTAAGCCCCGATCCACCGATCTGCGCCGTCACGAGCGTCATTCCCCCGTGCTGCTCCGCCTGTCGGCGGCGCCGCCGACGGGTGGAGCAGCGCTGGGGACTGAGCAGCGACAACGCAGCTGGTGGCGCGTAGTAGGCGGAAATCGGTGGATCGGGGCTAAGGCGCGTCGTCGGCGGGGGCAGCACCTGCGGTGCTCTCCGCCTGGCGCGCCGAGTCTGGACCCACCGTCCGGTCTGGAGGCACTGTCCAGTCCTGGTCGACAGGCAGGTGCAACCGCACCGACGTGCCCTCCCCCAGGCGGGACGACAGGCTCACCTGACCGCCGTGCCGCTCTACCACCACCCGCACCAGCGGCAGCCCCAGCCCCGACCCCGGCACGTCCCCGGCGTTAGAGGCCCGGGCCAGCGTCTCCCACACCATGTCGACCTCCGCGGCGGGGATACCCCGGCCGGTGTCGACCACCTCGACGAGCGCTCCGTCGTCGGCGACGCAGCGGACCGTCACGGACGCTCTCTCCGGGGAGAACCGCACCGCATTGGCGACCAGGTGACGGACGGCCGCGGAGAGCAGCTCCGGGTCGCCACGGACGACCAGCCGGTCCGACGCCTTCGGGACCTGCACCGAGACATCGGCATCGTGCAGCGTCGGGTCGCGCCGCACCTCGGCGACGATGCGCTCCACGAGCGGCACCAGCAGAACCGGCTCCAGGTCCAGGTCGGTGGTCTCCGCCTCGACCAGGTCGCCCAGACCGGTCACCAGCTGGGAGATCCGACCGGACTGGTCGGCCGCGATCAGCGCCGACCTGGTCTTGGCGTTCTCCCCCAGCGCCGCCATCGACAGCCGGATGGCCGTGGCTGGTCCCTTCAGCTCGCGGTCCAGCCGGGACAGGAACGCGGCGTGCCGCGCCCGGGACGCCGCCGACCACTGCTGGCGGGCCTGCTCCACCTGCGTCGGCACCACCTGGCAGGACCCGCGGTACACCCACCACGACCCCACCACGAGGCCGAGGACCACCGTGGCCAGCAGACCAGCCGTGCCGATCGCGACCCACAGGGGCGCGTGCAGGTGGACTGCCCGCTCGTCCCCGCCGGACCGCACCCACAGCCCGACGCCGAACGCGACCAGCACGGGCGCGACCACGACCACCAGCAGCACCCAGAGACGACCCGCCCCTGGTCGGACCGCCCGTCCCGCGCCCGGTACGACCGGCGCGGCCGACGAGCCAGCATCGTGCACGCTCATCCCGCTCCTCTTCTCAGCAGACCATCAGCGGCCCGCGGGTCGCTGACGTGGCATCAAGGCTGCCCGGGCGCAGGCATGGCCGGGCGCTCTTCTGGGGGGTCGACCGGGGGGTCCACCGGAGGATCGACCGGCGGGTCCACCGGAGGATCGACCGGCGGGTCCACCGGGGGGTCGACCGGCGGGCCGGGGACCTGCGGCGTCTCCGGCGACGGCACGACGCCCCCCGGGGCACCGGCCTGGACCACGTGGACGACCCGGGTCAGCCCGCCCCCGGTCACCCGCACCGTCGCGGTGCGCGACACGGTCGAGGAGTTCCGGCTCACCCGGACGGTGAGGGTGTCGCTGCCGGTCCCGGTGCTCGGGTCCACGCTCACCCAGCGCTGGCTGCTCGTCGCCGTCCAGGTCTGGTTCGAGGTCACCGTGACCTGCCGGGCCGCCGCGCCGAAGCCCGGCGACCAGCGCGTCGCACCCAGGGTCAGCGTCACCTCGGTCCGACCAGCCTGGTTGACGGTGACGGTGATGCTGGTCGTACCGTCAGAGACGGTGACCAGTGCCGAACGCGGCGCGTCGGCAGCGTTGGCGGTCGCGGTCAGCACCAGCGTGTCCGCGGCCTGCACGCTCACCCAGTCGGCATCGGCGCTGGCCGTCCAGGGCTGCGCGGCAGCGACGTCGATCACGGTCGTGCCACCGTCGACGCCGACCGCCCAGTCGGTCACGTCCAGGTCCAGCGTCCCTTCAGAGCGCGGCGCGCTCTGGTGGACCGTCACGGTCTGGACCGTCCCGGCGCTGGTCACGGTGAGCTTCGCGGAACGGCCCCCCGATGTCGTGTTCGGCTCCGCGGCCAGCCGGACCGTCGTGCTCCGCGTCCCCGACGTTGGGGTCACGGTCAACCAGGACTCGTCACCGGCGGCAGTCCACGGCTGGCTGCTGGCCAGCACCAGCGCGGTCGTGCCCGAGTCGGCGCCGACCGACCAGCTCGACATGTCGAGCGCGAGCGGTACCGACGGTTCCAGCCTGACCAGCAACGTGACCGACGAGACCACCACCCACACCCACAGGGCAGCCGTCACCGCGGCGACCAGCGCGACGATCTTCGGCGCCTTCATACCTCGTCCTCGAGTCCGTCCGAACTGTGGCGAATCACCCCATTCTACCCAAGATCACCCTGGTGAGGGGGCAGACAGCAGGGACATTCCGTCCAAGAGGTCACGGTCGAGCAGACCGGTCCGGTCGAACTCGCCGAGCAGCGCGGGGACGCCGACGGTGGTTCGCTCGGCCGGCGGCTCGACCGCGCGCGACGATATCAAGTAGCATGAGATCTGATATCGAACGTCAGGAGGTGCCCATGGCTCGAACAGTGGTTGACATCGACGACCGACAGCTCGCCGAAGCTGCCGCGATCCTTGGCACAGCGTCAAAGGTCGCCACCGTCAACGCGGCGCTGGCCGACGTCGTCAAGCGGCACCAGCGCCAGGAGTTCTTCGACTGGCTCGAGGCAGGCGGCCTGCCCGACCTCACCGGTCCCATCGAGCACGACGAAGTATCCGCCTGACGTGACCGGCCGTTTCCTCGTCGACACCTCGGCCCTCGCCCGGTTCGGCAAACCTACCGTCCGCGCAGTGCTCCGCCCTCTGCACGTCGCAGGTCTGCTCGCCGTGTGCGGCCCGGTCGAGGTCGAGGTGATGCGCACCGCCCGGTCCAGCGCCGACGCCGAACAGATCCGCAAGAACCTGTCCGGCTTCGACTGGCTCCCCACCCCCGACGAGGTCTGGGACCGCGTGCTGGACGTACAGGTCATGCTCGTCGCCGCTGGGACCTGGCGTGCGGTCTCACTACCCGACCTCGTCATCGCCGCCACCGCTGAACGGCACGGCGCCACTGTGCTCCACTACGACGGCGACTACGACCTGGTAACCGCAGTCACCGGCCAGCCGACCCGGTGGGTCGTACCCGCCGGGACCGCGGACTGATCTCAGCCCGGATCCACCGCCCGGGCATGCCCGACGCGGTGCTGGCCGACGTCGACGAGTGCGTCGAGACCCCCATGACCGAGTGGGGCGCCAACCTCAACGTCGCGGCCGCGGGCAGCCTGGTGCTGTACCGCCTGGCCGGACTCGCGCGACCGGATGTCTACATTCTGTCGCGCTAGCACCCCAGGAAGGTGCACGTTCTATCGCGCTAGCACCCCTAGAAGGTATACGTTCTATCGCGTTCGTCGTAGGATGGGGGCCGTGAGCACATCGATCGGCCTGCTCGCGCAAGAGCTGGCCCAGCAGAACCCCTGGTGGCGTGACCCGTCGTGGGCCCGGTCGGACCCCGACCTGGTCGACGTGCGCCGGTCCCACCTGGTGTACCGCTCGGGAATCCTCGCCGACCTGGAACCGGGGGGCCTGTTCATCCTGCGGGGCCCGCGCCGGGTCGGCAAGACAGTCGCAGTGAAGCAGGCGATCGAAGACCTGCTCGACCAGGGCGTGCCCCCCACGGCGATAGTCCGGGTCGCCGCGGACGGGTGGGCGGCCAAGGACCTGCGGACCCTGACCCAGCGGACACCGATCCCGTCACCACCCGACGGCACGCAGCGCTACTGGTTCATCGACGAGATCTCCGCCGTCACCGGGGCGTGGGACCAGCAGGTCAAGTGGTTGCGCGACAACGACCCGGCCTTCCACCAGGCGACGGTCGTCCTGACCGGCTCGAACGCGACCGCGCTGGCCGAGGCCGCAGGAGCCCTGGCCGGTCGGCGCGGTATCGGCGCCCGCCTGAACCGGAGTCTGCTGCCCATGGGGTTCCGCACCTTCGCCGCGACCATCCTGCGCGGCGACGTGCCGCCGACCGAACACCTCGCACCCGCCGACCTCGCCAGCGCGACAGCGAAAGACGCCTACGACGCGTGCCTACCGTGGATCAACCAGCTGGTCGGAGCCTGGGACCTGTACCTGCTGTACGGAGGCTTCCCCGTGTCGGTCGCGGCAGCCACCAGCGGGCAAGGCGTACCAGACAGGTTCGTCGAAGACCTGTTCGGCGTCATCTTCAACGACGCTTTCCGTACCAGTCGCCTGTCCCCCGTGACGGAGATGGCCCTGCTGGAACGGCTGTGGGCCGGTCTGGCCAGCCCCGCCAACCTGGCACGTGTCGCACAGACGATCGGCGCCTCGACCGACGCCGTCGTGCGCCACGTCGAGTACCTGCGGGACGCGCACCTGCTCTGGTCGTGCCCCCAGCGCGCGGCGGACAGCTGGCTACCCAGACCACGGACCCAGGAAAAGCTCTACGCCATCGACCCGTTGATCGCCCGCCTGGTCCACCTGCGGAACCCAGCCCGGTCCGATATCGACCCCACGGTCCTGTCCGAGATGCAGCTCGGCCTGGCCGTCCGGCGCCGCGTCATCGCCGACCGCCCCCAGGCCGACCACGACGCGTTCCTCTTCTACGAACGCACCCCCGCCCGCAAAGAGATCGACTTCGTCAGCGAAGAGCTCGGCGGCGCCGCGATCGAGTCGAAATACACAGAGACCGGTCGCTGGCGTTCTGAAGCCGCCACGGTCAACACCTCGCCCTGGCACGGCATCCTCGCCACCCGCAACGTCCTGGACACCTCCGACGACGACTCCGCCTGGGCCGTGCCCACCGCCTTCCTCGCCTGGCTCCTGGACACCTGATTAGGGTCCTTCGCGATCGAGAGTGTAGGTGAGGCCTCGTTCACCGAGGCGGCACTGTGGGCCGAGAGCCAGACGGGTGGTAGGCGGATGCTTGCCCGACGGCCTACGGGGTGCTGTCCGCCGTGCCCGTCCGGAGACTACGCACCTGCGAGACGGACCCCCCTCCCACTTGTGGGCCGATAAGGGGGCGAGGTAGGAGGGAAGGAGAGACCTCCGGGTGGGTGGTCGGCGGGATGCCCTGAGAAAGCGGACGAGAGGGTGAGCGATGCGGACGATACCTGCTCGGTTCAGGGGGCAGGTTCAGGGGGCAGGTTCAGCGACGACGGATCAGGGTGACGTCGCGGACGGCGCCGCGGTCGGCGGAGGTGGCCATGGCGGCGTACGCCTGGAGGGCCGGGGAGACGACGCGGTCGCGGGTGATGGGCTGCCAGGGGCGGTCCGAGGCGACCATCCTGGCCCGGCGGACGTCCAGGACCTCCTGCGGCACGTCGAGGTGGATCCGGCGGGCGTGGACGTCGATCTCGATCTGGTCGCCGTCTTCGACCAGGGCGATCACACCGCCAGCAGCGGCCTCCGGGGAGACGTGGCCCACGCTGATGCCGGACGAACCGCCGGAGAAACGGCCGTCGGTGATCAGGGCGCACACCTGACCCAGGCCGCGGCCCTTGATGAACGACGTCGGGTACAGCATCTCCTGCATGCCTGGGCCGCCGGACGGGCCCTCGTAGCGCACCACGACCACGTGACCGGGCTTGACCTGCTTGTTCAGGATCTTCTCGACGGCTTCTTCCTGGGACTCGCAGACGATCGCCTCGCCGACGAAGCGGAACAGCGACGGGTCGATCCCCGCGGTCTTGATGACCGCCCCGTCGACGGCGAGGTTGCCGTGCAGCACGGCCAGGCCGCCCTCGGCGGTGTAGGCGTGCGCCACGTCGCGGATGCACCCGTCGACCGGGTCGGTGTCCAGCGACTCCCACACGTTCGACGTGGAGAACGCCTGGGTGGTGCGTACCCCGCCGGGGGCGGCGTGGAACAGCGCGAGCGCTTCGTCGGTGGCCTTGCCGCCGCGGACGTCCCAGTCCGCCAGCCACGTGTCCAGGTCCGGGGCGTGCACCGTGCGCACCGAGCGGTCGAGCAGCCCGGCTCGGTCGAGCTCGCCGAGCAGCGCCGGGACGCCGCCGGCCCGGTGCACGTCCTCCATGTGGAAGTCCGGGTGGTTCGGGGCGACCTTGGACAGGCACGGCACCCGCCGCGACAGGGCGTCGATATCGGCCAGGGTGAAGTCGACGCCCGCTTCCTGGGCCGCGGCCAGGATGTGCAGCACGGTGTTGGTCGATCCGCCCATGGCCACGTCCAGGGTCATGGCGTTGGCGAACGCGGCCTGGGTGGCGATGGACCGGGGGGCGACCGTGTCGTCCGCGTCGTCGTAGTACGCCTGGGCCAGCTCGACGACGCGCCGGCCCGCGGCCAGGAACAGCTCACGCCGGGCGGTGTGCGTCGCCAGGGTCGAACCGTTACCGGGCAGGGCCAGACCCAGGGCTTCGACCAGGCAGTTCATCGAGTTGGCGGTGAACATCCCAGAGCACGACCCGCACGTCGGGCAGGCCGACGCCTCGACCAGGCCCAGGCCCGCGTCGGACACCGCGTCGTCGGCGGAGTAGTTGATGGCGTCGATCAGGTTCAGGTGCTTGCGCGCCACCCCGTCGGCCACGACGGCCTGGCCCGCCTCCATCGGCCCACCGGAGACGAAGACCGTCGGGATGTTCAGCCGCAGCGCCGCCATGAGCATGCCGGGGGTGATCTTGTCGCAGTTGGAGACGCAGACCAGGGCGTCGGCGGTGTGCGCGTTGACCATGTACTCCACGGAGTCGGCGATGAGGTCACGGCTGGGCAGGGAGTAGAGCATCCCGCCGTGACCCATGGCGATCCCGTCGTCCACGGCGATGGTGTTGAACTCGCATGCCACACCGCCGGCCTCGCGGACCGCCGAAGCGACCAGCTGGCCCATGTCCTTGAGGTGGACGTGACCCGGCACGAACTGGGTGAACGAGTTGGCGACGGCGACGATCGGCTTGCCGAAGTCGTCGTCGGTCATGCCGGTGGCCCGCCACAGGGAACGGGCACCGGCCATGGTGCGACCGTGGGTCGAGGTACGGGAACGCAACGGACGGCTCATCGCAGAATGCCTCCTCTGGCAGACATCCCAACGTTACCCAGTCCCCGGGCGAGGGACGACGTTCTCCAGGGGCTCGGCGGCGAGCAGGTGGCCGAGCTGTCGGCGGATCAGGGCCGCGGTCCGGGGGCCGGTGGCGTCGGTGTTACCGCCCTGGTGGGCGGTGATCAGGGTGTTCGGTGCCGACCACAGCGGGTGGTCGGGGGGCAGGGGTTCGGGGTCGGTGACGTCCAGGGCGGCGCGCAGCCGACCCGAACGCAGCTCGGCCAGCAGGGCGTCCTGGTCGATCACCCGGCCGCGGGCGACGTTGACGACCAGGGCGCCGTCGGGCAGCGCGGCCAGCACCGGGGCGTCGAGCAGGTGCTCGGTGCTGGCATCGAGCGGGACGGTGAGCACCACGACGTCCGCGTCGGGCAGCAGGGCACCGAGCTCGTCGATGCCGTGGACCGGACCGTCGTGACCGCGGGGCCGGGCCGTCCGGGCGACCTGAGTGACGGTCACCTCGAACGGTCGCAGCCGGGCGACCAGCGCCGACGCGACCGACCCGGCACCGACGACGAGCACCCGCCGGTCGGCCAGCGCCGGGCCGAACGGGTTGTGCCAGCGGCCCTGCTGCTGGGCGGCCACCGCGTCGGGCAGGCCGCGCTGGGCGGCGAGCAGCAGGGTCATGGCCAGCTCGGCCGTGCCGGTCGAGTGCACGCCCCGGCCGCTGCACAAGGTGACGTGCGGCGGGACGTACGGCAGGGCGTGCTCGAACCCGGCCGAGGGCAGCAGCACGCAACGCAGGTTCGGCACGGTGGCCAGCCGTTCCCAGCGCGGCAGGTCGATCCAGTAGTGACCGATGACGACGACGTCCACCCGGGACGCCACGTCGTCGGGCAGCGGGCCGAGCAGGTCCCAGGGCACCAGCTCGAACCGGTCCTGCAGATCGGCCAGCCGGGCCATGAGGTCGTCGTCGGGGATCGTCACCGTCATCGTCGGCGTCAGCACGACCCAGAGTCTGCCAGTAGAGTCCGCCCGGTCGGCGCTACCTGGTCGGCTGGCGGGGTGAACGCTGGATGACGTGCTCGGGGGGACGGACCGGGTAGGCGGCGCGGAACTCGTCGGCCAGCAGGCTCATCAGCACCGCGTCGCACCAGCCGTCACCGTCACGGTGGGCGTCGCGCAGCCGCCCGTCCATGCGGAACCCGAGGCTCTCGTACATCGCCCGGGCGCGGTGGTTGACCGCGGGCACGCTGACGCCGACCCGGTGCAGCCCGAACTCGTCGAAGGCCAGCTCGAGCATGAGCACGACCGCCTCCGTGCCGTAGCCGCGCGCCCGGTACGCCGGCCGCAGCTCCAGCGCCAACCAGGCCGAGCTCGTCGTCCAGTCGATCTCGTCCAGCACGATCTCGCCGACGACGACGTCCTGGACGATGGTCCGCACCGCCAGCGCCAACCGGTCGTTGCACTGCGCCGAGTCGGCGATGAGCCGCACCGCCTCGCCCCGGGTCAGTGTCTGGTGCACGCCGGACAGCCGTTGGGCTTCCGGGTCGTTGGAGATCTCCAGGATCGCGTCGACGTCCTGCTCCTCGAAGGGCCGTAGGACGAGCATCTCGCCGGTCAGGGTCGGCGGTTCCATCTGTTCCACCAGTGCACTCCGCCAGATCGGGGTCGGCCGGTCAGTCACTGACAGACCATCCTACGCATCTCGCGCGTCCGATGTGTCCGATGCGCCCAGTTCCACCCCCGCGGGAGCGGCGGGAGCCTCGGGCGGGCGCTAGCGTCACGGGTGTCCGCACTCCCCCACCCGAGGAGACCTCCAGTGAGTGGTTTCAAGGCGTTCCTGCTGCGCGGGAACCTCGTCGAGCTGGCCGTGGCGTTCGTCATAGGCGTGGCCTTCGCCAGCGTCGTCGAGAGCTTCACCAAGCTTCTCACCGACACCGTCGGCCAGCTGTTCGGCGCCGAGCAGGTCGGTGCGGTCGTCGTCGGCGGCGTCGACCTCGCCCCCTTCCTCAACGCCGTCATCGCGTTCGGGCTGCTCGCCACCGTGGTGTACTTCGGCATCGTGCTGCCCTTCACCAAGGCCCGCGAGCGGTTCTTCCCGTCCAAAGACGAACCCGGCCCCACCGAGGTCGAGCTGCTCACCGAGATCCGCGACGCCCTGGCCAAGAAGTGAGGCCGTCAGTCTTCACTCGGCTCGCCAGGCATCGGCCTCCCAGCCGTCGTAGGCGCCGCCCGAGACCCTGAGCGCGAGCGACTCGAAGAAGGCACGTGTGGTGTAGAGGTACTCCGGGGTGACCGTCACGTCACGACGGACAGCGACGACCACCCATCCTTTTCGACCGGCCTGACGCCGCATACCCGCAGCTCTGGCGGAAATGACTTCGGAGATGGTGTAGCCGTTCCTCTCGACGGCGGCGGCCGCGGTACGCGCGGACTCTTCATCAGCCGTGAACAGCAGGTGCAGCACCTCATCCTTGGGGCCGGGCGGCGGAAAGTGCGCGCACACCTCCTCGGCGTGCGCCCGACGTGCGGCGACGTCCTCGCGGGCCTGCTCGAGAATCGGGTGGACGTCTTCTGACGGCCCATCCAGGGCGAGACAGCGCAGCAGGTGGTCTTCTGCCTCGTGACCGCACTCGAGCTTGACGAGCACCACGCCCATCTGGTAGTGCCACACCCAGTCGTCCTCGCCCTGGGCCGACACAGACTCAAGAAGCCTCAACGCCTCACGGGACCGCACCGCGAACTCCCCGCGGCCACGGTCACCGACGTTGATCAACGCTCGCGCCAGCAGGCCGGTCAGCTCATACCCGCGACGCTCGGCGGGGATACCCTCGACAGCCTTGATGATCTTCTTGTGCTGTGATGCTCGGTGCCACGCCTCGACACGTTCCAGCAGATCGTCCAACGTGTTCTCCTCCCCGAAAGATCAAGCATATCAAGGCAGGACAACCTCTCTGGCCCAGGTGTCGAGCCAAAAACTCAGCCTTCGGTGACGCGCTGGACGACGAGCTCGCGCACCCGGGCAGCGTCGGCCTGGCCGCGGGTGGCTTTCATGACGGCGCCGATGATGGCGCCGACCGGGCCCAGGTTGCCGCCGCGGATCTTGGCGGCGATATCGGGCTGGGCGGCCAGGGCGGCGTCGATCGCCTCCAGCAGGGGGCCGTTGTCGGAGACCACGGCCAGGCCGCGGGCGGCGACCACCTGGGCCGGGTCGCCCTCACCGGCCAGGACGCCTTCGAGGACCTGACGGGCCAGCTTGTCGGTCAGGGTGCCGTCGTCGACCAGCTGCTGCAGAGCCCCGATCTGGGTGGGGGTGATCGGTAGGGCTTCGAGCTCGACCTCGCGGTCCTTGGCGGTGCGGGCCAGCTCGCCCATCCACCACTTGCGGGCCGCGGCGGGGGTGGCCCCGGCGGCGACGGTTGACGCGATGAGCTCGATCGCACCGGCGTTGACCACGTCGCGCATCTCGGCGTCGGCGTAGCCCCACTCGGTCGCCAGGCGGCGGCGACGGGCGGCGGGCAGCTCGGGCAGGGCGGCCCGGATCTGCTCCACCCACTCCCGGCTGGGCACGATCGGTACCAGGTCCGGCTCGGGGAAGTAGCGGTAGTCCTCAGCGTCGGACTTGATCCGGCCGGGACTGGTGGTGCCGTTGTCCTCGTGCCAGTGGCGGGTCTCCTGGACCACGGCCTGCCCGGCGTCGAGCAGGGCGGCCTGACGGCAGATCTCGTAGCGCACGGCGCGTTCGACGGCCCGGAACGAGTTGACGTTCTTGGTCTCGGTGCGGGTACCCAGCGGGGCGTCTGGGCTGGGGCGCAGCGACACGTTGACGTCGGCGCGCACGTTACCGCGTTCCATACGGGCTTCGGAGACACCCAGGGCCCGGAACATATCGCGCAGGGTCTGCACGTAGGCGCGGGCCACCTCGGGGGCACGGTCGCCCGCTCCTGCGATGGGCTTGGTGACGATCTCGACCAGCGGCACCCCGGCCCGGTTGTAGTCGACCAGGGAGTATTCCGCACCGTGGATGCGCCCACCCTCACCGCCGATGTGCACATTCTTCCCGGCGTCCTCCTCCATATGGGCCCGCTCGATCTCGACGCGGAACGTGGTGCCGTCGGCCAGCTCGACATCCACCCATCCCTCGGCGGCGATCGGTTCGTCGTACTGGGAGGTCTGGAAGTTCTTCGGCACGTCCGGGTAGAAGTAGTTCTTCCGGGCGAAACGGCACGAGGCGGCGATGGTGCAGTTCAACGCCAGCCCGATGCGGATCGCGTACTCCACCGCGGTGCCGTTGACCGCGGGCAGGGCACCGGGCAGGCCCAGGCTGACCGGGGTGATCTGGGTGTTCGGCTCGGCACCGAACGACTGCGGCGCCCCGTCGAACATCTTGGTGCGGGTACCCAGCTCGACGTGCACCTCGATGCCCAGCACCGGGTCGTAACGGCGCACCGCGTCGTCGTAGTCCACCAGCGTCGACCCCGTGGTCTGCGCGGTCATCGGGCCACCTCCAGCTCGGGTGCCTGGGCCAGCAGCGGGCCGCCCCAGCGGGACTCCAGCGCCGCCTCCACCGCGGCGCCCACCCGGTACAGACGGTCGTCGGCCCGGACCGGGGCGAGCACCTGGAAACCGACCGGCAGGCCGTCGTCCGACAGTCCCGCCGGGACGGAGATACCGGGTATACCCGCCAGGTTCGCCGGGATGGTGGCCACGTCGTTCAGGTACATCGCCAGCGGGTCGTCCAGCTTCTCGCCCAGCCGGAACGCCGTAGTCGGGACGGTCGGCGAGACCAGGACGTCCACCCGCTCGAAAGCCGCCGCGAAATCGCGCTGGATCAGGGTGCGGACCTTCTGCGCCGATCCGTAGTACGCGTCGTAGTACCCGGCGGAGAGCGCGTAGGTACCCAGGATGATGCGCCGCTTGACCTCGTCGCCGAAGCCTTGGCCGCGCGTGGCGGCCATGACCCGTTCGGTGGTCACCGAGCCGGACTCCGGGGTGACCCGCAGGCCGAAACGCATCCCGTCGAACTTGGCGAGGTTGCTGCTGGCCTCGGCCGGGAGGATGAGGTAGTAGGCGCCCAGGGCGTAGTCGAGGTGGGGGCACGAGACCTCGACCAGCTCGGCACCCGCCCCGGTGAGCAGGTCGAGCGTCTCACGGAAACGGGCCAGCACCCCCGGCTGGTAACCCTCACCGCCCAGCTCGGTGATGACGCCCACGCGCAGCCCCGTCAGGTCGCCGGCGGCACCGGCGCCGGCCGCGGCGACGCAGTCCGGCACCGGGTCGGTCAGCGACGTCGAGTCCAACGGGTCGTGCCCGCCGATCAGCTGGTGCAACCAGGCCGCGTCGAGCACCGTGCGGGTCACCGGGCCGGCCTGGTCCAGCGACGACGCCAGGGCGATCAGCCCGTAGCGGGACACCGACCCGTAGGTCGGCTTGACCCCGACCGTGCCGGTGACCGACGCCGGCTGGCGGATCGAACCGCCCGTGTCGGTCCCGATGGCCAGCGGCGCCTCGAAGGCGGCGACCGCCGCGGCAGAACCGCCGCCGGACCCGCCGGGGATGCGGTCCAGGTCCCACGGGTTGTGCGTGTTGCCGTACCCGGAGTGCTCGGTGGACGAGCCCATCGCGAACTCGTCCATGTTGGTCTTCCCCAGGACCGGCAGGCCCGCGGCCTTGATCTTGGTAACGATGGTCGCGTCGTAGGGCGGGACCCAGCCTTCGAGGATGCGCGACCCGGCGGTGGTCGGCTGCCCCCGGGTCACCACGACGTCCTTGACCGCGATCGGCACACCGGCCAGCGGGTGCAGGTCGTCACCGGCACCCCGGGCCCGGTCGACCGCCCGGGCGGTGTCCAGCGCCGCGTCGGCGCTGACGTGCAAGAAGGCGTGCACCGCGGGGTCGACGGCGGCGATGCGGTCCAGGTGGGCCTGGGTGGCTTCGACGCTGCTCACCTGGCCGCCGGTCAGGGCCTGGGCCAGCTGGGCGGCGGACAGGCGGACCAGGTCGGTCATCAGGCGTCCTCCCCCAGGATCTGCGGCACCACGAACATGCCGTCGGCGGCTTCCGGGGCCGCGGCCAGGACCTCGTCGCGGTCCAGCGGGGCCACCGGCACGTCAGGACGGAACACGTTGGACAGCGGCACCGGGTGGCTGGTCGCCGGGACGTCCGCGGTGGCGACCTGCGAGACCTGGGCCACCGCCTGCACGATCACCTCCAGATCGCCTGCCAGCCGGTCCAGCTCGTCGGGCACCAGATCGATGCGGGCCAGCGCCGCGACGCGCGCGACCTCGTCGCGCCAGGCCGTTTCGCGCACGACTGCGTCGTGCCGGGCCGTTTCGCGCACGACTGCGTCGCGCCGGGCCGTTTCGCACACATCCTCCAACGACCGCGCGGGGGGGATGACAACCACACATCAGGCACCGCCACTGCGCGTC
>WRMB01000034.1 GCA_009777345.1 Micrococcales bacterium | reverse complement strand
CCCCGCCCCCACGCGGGGGGGGGGGGGGCGCGGGGGGCCCCCCCCCGGGGGCCGGGGCTGGCCCCGGGGGCCCGCCGCCCGGGCGCCCCCCGGGCAACCGCCCCGCCGCTCCCGGGCCGCGCCGACGACCAGCGTCGCGGGCGCCGACCGGTCCCGGTCGGTCCGCACCAGGGTGCCGTCGGCCACCGCCCACACCGTGCTGCCCGACGAGGCCACGACCGACCGGCCCTCCGCCGTGCGCCACCACACCGCGCCCTGGTCGCTCGCGCCGCCCGCGGTGTTGCCGACGACACCGGACGAGGCCGCGGTGGCATAGGGCCCGGCGGCGAAAACCGTCCACCCGGTGACCCCGCCCAGGTCGACCGGGTCCGCCCCGGCCGGGACGGTCCAGGTCACCTGGCCCCCGCCGGTGTAGCGCACCAGCCGGGCCGTGCCCGGCGCGCTGCCGGGGTAGGTCACCAGCACGTCGGCACCGTTGACCGCCGCGACCGTGACCGGCCCCGTCACCACGCCTGCCGACAGGACCGTGACGGTGCTGCCGGCCACGGTGAGGCGCACCACCGCGGTCGCCGTCGTCCCGCCGGTCCGGGCCGAGACGGTGAACGCGACGTGCGAGGCGTCCTGGACCGCGCGGGCCGCGGACGTCGCGGTGAGCACCGGGTCGGCACCCGGTGCGTCCAGCACCGTCCCCAGGTCTTTGCGGACCACCGAGGCGGTGCCCGTGAGGACCACCTCGGTCAGGCCGACACGCGTCGTGGTACCCGTCCGCGGCGACGCCTCGACCCAGCCGTTCGCCGTCGAGGTCACGAAGACGGACCCGGACGGCATCTGGTGGGTCGTCGCCGTGCCTCCGGCCACCGCCTGGGCGGCCACCGACCCGGACCGTACGTCGAGGAGCCTGTTCCCGGCCAGGTAGTACCGACCGTCGGGCAGGGTGCGGCGCGACGCCATCGCCGTCCCGTACGCGACGGACGCTCCGCTGCGCTCGCCGTGCAGCACGGCCGCGCTGGGGGTCAGCGCGTCGACGGTGAGGACCTCCCGGTCGGCGACGCCCGCGCTGAGCACCCGGCCGACCGGGACCAGCTCGGCCCGCACGGCCGACGAGCGCAGGGAGTCAGGCGGCACGCCCGCGGCGCTCAGCGTCGTGACGAGCGCACCGGCCGCCAGCACGACCACCGCACGTGCGGCGACAGTGCTCCGGCGCATCTCGCGTCTCCCGTTCCGATATCTCAGGCCAAGGGCGCAGTACCGCTCTTACCTGGGCCTATCGGACACCGTACACCATGTCAACGACCAGGTGGGAGACCTACCGGAACACGGCGGTGACATCGATGACCAGATGGGTCGATCCGGCGTTGTTGTAGACCACCGACCGGCCCGAGGCGTTCCACACGAACAGTGCCAGCGCCGCCTGGTCGCGTCCCGGGCCGGTGTTCATGTCCGACGTGGTCGGCAGGGCCGCCCCGGCCGCACCTACCGTCATATGCGTGTTCGTCGTCTGCTGGGTCGCGGTGATGGTCGCCAGCGCCGCCGCGGGCCGACCGGTGGTCACGACCGCGTCGCGCAGCGCCACCGTCCGGCTCTCGCGCCCCTTGAGCGCACCGCCCTTGACGCGGGTGTCCACCAGCCGCTGCGGTGCCACCGGTGTCAGCCGCAGCTCGCCGGACGGGCCGTACCAGCCCACCACGTCGATGATCACTCCCGCCGGCCCGCTGTGCAGGTAGACGTCGATCTTGCCGCCGGACAGCGGGACCGTCGCCCGGTTGGCCACGTCGGCGCCCGGCCAGAGGTTGACCGCCGAGGTACCGCGCACGTCACCGCCCGCCGGGACCACCGAGACGTGCCCCGGCCCCCGGGCCGACGCCGCCGTCACGTTCACCATCACCGCGGTGGCGTTCGACGGGATCCCCCCCTTCCCGGTCACCTGCAGCCGCTTGGTGCTCATCGCCGCGTGCCCACCCGAGGTCCGGCTGTCGTACAGCCGGACCGCGCTCGGCAGCGGACTGAACCCCGCACCCCCCGAGGACACGTAGTACCCGGTCACGTCCACGATGACGTTCACGGTCCCGGTGTTGTTGCGCAGCCGGACCTTCCCCCCGCTGCCCACGCCCAGGACGGTCGCGGCGGCTACCGTCGCCCCCGGATGCACGTTGAGGGTCGACGACGAAGGCTCGGTCACACCCAGCGGCCAGGCCCGCAGGAACGTCCGCCCGGTCGCGTCGACCGCGGTGACGTTCAGCGCCACCGCCCGAGCGTCGGACGGGACGCCGCCCACCCCGGCGACCTGGACGTCCAGGGTCTTGCCCGCGCCCACCTTGCTGCCGCCGCGGGTGTCGACCAGCCGCGTCGGGCTCACCGGGACGAACCCCAGGTCCGAGCCCAGCGTCACCGAGCTCACCGGGCTCACCTTCACCGTGGCGCTGGTCGTACCGTTGACCGCCGTGACGGTGATCTTCAGCCCGCTACCCGGCACCTGCCAGCTCTCGCCCGCCTTCAGGGTCGGGTTGGCGAAGCTCTGGGCCGGGTGCATGTCGAGCAGGTACGTCGTCGGGTAGTACGAGGTCATGACCTGCAGGCGCACCTGGACCCCGGCCCAGGCGGCCTGGCGGGTATCGGGCGACACGTGCGGCCGGAAGTCGACGTACACCGTCCCGCCAGGCACCGGGACGGACACGGCCCGTACCGAGGACACCGAACCCAGCGGGGACAGCGTCGCGGTCGTGGTCTTGCCCGGCTGGGCCTTGACCACCCTGGCCAGGCCCAGCCAGTCGGCCATGGCGGCGTTGAGGTTGCCCGGCTTGCCGGTCATGGTCCCGGAGCCCATGACGTCCACGGTGTCGCCGTACTCACGGTTGGCGCACGAGGCCGTCGGCAGCGTCAGCGACACGCTGCCGCAGTCGTACCAGTTGGCGTGCCCCAGGCCGAGGTTGTGCCCGTACTCGTGGGCCAGGACCTCCGGGTCGGTGTACCCGTTGATCCAGCTGTATGCCCCGCCGACCGAGCCCAGGCCGGCCCAGCCGCAGGCGTTCCAGCGGGGGAAGTACACCGAGACGCGGTACGGCCCGGTGGCCCGTGACCCGGACGGGTTGGAGTAGCCGCTAGCCGCCATCACCTGGGTGGCCAGGGTGGCCATCGCCTCGTTGGAGCACGACGCGGGCACGGTGACGCCCGAGGCGGTCCGCGCGTCGATCCACGGCTTGACCTCGACGCTGGTGGAGATCGCCCCGCCGCTCTGCTGCGACCAGTAGGTCGCCGTGGCCTGGCCGAGCGTCCGCAGGCCCGCGGTCGTGGGGGACGGCGAGCCGCTCCAGTACACCGGCAGGATGGTCAGGGTGCTGCTGGCGCTCGCCGCCATGACCTCGCCGTCGGCGACGATCTCGACCTCGACCACGGTCGCCGGGCTGGTCGCGTCCCCGGCGGCGGCGACGGCGTCGGCCCCTGAGGCGCGACCAGAACCTTCGATGGTGAGCAGCACCTCGGCACCGGTGGCACCGTCGACCGTGACCCCGTCGGGCAGCGCCACCAGCCGACCGTCGACCTCGACCATGCTGACGAGGTCGACGGACGTCTCATGGGTCTCGGTGCCGGTGTCGATGGTCCCGGTGTCGTCGGCCGCTTCGGCCAGCACCTGCACCAGCCGGGCGGAGACCTGGACGACACCGTCGTCCGCGACGGCAGGCAGGCCCGGCACGGCGACCGCGACCAGCGTCACAGCCGCGACAAGACCCGCACGAGGTGACGGTCGAAAGCGCATACCACCGCTCATCGACCCCGGCAAACGCAGCCTGAACCCGGTTCGGCCGACCGGGCTACGTCCGTCTGGATGACGTCCGACGTGCACGAACGCCGCCGGGGTGGTACCACCGGCTCGACAGGTCCACCGGGCACCCGGCAGACGGGTTCGGGCACCAGACGCGACAGACCACTAGGCTGGTCCGCGCGCCGCGCAGACAGACTCCGCAGCGCAGACAGACCCCCCTGAGAGAAAGATCTGGCCCGTGCACATCGTCGTCACCGGGGGTGCCGGGTTCATCGGCGCCAACTTCGTCCACCACGTCGTCCGCGAGCACCCGGGGACCGAAGTCACCGTGCTCGACGCGCTGACCTACGCCGGCGACCGGCGCAGCCTGGACCCGGTGGCCGACCAGATCACCTTCGTCACCGGTGACATAGCCGACACCGCGACGGTGGACCGGCTGGTCGCCGCGGCCGACGCCGTGGTGCACTTCGCCGCCGAGTCGCACAACGACAACTCGCTGGCCGACCCGTGGCCGTTCGTGCAGACCAATGTCGTGGGCACCTACACGCTGCTGGAGGCGGTGCGACGGCACGGCACCCGCTTGCACCACGTGTCGACCGACGAGGTGTACGGCGACCTGGAGCTGGACGACCCGGCCAAGTTCACCCCGACCACCCCGTACAACCCGTCCAGCCCGTACTCGTCCACCAAGGCGTCGTCGGACATGCTGGTGCGGGCCTGGGTGCGCAGCTTCGGCGTGGCCGCGACCATCTCGAACTGCTCCAACAACTACGGGCCCTACCAGCACGTGGAGAAGTTCATCCCCCGGCAGGTCACCAACGTCATCGACGGGGTACGGCCCAAGCTGTACGGGACGGGACACAACGTGCGCGACTGGATCCACGTGGACGACCACAACGCGGCGGTCTGGGAGATCCTCACCCGCGGCCAGATCGGCGAGACGTACCTCATCGGCGCCGACGGCGAGGTGGACAACAAGACCGTGGTCCAGACCCTGCTGGAGCTCATGGGCCAGTCACCGGACGCCTACGACCTGGTCTGCGACCGTCCCGGCCACGACCTGCGCTACGCCATAGACGCCACGCGGCTGCGCGACGAGCTGGGCTGGGCCCCGCGGTTCACCAGCTTCCGCGACGGCCTGGCCGCCACCGTCGACTGGTACCGCGCCAACGAGGCGTGGTGGCGACCCCAGAAGGACGCCACCGAGGCCCGGTACGCCACGCTGGGACGTTGACAGCTTCTCCACGTTATCTGCACGACGCTCTGACATCGCCCCCCTCGGACCACCACACCAGGCCGCCTAGCCTGGCAGGCATGCCCTCGCGACGCCGTGCCCGGCGCCATGCCTGTCGCCATGCCCGGCGCCGTCCCGACCACCCGGCCTGGCGCGGCGTGGGGCTGGTCATGGTCGCGGTACTCGCGTTCGGTGTCTCGGTGGCCGCTCTCGCCCGCCGGTGGGAGGCGAGCATCCCGCGCAGCGAGGCGATGGACCTGGTCGTCCAGCCGAGCAAGCCCGCCGGACCGGCGGACGCCGCGGCGGGCCGGGACCTGAACGTCCTGCTGCTCGGCTCTGACAGCCGGGAAGGCGAGAACGGGCAGATCGGCGGCGACGCGGTCGGCCAGCGGTCGGACACGACGATCGTCATGCATGTCTCGGCGGGCCGGGACCGGGTCGAGCTCGTCTCGGTCCCGCGCGACTCCCTGGTGGACATCCCGGCGTGCCAGATGGCCGACGGCTCCACCACCCGCCCCCGGACCGGGGCGATGGTCAACGAGGCCTTCGCCATCGGGTGGGACCACGGCGGGACGACCGACGACGAACGTCGGGACTCGGCGATCGCCTGTGCGGTCAGCACCGTGCAGGCGAGCACCGGGCTGACGATCGACCATTTCGTCGTCGTCGACTTCGTCGGTTTCCAGAGCATGGTGGACGCGCTGGGCGGCGTCGACATCTGCATCGACCAAGACCTGAAGGACCCCCGGTACACCGGGCTCGACCTGCGGGCCGGGTACCAGCGTCTGGACGGGACGCAGGCGCTCCAGCTGGCCCGGGCCCGGCACGTGGACGGCGGCGACGGGATGGACCCCTCCCGGATCGGCCGTCAGCAGCAGCTGCTCGCCGCACTGGTCGCCGAGGCGCTGTCGAAGAACATGACCACCGACTGGGCCCGGCTGCTCGGCTTCGTCGACCGGACCAAAGACTCGCTGCTCATCGACAAGAAGCTCGACCCGGGCAGCCTCGCCTGGGCGCTGCGCAGTGTCCGGACCGACGACATCGTGCTCACGACGATCCCGTGGCAGCTGTACCCGCAGAACGTCAACCGGGTGGTGTGGACGTCCGAGGCCGACGCGGTGTGGGCGGCGATGGCCACCGACACGCCTGTCGTCGACGCCCTGCACCCGGCCGACCAGAGCCCACCAGCGGCCGACGGGTCACCCGGGCCGAGCCAGACCACGCCGCCCGAACCGGCGCCCGCCCTGCCTGAGCAGGCGACCAGCGTCGGCGGCCAGATGCGTCAGGCGACGGTGTGCCCGGCCTGATCTCTGGCGGCGTCCACCCGCAAGCCCCGCGTCGGTGTCGTGCCGCGGGGCGGGCAGGGCTCTCACCAGGTACGTCATGCGGTGGTATGTCCTCCTTGAGCCTCAGCTCTCCACCGGATCTCCACAGCCCCCGTACCCGGCCCGCGAGATCCGGTGCCCCGTGCCCCCTACCATCGATACGTGAACCCACGACACGGCACGATGCTGCGCGCCCACGGCCCGCGGCACGGCCGTGACCACCGGGCGCACCCGTTCTGGCGGGCCGTCGGAGTGCTGTCCGTGGCGCTGCTGACCTTCGGGTTCTCGGCGGTGTCGGCGTTCCAGTACCTGACCAGCTCGAAGATCGACCCCGTGCGCTTCAAGGGACTGGCCGGCGACCCGCCGCCGGTCGACCCGGCCGCCGGCGACTCGCTGAACATCCTGCTGATCGGTTCTGACGACCGTTCCGGCGAGAACGAGACGATCGGCGGTGCCGACCCCGGGATGCGCTCGGACACCACGATCGTCATGCACGTCTCCTCCGACCGGAACCGCATCGAGATGGTCTCGATCCCCCGGGACTCCCTGGTCAAGGTCCCGGAGTGCCGGACCACCAACGGCAAGACCATCCCCGCGGTGCGCGAGGCGATGTTCAACTCGGCGTTCGCCAAGGGCTGGGACACCGGCGGCGACATGGACTCGGCCGCCGCCTGCGCCGTGGCCACGGTGCAGGCCAACACCAACCTGCGGATCGACCACGTCGTCATCGTCGACTTCGCCGGGTTCCAGAAGATGGTCGACGCGGTCGGCGGGGTCGACCTCTGCCTCGAGAAGGCCATGAAGGACGCGCGGTACACCGGGCTGGACCTCCCCGCCGGGATGCAGCGCCTGGACGGGGTGCAGGCGCTGCAGTACGCCCGGGCCCGGCACGTCACCGGCACCGACGGGTCCGACACGTCCCGGATCGGACGCCAGCAACAGCTGCTCGGGGCCCTGGCCGCCGAGGTACTGTCCAAGAACGTGTTCACCGACACCCTCGCCCTGACCCGCTTCGTCGGGGCCGTGACCGACTCGCTGCACATGGACCCGGACCTGAAGGACACGCGGAACGCGGTCGGTATCGCCTACAGCATGCGCGGCATCGACACCAGCAAGATCGTCTTCACGACCGTCCCGTCCGGCCCGGACTCGCGGAACCCCAACCGGATACGCTGGTCGTCCCAGGCCGACGACGTCTGGGCCGCGCTGGCCACCGACCGGCCGATCCTCGACGTGCTGGACCCGCCCGCACCCGAGCCGTCGGGCAGCCCGACCGTCGACAGCCCCCCGACGGCCGAACCAGACCCACCCACCGGAGTCACCACCGTCGACCATGTGCAGCAGTCCGCGAACCAGGTCTGCGGGGCCTGATGCCTGACCCCACCCCGCCCAGCTTCGCGCCCGGCAGCGGACCGCGCGACGGGTCGGCTGCGCCACCGGCCGCCCAGGTGTCCGGCGGACCGGTCGTGCCGCCTGCCGCACCGTACGTCGCGCCAGCCGTACCACCGGCGGCCGCCGCACCCGCGGTGTTCGCGCCCGGTCCGGCTGCCGCCCCGCCGTCGTTCGCACCCCGTGGCGCACCGGCCGCCACCGCACCACCGGCCCCGGCCCCACCTGCCCGACGGCCGGCGGTGGGCCCGTCGGGCACTCCCCCGGTCGGTGCGCCGCGCCGTCGCCGCCCGTGGCGCTGGGTCGTCGGCACGCTCGTCGTCCTGCTCGCCCTCGCCGTGGCCTGGCCGGTCGGCCTGGCGGTCTGGGCCAACGGTAAGATCCAGCGCATCGACGGTCTGAGGCTGACCGGCGGCGGGCCGGGCACCACGTACCTCATCGCCGGTTCGGACGCCCGTGACGGCGGGATCGCCGACGACGGCACGACCGGGTCGCGCGCCGACACCATCCTGGTGCTGCACGTGCCCAACAGCGGCACCACCTCGCTGATCTCCCTGCCCCGGGACACCTACGTTGACATCCCCGGGCACGGCCCGGCCAAGCTCAACGCGGCGACCGTCTACGGCGGTGAGTCGCTGCTGGTGCAGACCGTCGAGCAGATCACCGGCCTGAAGGTCGACCACTACGTCGAGATCGGCATGGGCGGGGTGAAAGACGTCGTCGACGCCGTCGGCGGGGTCGAGCTGTGCTGGGACGCCGACGTGGACGACCCCGACTCCGGCATGGTCTGGACCCCTGGGTGCCACCAGGTCGACGGCGCCCAGGCGCTCGCGTTCTCCCGGATGCGCAAGTCGGACCCCACCGGCGATATCGGTCGGGGCCTGCGCCAGCGGCAGGTCGTGGGCGCGGTGATGAGCAAGGTCGACCCGGGCTCGCTGGTCTGGCACCCCGGTCAGCAGATCGCGCTGGCCGACGCCGGGACCGCCGCGCTGCGCGTCGGCCAGGGCACCAACGTCGTCGACCTGGGTCGGCTGGCCCTGGCCTTCCGGGCCGCGAACGGCCCCGACGGGGTGACCGGCACACCCCCGATCAAGTCCCTGGACTACCGGCCCGGCAATATCGGGTCGACGGTCCTGCTAGACCCAGACACCTCCCCCGCCTTCTGGCAGGCCGTCGCCGGTGGCACCCTGCCCCCAGGAGTAGTCGGCGGCATCCCAGGCTGACCGACCCCGCCCGCTAGCGCCTGCTAGCGCCCGCTCCCGCCTGCTAGCGCCCGCTCCCACCCGATCCCACCTCCCCCCACCAGCGAGCCGATAAGGCAGCACGAGTTCGAGGTCTCCACGCCGTTCAGGCGGTTCAAACCACCTGATCGGCGTGAAACCTATGAACTGGGATCGAAGCCAGCGCTCGACGGCACAGAACTGCGACGAGATCAGGGGGTGAAGCCGACCGAGGGGGCGACGACCTGGGCGCGCAGACGTTCTCCCTTGGCGTCGGCGGTGGCGCGCAGGCCGTCGGCGAACGAGGCCAGCGCTGCCGCCAGCCGCTCGGCCTCCGGGTCCGTCCCTGCCGCCAGGATGCGCACCGCGAGCAGGCCCGCGTTGCGGGCGCCGGCCACCGACACGGTCGCGACCGGCACCCCGGCGGGCATCTGCACGATGGACAGCAACGAGTCCAGGCCGTCCAGGTACGCCAGCGGCACCGGCACCCCGATCACCGGCAGCACCGTGGCCGACGCCAGCATGCCCGGCAGGTGGGCCGCTCCCCCGGCCCCGGCGACGATGACCCGCAACCCCCGGTCGGCCGCCTGCTGGGCGTAGGCCAGCATCTTGGCCGGCTGGCGGTGCGCCGAGACCACGTCGACCTCGACCGGCACGTCGAACTCGGCCAGCGCCTCGGCCGCGGCCGACATCACCGGCCAGTCCGAGTCCGACCCCATGACGATTCCCACCAAGGGTGCACTACTCATCGTTCCGTCCTCCCGTTGAGCGGATCTCCGCGCAGGTACGAGACCACCGTCCCGGCGCTGGTCCGGGCCATCTCCAGGTCGTCCCCGCAGACGGTGACGTGCCCCAGCTTGCGGCCCGGCCGTACAGACTTGCCGTACAGGTGGACCTTGGCGTCCCGGGGGACGTCCTGCTCACCGGCGAGCGGCCGGTCGACGGGCGTACGACGGCACCCCACGGCGAGGGCCTGCGGCAGCGCCGCGGTCAGGTCGGGCAGCGCCGAACCCAGCAGGTTGACCATGACCGACCACGGCGTGCGCGCCTCGGTCGTCCCCAGCGGCAGGTCGAGCACCGCACGCAGGTGCTGCTCGAACTGGCTGGTCACCGACCCGTCGATGGTCCAGTGCCCGGAGTTGTGCGGACGCATCGCCAGCTCGTTGACCAGCACCTGCGGCGGACCACCGGTGACGCTCGGCACCTCGAACAGCTCGACGGCCAGTACACCCACCACGTCCAGCCCCTCGGCGACCGTGCGGGCGACCTCCAGAGCCTGCGCCTCGGTCTCCGGGTGCAGGTCCGGGGCGGGGGCGATCACCTCCGAGCAGACCCCGTCCCGCTGGATCGACTCCACCACCGGCCAGGCCCGCAGCTCACCCGACGGGCGCCGGGCCACCTGCACCGCCAGCTCGCGGGTGAACAGCACGGCCTGCTCGACCAGCAGCGGCGGACCCGAACCGTCCGCCACCGCGGCCAGCCAGTCGGCGACGTCGCCCGCCTCGCGGACCAGCCGCACACCCTTGCCGTCGTACCCGCCGCGCGTGGTCTTGACGACGCCGAGGCTGGCGGACCCGAAGATCTCCCTGGGCCCAGGCCGGTCGCCCTGCTGGGCCCAGATCTGGTGCTCCGCTGGGCTCATCCGGGCCCAGCGGGCGGCCATCTCGCCCAGGAAGGCGTCCAGGGCCGCCGCGTCGGGCACCGGGGCCCAGGCCGGGCAGGGCACGCCCAGCGCGGTGAGCCGCCGACGCATCGCCAGCTTGTCCTGCGCGTGCAGCAGCGCCGCAGCCGACGGACGCACCGGCACCCCGCGCGCGGCCACCGCGGCCAGCACCGCCGCCGGGACGTGCTCGTGCTCGAAGGTCAGCACATCGGCCCCCTCGACCAGGGCCAGCACCGCGTCGACGTCGTCGGCCGCGCCGACCACCGTCTGGTGCGCCGCGGCCGCCGCCGCTGCCTCGTCCGACTCGACGAGCACGCGCAGCGTCAGACCCAGCGCCGTGGCTGGCGCCGCCATCATCCGGGCCAACTGTCCGCCACCGACCACAGCGACCACCGGGGCGCGCCCTCGGCTCGATCGGGAGTCCACAGACGACGAGCCTAGGGCATGGCATCCCTATGGCATGGCATCACCCGTCCGGGCCGCCTCCTGGGTACCGACGTACCGCACCGGCGACGATCACGACCTATTATCGTCCAGTGACCAGTGCCCGCAGCGCAGCGCAGGACGCACCGTCCGACGTCACCACGACACGACAGGACGCGACACGACGGGCACTGTGGCCAGGCCGGGCCTGGTGGTCCGAGATGGCCCAGTTCCTGACCGTGGGGGGCGTCGCGTTCGTCGTGGACATGGGGTTGTTCAACCTGCTGGCGCACGGACCAGGTCACCTGCTGGCGCACAAGATCGTCACCGCGAGCATCATCGCAGCGCTCGTCGCGACGCTGGTGTCGTGGATGGGCAACCGGCACTGGACGTTCTCGGACCGCCGGTCCCGCCGCGGCCCGCACGAGCTGGCGATCTACGCGACGATCAACCTCGTCGCCCTGCTCGTCCCGCAGGTGACGCTGTACGTCACGACGTACTGGATCGGCGCCACCGGCCCGCTGGCCGCCAACGTGGCCAAGGTCCTCGGGATCGGTATCGGCACCGTGGTCCGCTACACCGGCTACAAGCTGTGGGCCTTCCCCGCCCGGTCGGCTCCCACCCCGGCCTGATCAGTCGGCCTGGTCAGTCGCCCCGGTGGCGACGACGGTCCGGCCGGGTCGCGACCGCCGGGCCGATCGGCAGCACCTTGTCGGTGCGCAGCGCGGCCGGGACCTGGGCCAGGAACAGCGCGAACACCGCGGGGCGGCGCTGCGCCAGCTCCAGCCGACCGCCGTCGGCCGAGGCCAGGTCACGGGCCAGGGCCAGGCCCAGACCGGTGCCCGCACCGGAGGTCACGTTGCGTTCGAAGATCCGCGGTGCCAGGTCGTCGGGCACCCCGGGGCCTTCGTCGGCCACCTCGACGACCACCGACCGGGTGGACGTGCCCGGCCGGGACCGTACCGTCGTGGTGCCGCCGCCGTGCTTGAGCGAGTTCTCCACGAGCGTGGCCAGCACCTGGGCCAGGGCACCGGGGGTGGCGAGCACCTCCACGCCCGGGTCGACCTGCACCACCAGGCGACGACCGGCGTCGGCGAACGGCACCGACCACTCCTCTTCCTGCTGGTGCAGCACCTCGGCCAGCGGGACGGCCTCGGTGGTGCCACCGGCCGCCCGGCGCGAGCTGGTCAGCAGGTCGTCGACGACGCCGACCAGCCGTTCCACCTGCTCCAGGGAGATCCGGGCCTCCTCGCGCACATCGTCGCGCTCGGTGGCGGTCGTGATCTCTTCCAGCCGCATGGACAGCGCGGTCAGCGGGGTGCGCAGCTGGTGGGAGGCGTCGGAGGCGAACTGTCGTTCGGCGGCCAGCCGCCGGGCCATCCGGTCGGCGCTGCGGGCCAGCTCGGCGGCGACCAGGTCGATCTCCTCCACCCCGGACGGTTCCAGGTGCGGGCGCACCTGGCCCGACCCCAGCTGTTCGGCCGAGGCCGCCAGGTACACCAGCGGCGCGGAGAGCCGGTCCGACTGCCAGATCGCCAGGGCGATACTGGCCGCGATGGCGACCAGCGCCGCGGCCACGACCAGCCCGATCACCCGCGCCGACAGCCAGAACACGTCCCACCAGGACGCCGAGACCACGATCTGCGCCCCCTGGGCCGAGCGCACCCGGGCGTCGAGGCTGCGGCCGGTGACCTCCTGGCCCTGGGTGAGGTGACGCCCGTCGGGCATCTCCACGCTGACGTGCCGGACGGTCTGCCCGGCGGTGTACCGGGCCAGCAGCGCCTCGTCGAACGGGACCTGCTGCTCGATCCGCAGGTCCACGGCCAGGGCCAGGGACTGGGCCGCGGCCTCGATCTCCTGGATCTGGGTCTGACGCACCAGCTGGGCGCCGAAGAAGGCCAGCGGCACACCGAGCAGCACCACCGCGACGGTGACCGTCGCGATCGTGGCCTGCAGGACGCGGCGCCGCACCGGACTACACCTGCCCGGACTCCTCGAACCGGAAGCCCATCCCCCGCACCGTGGTGATGTAGCCGGGGGCGTTGGCGTCGTCGCCCAGCTTGCGGCGCAGCCAGGACACGTGCATGTCGAGGGTCTTGGTCGACCCGTTCGGGTCGGTGCCCCAGACCTCGCGCATGATCGCCTCCCGGGCGACCACCGTGCCCGCCGCCGCGACCAGCATCCGGAGCAGGTCGAACTCCTTCGCGGTCAGGTGCAGCTCGACCTCGCCCTGGAACGCCCGGTGGGCGGCGACGTCCACGCGGACGTCCTGGGCGTGCAGCTCCTCCTCGTCGCTGGGCTCGCCGCCGGTGCGGCGCAGCAGGGCCCGCACCCGGGCCAGCAGCTCGGCCAGGCGGAACGGCTTGGTCACGTAGTCGTCGGCCCCGGCGTCGAGCCCGACGACGAGGTCGACCTCGTCGGCCCGGGCGGTGAGCACGAGCACCGGCGTGGTCAGGCCCTGGGACCGGATGGCCCGGGCGACGTCCAGACCGTCCATATCGGGCAGACCGAGGTCTAGCACGACGAGGTCCACGCCAGAAGCGCCGTCTATGGCACCTTGACCTGTCCCTTGGACTCGTACGTCATAGCCCTCCCGAGACAGCGCTCGAGCCAAAGGTTCGGCAATGGCAGGGTCGTCTTCAGCCAACAGAACACGGGTCACTGCTTCATCGTAGGACATGCCGGGTGACCCAGACCGACGAACCCACCGACAACCTTCGCCAGTCTTCTCCCGCACCGCAGGAGCCGCCGCCGAACCGGACCGCGGCCCGCCCGCGCCGGCCCGAGCGCCGCTGGGCGACCCTCAGGTCGGCGGCTGGCGCGCGCCGACCTATCGCCGCAGCCGCGCCGCTTATACCAGATTCTCCGGGCTTCGCGGGCAGGTTTGAGTGAAGCCCAGCGGGCGAAATAGTGGACATAACGGTCACCGCCACGGCCCGACCGCCCCCGGTCCGGCGAGCTGACTCGGACAGGTCTACGCAGGTCACCTCGTCCAACAAGCGTCGTGGCGCGCCAATCCCCCTGATGCGGGCCAGGACTGGGTCATGAATCCGTAAAGTGTGACGAATCTCACACTGTTGTGTCCGAACTGCGAGCCGAATGCGGTTGTCCGGACTTCCGCGACATGTGAGGCTTGTCCCCGGAGCCACTGACCTTCATGGCCGCATCTCCGTCCCCTGACCCCTGTGGTGGACCTCATGCGGCCTCGAGCTAGGAGCAACAACCGATGGACTGGCGTCACCGTGCCTCATGCCTGGACGAGGACCCCG
Source organism: Micrococcales bacterium (assembly GCA_009777345.1). Taxonomy (GTDB): domain Bacteria; phylum Actinomycetota; class Actinomycetes; order Actinomycetales; family Cellulomonadaceae; genus Cellulomonas. The sequence continues at coordinate 28,482 of WRMB01000034.1, read as the reverse complement.
AGCTGTTCTTCCCGATCGGGAACACCGGCCCGGCACTGCAGCAGATCGAGCTGGCGAAGGCCGTGTGCCACCGCTGCGACGTCGTCGATACCTGCCTCGCCTGGGCGATCGAGAACAGCCAGGACGCAGGCGTGTGGGGCGGCCTGTCCGAGGACGAACGCCGGGCGCTGAAGCGGCGTACCGCCCGCCAGCGCCGCGCCGCTGGCTGAGGTCTAGCCCACGGGCTCGTCCCGGGACAGGCACACCTGCATCTGGATGACCACCGACGTGCCGCCCTGCGGGCCGGAGCGCCACACGATCGACCCGCCGAGCTCGTTGGCGACCAGCGTCGAGACGATCTGGGTGCCCAGCCCGTCGCCAGGGCCGTCCGTCAGCCCCCGACCGTCGTCGACGACCTCGACCTGGAGCTGGTCGTCGTCGCGGTCCACCACGACCCGTACCGTCCCCGACCCGCCGTCGGCGAACCCGTGCTCGACAGCATTGGTCACCAGCTCGGTGAGCACCAGCGCCAACGCCGTCGCGCCTTTGGCGCAGAGATGCCCGAAGGTGCCCTCCAGGACGGTGCTGACCTGGTTCTCGCAGGCCGCAGCGTCCGCCGTCAGGCGCAGCACCAGACGCACCACGTCGTCGAAGTCCACGGTCTCGTCCGGGTTCTGCGACAGCGCCTCGTGCACCAGCGCGATGGTCGCCACCCTGCGCATCGCCTCGGTCAGAGCCGCCCGGGCGTCGGACGAGGTCACCCGGCGCGACTGCATCCGCAGCAGCGCGGCCACGGTCTGCAGGTTGTTCTTCACCCGGTGGTGGATCTCCCTGATCGTGGCGTCCTTGGTGACCAGCTCACGCTCGCGCCGCCGCAGCTCTGACACGTCCCGGCACAGCAGCACCGCCCCGGTCAGGTCCCCGTCCTCGGTCAGAGGCAGCCCCCGGACCGCCACCGTCACCCCGTGCGACTCGACGTCCACCCACCACGGCGCCTTGCTCAGCATCGGTGGAGCCTTCCCGACCTCCAGACCGACCAGAGCGGCCGAGATATCGACCAGGGAACGCCCGACCGGATCGTCCTGCACCCCCAGCCGGTGGAGGCACGACAGCGCATTGGGGCTGACGTAGAGCACCGTCGCCTCGGCGTCGACCCGCATCATCCCGTCGCCGACGCGCGGCGAACCGCTGCCGGCCCGGCTGACAGGCAGCGGGTACTCGCCGCGGGCGACCATGCCGACCATGTCGTCGGCCGCCTCCACGTAGTTCAGCTCCAGCCGGCTCGGGGTGCGGGCCCCACCGACGTTGGCGTGCCGGGACATCACGGCGACCGGCCGACCGTCGTGCACCACCGGCACCACCTCCTCGCGCACCGCGAAATCGCCGTACCAGTGCGGCTGCCGGTCAGGAGCCGACCAGACGACCGATGTCGACGGCCAGGGCGCGGTCGCCGTGCTCGGGCCCCAGCTCGACCTCAGCCGCAGCGGCCGTCGTTCGTCCAGCGCGGCCTGCAGCTGGGCGCACTGCCGGGGCGAGGCGACAGACCCGACCACGTCGTCGTCGTACACCGTCGACCCGGTGGACGGACGGCACTGGGCGATCGCGACGAACCCGCCCTCGGACGGCAGCCACAGCACCAGGTCGGCAAAGGCCAGGTCAGACAGGACCTGCCAGTCTCCGGTCAGCAGCTGCAACCACTCGAGGTCGGCGGGAGGCAGCGGCCCGTAGCGCTGGGACAGCGCGGACAAGGTCGGCACCAGACCAGCCTACGGGTCCGGGGCGACCGGGTTGACGAGCCCGCGACAGCCGTCAGGTACCGGCCTCGTCGGTGCAGGCGGCGGGTCGTCCCGGGTCGACCCCGGCCTCACGACGGCAGCCGTCCGCCGGGCAGCGGTCAGGCCGGACCGGCAGGGCACCGGTCCGGGCCGGGTCGGGTGCGGCGGTACCCGCGGCCCTGGCCCGTTCCGCGGCGGCCCGTTCGACCAGCAGGTCGGCCAGGCCGGAGACGAACGCCGGGTGGGTCCCCACGGTGGCGGCCCGCACCACGGTCATACCGTGCTCCCGGGCCGTGGCGACCGCCTCGTCGTCCAGGTCGTTGACGACCTCCATGTGGTCGCAGACGAAACCGACCGGGACCAGCACCACGCGCCGCACCTTGTCGGCGGCCAGCGCGGCCAGGTGGTCGTTGACGTCCGGTTCCAGCCACGGCTGGCGCGGCGGCCCGGACCGGGAGCAGTACGCCAGGTCCCAGGTCAGCGTGCGGCCCAGCCGCTGGCCCGCCGTCTGCGCGACGAGCCCGACCACGTCCAGGTGCTGGGCGGTGTAGTCCGGTCCGCACGCGCCAGACGCCTGCGCCATGGGCAGCGGCAGCGAGTGGGTGACGAACACCACCCGGTCGACCTCGCCCAGCTCGGAGCAGGCGGCCACCACCGCGTCGACGTTGGCCGCGACGAAGCCCGGGTGGTTGAAGAACGGCCGCACCTTGTCCAGTACCAGGTCGCGGCCGGCCAGCTCTGCGGCGAAGTCCTCCCGGTACTGCCGACAGCCCGAGTAGCTGGCGAAAGCGCTGGTCACCAGCGCGACGACGTGCCGTGCCCCGGCCTGCTGCGCGGCGTCCAGCGCATCGGCGTACTCCGGCGGGGCGTTGCGGTTGCCGCACAGCACCGGCACGGGCGCGCCCCGGCGGGCCAGCTCGTCGGCCAGCGCGGCCCGCAACGCCTCGTTGGCCGCGTTGATCGGGCTGATCCCGCCCCGGGCGTAGTAGTGCTCGGCGACCGCGGCCAGCCGGGCCTCCGGCACGCTCGTCCCCGCGGTGGCGCGACGCAGGAAGGGCATCACCTCGTCCGGACCCTCGGGTCCACCGAACGAGGCGATCAGGACTGCCCCGTACGGGGCGAGCAGGTGATCGGACACCCCGTGATCATGGCACAGAGCCGCTGGCCTGCCGGGCAGCCCGTCCAGACGGTGCGCGACCGACCGACCGTCCCCCCTCCCTCTCCGCCCCCGCCTGTCCCCCACCCGCCCACCCGCCCACCTCAGATCATAGAACCGATAAGAGTGCTCCAGTTCGTGGGTTCCACGCCGTTCCACCGTTTCGAAACGGTGGAACGGCGTGGAACCCACGAACTAGCACACACTTATCGGATTGCGAGCGAAGTGGGGAGCGTTCCGCACGAAGCGCGAACCGTCCCAGCCCAGGGCCGCGACGAACCAGGTGGGACAGTAGGAACCGTCCCTCCAGGGCCGTCACACCTCGTGCTCGCCGTGGATGACAGCTATGAGGCCGTAGGTCGTACCGACGACAGTCCCTGTCGCGGGGTCTATCTGGACGGTCTCGCGAAAGACCAGGTTGAGAGCCGACCAGTCCAGCCCCCCTACGTCGGGGTCCTCACCATCGGGGAAAGCGCACTCGACCCACCGGGCCGTCGGGCCGAACACATCAGGAATACCCGCCCACGCAGACGGCACCCGGCTGTGGTCCACAGCCACGGACGGAGCGTCGAGGTAGTCGCGATCCCAGACGAAACGCACCCAGTAGTCGTCGACGGTCAGCTCGATCGGGTCCCCGCGACCCTCGTAGGTGCCCCAGACGCGGGTCGTGCCAGACGTGCCCAGCCGACCGACCTCCTCCGGCGACATCCGGTCATGAGCGTCCACGATCTGAGCAGTGACGTCCGGAGCGTAGGAGGAGTACGAGTAGGGCAGGAAGACAACCCCCTCGTCAGGGTCGACCAGCTCAGCCAACGTCGCGTGGTCCCGATCGCGCAACGCGACCAGAACCCGCTCGACAGCACCCTCCAGTGCCGCTGTACTGGCGTCAGAGACCTCAAGGTCGCTGGTCGCGGCGTTCGAGGTGGGACCGCTGGTAGAAGTCGTCGGCGCACTGTCGGCGCACCCGGCCAAGGCGCCGACGAAAACAGTGCCGACGACGAGCGAGGTGAGTATGTGAGGCATCAGACGTCGCACGACGGTCTCCTTGTACCAATAACCCGTACACCTGTGGCTTGCATCTCGTCCCGTCCGACGCTGCGGAGCGTCAGGACGCGTGCACCTCGGAGTCTGGTCCGGCGGCGACCTGGTCGAGTGTATCGGCGATCCGCCCGGCCCAGCGTTCGATGACCTCGAAGTCGCGGTGGTCGCCCTCGCGGTTGAGCACCCCGGCGGCCGCGACCCGTTCGGCAAAGCTCAGCCCGTCCCGTTCCAGCCGACCGCGGAACAGCTGGAACCCGCGTGCACCCAGCCGTTCGGTGAGCTGGGCCAGGTCGGCGGCGGTCCGGGCACCGGAGGAGGGCCGGGCCAGCCCCGAGGCGAACAGCCACAGCGGCACGGCGGACAGCTCGGGACGCAGCCGGGTGAGCAGCTGCCGGGCGGGGGGAAGGAGCTGGGTGAGGTAGACCGCCGACCCGACGACAGCCGCGTCGTAGCCCTCCAGGCTGGTCACCGACTCGGGGGCGACGAGGTCGGCGCTGTGCTGGCGAGCGCGCAGCACCTCGGCGACGGATCCGCCGATCTCCCAGGTCGCGCCGTGCCGCGAGGCCACGGCGAGCAGCACCCTCATGCGCAACGCCTCTCACCTCGACGCGGTACCGGACGACCATGACGGGAGTCCGGAACGGGAGTTCCGACACCCACCGGCTATGGTCGCCGGACGATTTGTCCGGACGGTGGGCCCGAAGTCCCCCGCCCGAACCAGCCGTCCTGCTCCGGTCGACGCGGGCGCCCGTGAGCGCACGGAACCGGGAGACATGCCCTAGTCTGTCGGGGGTGGACGAGCCTACGACATACCTGCTTGTAGACGGTGAGAACCTGGACGCGACCCTCGGGTCGTCGATCCTGGGCGGTCGGCCTAACCCCGACCAACGACCACGCTGGGAACGGGTTCTGACCTTCGCCCAGCAGGTGTGGTCGCAGCCGGTGCGCGGGCTGTTCTTCCTCAACGCCTCGTCCGGCTCGCTGCCGATGCCGTTCGTCCAGGCCCTGGTCGCGATCGGCTTCACCCCGGTCCCGCTGGCCGGCGAGCCGCACCAGAAGGTCGTGGACATCGGCGTGTCGAAGATGCTCGACGCTATCGCCGAACGCGGCGGGGACGTGCTGCTGGCCAGCCACGACGGCGACTTCGCGCCCGGCGCGGCCCGGCTCGTCGAGCTGGGCCGCAAGATCGGGCTGCTGGCGTTCCGCGAGTTCACCAGCTCGTCGCTGACCACGCTCGGCCTGACGGTGTACGACCTGGAGTACGACGTCGAGGCGTTCAACGTGCGGCTGCCGCGCCTGCGGATCATCCCGGTCGACGAGTTCGACCCGGCGGCCTACCTGTAGGGGAGCGTCTCCACTCGGTGCGCCAGCCGGGCGAGTGCGGCCGTAGCGCACAGCCAGTGAGCAGACAGACCCAGGACAGGTCTGCCGACGACCGGTAGGTTGACGCCATGACCACTGTGTTCACGAAGATCATCGACGGCTGGCTGCCGGGCCGGTTCGTGTGGGCCGACGAGCTGTGCGTCGGCTTCCTCACCATCGCCCCGATCACACCTGGGCACACCCTGGTGGTGCCGCGCGACGAGGTGGACCGCTTCACCGCCGCCGACGACGCGCTGCTCGCCCACCTGGCGACGGTCGCGGCGACGGTCGGCCGGGCCCAGGAGGAGGCGTGGCCGGGCACCCGGGCCACGGTGCTGGTCGCCGGGTTCGAGGTGCCGCACCTGCACGTGCACGTCGTCCCAGCGCGCTCGGAGGGTGATCTGTCGTTCGCCAAGGCCGACACCCACCCCGACCCGGCCGCCCTGGACGCCGCCGCGGCGGCGCTGCGCGAAGCGCTGACCGCCGCAGGGCACAGCGCGCAGATCCCGGCGGAGGTGGGTTCGGCCGCGCTCTGAGCCTCTCGAACCGACGTCTGGGAGGCCGGAGGAGTACGTTCAGCGTCATGGACAAGCGCTCGACGCCGAAGATCGCCGACGACGTCTACGAGGCCGAGCTGTTCCGCCTCCAGTCCGAGCTGGTCAAGCTGCAGCGCTGGACCCAGGCCACCGGGGCCCGGATCGTCGTGCTCTTCGAGGGCCGGGACGCGGCCGGCAAGGGCGGGTCGATCAAGCGGATCACCCAGTACCTGTCACCGCGGGTGGCCCGGATCGCCGCCCTGCCCGCCCCGACCGAGCGCGAGAAAGGCCAGTGGTACTTCCAGCGCTACGTCGCCCACCTGCCCGCCGCCGGGGAGATCGTGCTGTTCGACCGGTCCTGGTACAACCGCGCCGGGGTCGAGAAGGTCATGGGGTTCTGCACGCCCGCCGAGTACTCCCGGTTCATGCGCCAGGCCCCGCTGTTCGAGCAGATGCTCATCGACGACGGCATCCTGCTGCGCAAGTACTGGTTCTCGGTGTCCGACGCCGAACAGCTGCGCCGGTTCCGCTCCCGCCTGAAGGACCCGGTGCGGCAGTGGAAGCTGTCCCCCATGGACCTGGAGTCCATCGCCCGCTGGGAGGACTACTCCCGGGCCAAGGACGAGACGATGGTGCACACCGACACCCCGGCCAGCCCGTGGTACGTCGTGGAGTCCGACGTCAAGAAGCACGCCCGGCTGAACATGATCGCCCACCTGCTGTCGACCATTCGCTACACCGATATCCCCCAGCAGAAGATCGTGCTGCCCAAGCGTCCGCCCCAGTCCAAGGGCTACATCCGCCCGCCGCGCGACCTGTCGACCTACGTCCCCGACCACGTCGCCCAGCTGCTGGGCGACCCCGAACGCCACGCCTGACCTCCCTCGCCCCCACGCTGACCGGCTCACCCGTCGGCCGTCGTGCGCCGCCCCTGGTTCTCCGCGATAGTGAGTGGGGGGACCAGCTGTCCCCCGCCGCCCGGCCGCTGCAACGTTGCCGCAGCCGAGCAGCCGGGTCCGAGGGACGTCCGAGGGCCCGGACCGATACGAAGGAGCCGCCGTGAGCACATCGACGATCTCTGCGCTCGACCAGGTGTCCCTGGCCCCCGAGGTCAGGGCCGCGCTGGACGCCGCCCCCCGCATCGTGGTCCCAGCCTCGCGCGCCGAGCTGTACGACCTGGCGCTCGGCGGCGGCAAGCCGGAGTTCGAGGTGCGGTTCGACGCCGCCGGCACCTCGGTCCACGAGGCCACCGTGGTACGGGCCAAGAACGGCCTGGCGGTGAACTACCCCGAGGACTACATGCGCCGCCGCGACCCCGACTCCATGCGGATCGGCGACGACCTGCCCACCGACAAACCCCGGTACGCCGATGTGTACGGTAAGCCGTTCGCCCCGCTGCGCGAGGAGACGCTGCGCTGGTTGAGCACCCAAGAGCTGATCGTCGTGCCGTTCAAGGCCGGCGGTCCGGTGTACGGCTACCCGTCGCTGGCGATCGTGCCGGTGCCGGCCGCGTTCTTCGCCGTGGCCCTGGGCGATCTGCAGGGCTGGGTGACGTTCGCCGAGATCGGGCCGTTCACGCCCCGGGCCGTCCTGTATACCGCGCCGCCGTTCCGGCAGACCCATTTCGAGGGTCGGCAGGTCGTGGTACACCACCGTTCGCACACCCTGCACGAGATCTTCTCCTACAACCTCTACCCCGGGCCGTCGGCGAAGAAAGGCGTGTTCTCCGTGCTGCTGGACATCGGCCAGCACGAGAGCTGGCTGACCTGCCATGCGTCTTCGGTCAAGGTCACCACCCCGTACGAGAACTCGACCGTGGTGATGCACGAAGGCGCCTCGGGCGGCGGCAAGTCGGAGATGGGCCAGGACATCCACCGCGAGGACGACGGGCGCATCCTGGTCGGGGTCAACGTGGTGCGCGACGAGCCGTACCACATCACCTTGTCCGAGGCCTGCACGCTGGCACCGATCACCGACGACATGACCTTGTGCCACCCGTCGATCCAGCTCAACGACGGCCGTCTGGTCGTCACCGACGCTGAGGACGGCTGGTTCGTCCGGGTGGACGGTATGAAGGAGTACGGCATGGACCCGGCGTTCGAGCGGGTCGCCATCCAGCCGGCCGATCCCCTGCTGTTCCTGTCGCTGCAGGGTCGGCCCGACGCGACGACGCTGCCCTGGGAGCACACCTTCGACTCCAACGGCCAGCCGACGCCCAACCCGCGCGTGGTCGTCCCCCGGCATTCGGTCCGCAATGTCGTCGACGACCCCGTCGAGGTCGACGTCCGCACCTTCGGGGTGCGGATGCCGCTGTGCACCAAGTCCCACCCGACCTACGGGATCATGGGCATGATGCACGTCGTGCCCGCGTCGCTGGCCTGGCTGTGGCGGCTCATCGCACCGCGCGGGGACAAGAACCCGTCGATCGGCGAGGCGAAAGAGGACGAAGAGACGCTGAAGCACGGCGGCCTGGTCTCCGAAGGCGTCGGCTCGTTCTGGCCGTTCTCCACCGGCACCAAGGTGGGTGGCGCCAACCTGCTACTCGACCAGCTGATCGACCACGACCGCACCCGGTACGTGCTGGTACCCAACCAGCACATCGGCGCGTACAAGATCGGTTTCGCCGCCGAGTGGCTGACCCGGGAGTACCTGGCCCGGCGCGGCGGCGGACGGATCTACCGCGACCAGCTGGTCGAGGCCCGCTGCCCCCTGTTCGGGTACCGACCCACCGAGGTCAAGCTCGACGGCCAGCAGATCCGTCCGACCCTGCTGGCCCCCGAGTCCCAGTCGCAGGTCGGCAAGAAGGCCTACGACACCGGCGCGCGGGTGCTGACCAACTTCTTCAAGCACGAGCTCGTCCAGTACCTCACCGACGACCTGCACCCCCTGGGCAGGCAGATCATCGAGGCGTGCCTGAACGACGCCGACGTCGCCGAGTACGACCGTCTCACCCCCCTGTACGTCTGACCCCTGGGGTCCGGCGGTCCGGTGGTCCGTCCAGACCGCCGGACCGGGGCGGCCCCTCGGGCGGGATCAGAAGTTGACAGAGATTCTGCAGTTCCCGGCCGCGTCGATCATCGCAACCTCGACCTGGACGTCCCTGCCGTCGTAGGTGCCGACGTACCCCCAGACCGTCCCTTCCCTGGCACCTGAGCCCTGCGCACCCATCTGGGTGAGCACGTCTTCGTAGTACGCGACCAGCGCGTCGAAGCCGGACGACACCAGCACCATCTCTCCCGTCGCCTTGGTGCCCACGACCGTCGCCCCCGGCGGAACCAGCCGACCGGTCGCGCTGACGCCGGACCCGCCGCCGGTGCCCGGCCCCATCGTCGGTCCCGTCGCGGGCCCCATCGTCGGCCCCGTCGCGGGCCCCATCGTCGGCCCCGTCGTGGGCCCCATCGTCGGTCCCGTCGTGGGTCCCGCCGTCGGCGCGGTCGTCGACGGCGCGGCCGACGCCTCGGCTGCTACCTCGTCGGCCAGCTGGTCGTAGACGTTCCGTGTGGTCTCCTGGGCAGCACCGTCCGAGCCGCCGCACCCCGCCAACGTGCCCGCCACCACTGTCACGAGCGCCACCGTGACGGTCCTGACCGTCGTCTTCATCATCAGCACCTGTCCAGAGTCCAAGAGGGCACCCTATCGGCCCGCTACCAGCACCCTACGCCCACGAGCCAGATCGTCGTCCCAGTCCGCCAGCACGAGTCGGCTGGAAGGAGCCGAGGACGCATCCGCCCTGCTCGTCAACCAGAGCCTGTAACAGGTCCGATCGGACTCGTCCGTGGGCTCACGAAAACCCGTACCAGATGCCGGTCGTGACCGACCAGGGGGTCACAGGGTGGTCCGTAGGGCGGCGATGCGGGCCAGGGTCGACGCCTTGCCGAGCAGCTCCATGGACTCGAACAGGGGTGGGGAGACACGGCGGCCCGTCACCGCCACGCGCAGGGGGGTGAACGCGAAGCGGGGCTTGATGCCCAGGCCCTCGACCAGCGCGGCGGACAGTGCCGGCTGGGTGTCGGCGGCCAGGAACGACTCGGGTACCTGCTCCAGCACCCGGGCGGCCTCGTCCAGCACCGTCGCGGCCTCCTCACGCAGCCCGGCGCGGGCCTCGGCGTCGACCGCCAGGTCGGCGTCGGCGACGAACAGGAAGCCGAGCATCCCCACGACCTCGCCGAGCAGGGTCATGCGCTCCTGCACCAAGGGGGCCCCGGCGTCGAGCAGCGCCCGGTCACGGGTCTCCAGGTCGGCGTAGGACGCGGCGGGGACCAGACCGGCCTGGTGCAGGTACGGCACCAGCCGGTCGCGGAAGTCGGCCGGCTCGAGCTGCCGCAGGTGGGCGGCGTTGATGGCCTCGGCCTTCTTCAGGTCGAAGCGGGCCGGGTTGGGGTTGACGTCGGCGATGTCGAACGCCTCGGTCAGCTCCGGCAGCGTGAACACGTCCCGGTCCGGGGCGATCGACCAGCCCAGCAGGGCCAGGTAGTTCAGCAGCCCCTCCGGGGTGAACCCGCGCTCGCGGTGCAGGAACAGGTTCGACTCGGGGTCGCGCTTGCTCAGCTTCCGGTTGCCCTCCCCCATGACGTACGGCAGGTGCCCGAACTGCGGGACAGTGTCGGCCAGGCCCAGCTCGACCAGCGCCCGGTACAGCACCACCTGGCGCGGGGTGGACGAGAGCAGGTCCTCGCCGCGCAGCACGTGCGTGATCTTCATCGCCGCGTCGTCCACCGGGTTGACCAGCGTGTACAGGGGGTGCCCGGTGCCCCGGACGATGACGTAGTCCGGCACCGACCCGGCCCGGAACGTCACCGGACCCCGCACCAGGTCACGGAAGGTGACATCGGTGTCTGGCATGCGCATGCGCAGCACCGGCGCCCGGCCTTCCGCACGGTAGGCGGCCTTCTGCTCCTGCGTCAGGTCCCGGTCGAACCCGTCGTAGCCCAGCTTGGGGTCCCGCCCGGCCGCCTTGTGCCGCGCCTCGACCTCCTCGGGCGTGGAGAACGACTCGTAGGCGTAGCCACCAGCCAACAGCTGCGCGGCGACGTCGGCGTACCGGTCCATGCGCTGGGACTGCCGGTACGGGGCGTACGGCCCGCCGACCTCCACCCCCTCGTCCCAGTCCAGGCCCAGCCAGCGCAGCGCGTCGAGCAGCTGGTCGTACGACTCGTCCGAGTCCCGCGCCGGGTCGGTGTCCTCGATGCGGAACACGAACGTCCCGCCGGTGTGCCGGGCGTACGCCCAGTTGAACAGACAGGTACGGATCAGCCCGACGTGCGGCGTCCCGGTCGGTGACGGACAGAACCGGACGCGCACAGGCGCAGAAGACACGGACACGAGACCACCCTACTGGTCAGCACCCCAGTGCAAGGGTTCGCGGGCCAGCGCAAGGCATTGAACCCTTGCATCGGCCCGCAGACCCTTGCACCGGCCAGGCGGGGACGAAGAGCTCATCGACACCACCGACTCTTAGCCCTCGCGGCTGGGTACACCCTGGTTGGCCAGGGCGTCGGCGCGTTCGTTGCCTGGGTCTCCGGCGTGGCCCTTGACCCAGACCCAGCTGACCTGGTGCCGGGCTACCTCGGCGTCCAGGGCCTGCCACAGGTCTTGGTTGGCGACGGGCTGGCGGGCCTTCGTCTTCCAGCCGTTGCGTTTCCACCCCGCCATCCAGCGGGTGACACCGTTCATGACGTACGTCGAGTCCACATGGGCGACCACCTGGCAGGAACGGTTCAGCGCTCGTAGGGCCTCGATCACCGCGGTCAGCTCCATGCGGTTGTTGGTGGTGGCCGGTTCCCCGCCGTACAGCTCTTTCTCGCGGGCCCCGAACCGCAGCAGGGCCCCCCAGCCGCCGGGCCCGGGGTTGCCCTTGCAGGCCCCGTCGGTCCACAGCTCGACCGGCGGGCCCTCGGCCGCACCCGCGGGGCGCTGGGCGCTCACCGGCGCAGCACCGGGTTGCGCAGGGTGCCGATGCCTTCGACCTCGACCTCGACGACGTCCCGGTGCACCATCGGCCCCACCCCCGCGGGCGTGCCGGTGAGGATGACGTCCCCGGGCAGCAGGGTGAAGGCCTCCGAGGCGTAGGAGACCAGGTACGCAACGTCGAACACCATCTGGGCGGTGCTCCCGTGCTGGCGCCGGTCACCGTTGACCCGGACGGAGACCTCCAGGTCGTCGGTGTCCAGGCCCGGGACGATCCACGGCCCGATCGGGCAGGACGTGTCGAAACCCTTGGCCCTGGCCCACTGCGACTCGGCGCGCTGTACGTCCCGGGCGGTGACGTCGTTGGCGCAGGTGAACCCGAACACGCAGGCCAGCGCCGCCTCCGGGGAGACGTCCTTGGTGACCTTGCCGATGACCACGGCCAGCTCGCCCTCGTGCTCGACCCGGTCCGACCAGTCGGGCAGCACCACCGGGTCGTCTGGCCCCACCACCGAGGTGTTCGGCTTGAGGAACAGCAGCGGACGTTCTGGTACCTCGTTACCCAGCTCTTCGGCGTGGGCGACGTAGTTGCGCGCCACCGCCACCACCTTGGACCGGGGGATCACCGGGGCCAGCAGCCGCACCCCGTCGTCGTCCAGCGGCACCCGCTCGCCCGTCGGCTGGACCGGCATGTAGATAGGGTCGCCGCTGATCACGACGAGCTCGGCGGCGTCCCCCTCCCCCTCGACCAGCGCGTAGCGGGGATCCGAACCCTGGGTGAACCTGGCGATGCGCACGGACCAAGCCTAGGGCGTGCTGCCAAGTCCACGCCCTGAGGGGGCTGGCGACCCCACGCGCGGCGAAGGCTACTGGACGCCGACCGACTCGGCGACGAGGTGGTGCACGGTCTCGCGGGTGAGCCGGGGCTCCAGGCCCGGCAGGTGGATCAGCCCGACCGGGTAGTCGTCAGGCAGCGGCGCCCGACCGGGCCGGGCGAGCACCATGACGACAGCGTCGGCCAGCCGGGTCGGACCGTCGGGGGCGCCCTCCCGGTACACGTCCGCGAGGGCGTCGTCCACCAGGGCCTGCAGCATCGCCGTCGCGGTCGGCTCGACGCGCAGCTGCTCTTCGTACCGGCGGACGACGGTCTGCTGCTGACGGATCTCGTCGAGCAGCGTGTGTCGCTCAGGAATCGGCAGCCACTGGCCGTGCCCCAGGGCAGTACGTGCTAGGTGCAGCTGCTCCACCGCCTCGCGGTGGGCGGCAGCCGTCTTGACGTACTCCGCTAGTCCTTCGCGCATCTGTGTGCCCCTGGGTCCTGTTCCGTCGTGGTGTGTCGCATGGGCTGTAGCGCCCCGACACTGGCACCGACCGTAGCAATCGCAGCGGTGCCGTGGGAGGGTTCTGCGCAACCAGCCTCACCCGTGCCACGATCGTTATGTGCCAGATCGTCCGCAGCCCCTGCCCTTCCCACTGCCACGCGGTGCACTGACCGCCCGCCTGCCTGCCACCGCCGACCCCGACGCCCTGGTCGAGACGTTCGTCGACTGGGTCACCGACCAGGGTCTACGCCTGTACCCGCACCAGGAAGAAGCCCTGTTGGCGCTGGTCACCGACGCGCACGTCATCGTCTCCACCCCCACCGGTTCGGGCAAGTCGCTCACAGCCGTGGCCGCACACGCCATCGCGCTGGCCCGGGGGCAGCGGTCGTACTACACGGCCCCGCTGAAGGCCCTGGTCTCGGAGAAGTTCTTCGCCCTGGTCGAGGTGTTCGGCGCCGACCAGGTCGGTATGGTCACCGGCGACTCGGCGGTCAACCCCGACGCGCCGATCGTGTGCTGCACCGCGGAGATCCTGGCCAATATCGCGCTGCGCGACGGGGTGGACGCCGATATCGGCCAGGTCGTCGCCGACGAGTTCCACTTCTACGCCGACCCGCAGCGCGGCTGGGCCTGGCAGGTGCCGCTGCTGGAGCTGACCCAGGCCCAGTTCGTCCTGATGTCGGCGACGCTGGGTGACGTGTCGTTCTTCGCCGACGACCTCACCCGCCGCACCGGCCGGGAGGTCGTCGTGGTGGACGACGCGGAACGTCCGGTGCCGCTGACCTACGGCTACGTGGTCGAACCGCTGAACGACGTCCTGGCCGAGCTGGTCACCACCCGCCGCGCCCCGGTCTACGTCGTCCACTTCACGCAGAAAGACGCGGTGGAACGCGCCCAGGGCCTGGTCTCTGCGGCACTGACCAGCCGAGAGCAGCGCGATGCCATATCGGCCGAGCTGGGCGGGTTCCGGTTCGCCGGGGGGTTCGGCCAGACCCTGTCCCGGCTGCTGCGGCACGGCGTCGGGGTGCACCACGCGGGGATGCTGCCGCGCTACCGGCGGGTCGTGGAACGGCTCACCCAGCGCGGGCTGCTGCCCGTGGTGTGCGGCACCGACACCCTCGGGGTGGGTATCAACGTGCCGATCCGGACCGTGGTGCTGACCAGCCTGGTCAAGTACGACGGGCAGAAGTCGCGTCATCTGACCGCCCGGGAGTTCCACCAGATCTCTGGTCGGGCCGGACGGGCCGGTTTCGACACCGTGGGCGAGGTGCTGGTCATGGCGCCCGAGCATGTCATCGAGAACCGTAAGGCCCTGCTCAAGGCCGGCGACGACCCGAAGAAGCTGCGCAAGGTGGTCCGCAAGCAGGCCCCGCCGGGCCAGGTGAACTGGACCGAAGCCACCTTCGAACGCCTGCGCGACGCCCCGCCCGAGCCGCTGACCAGCCACTTCCAGGTCAGCCACGCCATGGTGCTCAACGTCCTGGCCCGGCGTGACCGCACCGGCGCCGACCCGGTCGCCGCGATGCGGCACCTGCTGCTGGACAACCACGAACCACCCGCGGCACAGGCCCGACTCGTCCGTCGCACCGTGGAGATCTACAGGTCGCTGCGCGCCTCCGGCGTCGTGGAACGCCCCTGGGTGGCCGACCCGGACGCCCCGCACGGCCGCCGCCTGGGCATCCGGCTGACCGCCGAGATCCCCGAGGAGTTCGCCCTGAACCAGGCCCTGTCCCCCTTCGCCTACGCCGCCCTGGACCTGGCGGATATGGCCGACCCGGGCTACGCGCTGGACGTGGTGTCGATCATCGAGGCCACCCTGGACGACCCGCGCCAGGTGCTCGCCGCCCAGGCGTCGCAGGCCAAGGGCGAAGCGGTCGCCGCGATGAAGGCCGAGGGGCTGGAGTACGAGGAGCGGATGGCCGCCCTGGCCGACGTGACCTACCCGCAGCCGCTGGCCGAACCCCTGGCGGCGGCCTTCACGGCCTACCGGCGGACCAACCCGTGGGTGGCCGACCTGGTCCCGTCGCCGAAGTCCGTGGTACGGGACATGGCCGAACGCGGCGCCACGTTCGCCGACTACGTCGCCGCGTACCAGCTGCAGCGCACCGAGGGTGTGCTGCTGCGGTACCTGACCGACGCCTACCGGACGCTGCGCCAGGTGGTACCCGCCGAACGTCGCACCGAAGACCTGGACGAGACGATCGAGTGGCTGGGCGACGTGATCCGTCGCACCGACTCGTCGCTGCTGGAGGAGTGGGAACGCCTGGCCTCCGGAGACGACGCGCCCACCGTCCGGCCGACCGACGACGACGCACCTCCCGCGATGAGCCCCCGGGCGCGGCGCGCCCTGGTCCGTCAGGCCCTGTTCCGCCGCGTCGAGCTGGCCGCCCGCGAGGCCTACGACGCCCTGGCCGCCCTGGGCGACACCGACACCGACGGCACCGCCTGGACCGCCGAACGCTGGGCCGACGCCCTCGACCCGTACTACGACGACCACCCCGAGATCCTCACCGGCCCCGCCGCCCGCGGCCCCGACCTGTTCCAGGTCACCGAAGAACCCACCCGGTGGCTGGTGCACCAGACCCTGGACGACCCCGACAGCCACCACGACTGGCGCCTCGCAGCCGTCGTCGACCTGACGGCGACGGCAGCGTCGGGCACCGTCACCCTCCAGGTCACCGCAGTCGGCCCCTGGTAGCCCGGGCCGACCCGTTGACGAAGGGTTTCAGTCGTGAGTGAGGGGTCAGGTGGTCCCGCGTACAAGCGTGTAGACGAATGAACGCCCGTCGAGCGGCTCGGCGGTGACGCCACCTGAGGCAGTAAGCCTGGACAGAGCGTATTTCACCTGTCGGGCCGTCATCCCTGTGGCCTGCTGGATCTGCCCTGAGGTGGCAGATCCCAGTGTATTGAGAGCGGCTGCGACACTCGCTGTCCGGTTTTTGGCTGGGCTGGTCTCAGAGGCGGAAGACTGGGCCTGGCGCAGGAGCTTGGCGGTGAACCGGATCCCCTGGTCGACGAAGACAGGAGGCGGCATTCCTGCGGTGGCGACGGCACGCCGGATCGCAGGAATACCCGTCCCGAGCCGTTCGATGACTCTTGCACCGTCGGGCGACTCCACATACTGCAGGATCTCCGCGAGGCGAGCGTTACGCAGGTGCGACGGTGTGAGGCCGAGCGTCTCCACGTGCAGGCCGTACAGACCTCCCGGGTTGCTGATCAACAGCTGTTCCGGGTCGATCTTCAAGGTGATGGGCGCATCCAGGGCGTACGAGCCGAGGTCGCGGTGGACCAGCGCGTTCGCAACCAGCTCGCGCACCGCGACCTGTGGAAAAGTTGGCCGGGACACGACCCGACCGTCCTGCGAGTCCTCGACGACAGCGGTCGGCGTGATCCTGCGAACCCATGCCTGTGCGTCGTGGAGCATCCGAGGTACCGAACCGGTGAAACTTGCCAGGTCCAGAGCGCGCAACGTCCCGTGAACGTCAGAGGCGGGCAGCAGGCTGGCCTGAATACCAAGGTTCGGGATGTACTGCTGCGGATATACACCCAGAGCGAGCAGCCCCGCCAGGGTCGGCACCCCTTCGCGAGTGATGACCCCCGTGCGTACCAGGACTTCGCGGTCCGATGCACCAACCAGCACCGGCGAAACTTCCCGCCGCAGCACGGCATACCGGGAGACCGCCCCCGCATCCAGGTCGGTATCGAGCCTCGCCCCATCGACAGGTGCCTCGTCGAAGACTGGACGGTGCCGCTGGGAGACGAACGCCTGCTCCTCCAGGTGCGACAGCGGATAGTCGCCGTCGTACTGCCTCAGATACGCCAGCTTCGATCGTTTGACCCTCACCGGCTTGGAGGCGGGATCAGCCTCCGGCACGACCGCGACCACGACATCACGACCGTCGACCTGCTCCACACCGACACTGACGGTGACCGGCGGCTCCAGCGCGTTCCTGGCGTGGGACACCACGGCCTTCTGGCAGGCAGCCGTGTCGTACACCCCGGTCACCGCGAAACCTGCCTGTTCGTCGACCCCGAACAGGACCGTTCCCCCGCCGGGTGTGTTCGCGAACGCGGACAACGTCTCGGTCACCGTCCCCGGGAACCCACCCGCTGCCCGTTTTGCCTCGAAGCGAGCGTTGTCACTGCCTTCACGCCTCAGCACAGTCACGATCTCTTGCACGTCCATGGCATCAGGCTACCGGGGAACGGACACGAACGGCCCAAGACAGGCCCAGGACTGGCCCAGAACTGGACAATCGGCCCATCGCGCGGCCGATCACGAGCCCTGCCGAGTCCTGGGCACCGCCCCCACCGTCAACTGGCCGATAAGGGAGTCCCGATTCGAGGGTCCCACGCCGATCAGGCGATTCCAACCATCTGATCGGCGTGGAACCCTCGAACCGGGATGCGGTCGACGGTGCTTGGTCAGTGGAAGAAGTGGCGGGCGCCGGTGAGGTACATGGTGATGCCAGCGGCCTGGGCGGCGGCGATCACCTCGTCGTCGCGGATCGAGCCGCCGGGCTGGACGATGGCCTTGACCCCGGCGTCGATCAGGATCTGCGCGCCGTCGGCGAAGGGGAAGAACGCGTCGGACGCGGCCACCGCGCCCTGGGCCCGCTCGGTCCCGTCACCCAGGGTGTTGGCCCGTTCGACGGCCAGACGGCACGAGTCGACCCGGTTGACCTGGCCCATACCCACTCCGACCGAGGCGCCGTCCCGGGCCAGCAGGATCGCGTTGGACTTCGTGGCCCGCACCGACCGCCAGGCGAACAGCAGATCGGCCAGGGTGGCGTCGTCGGCCGGCTGGCCCGCGGCCAGGGTCCAGGCCGCCGGGTCGTCGCCGGGGGCGTCGAGCGCGTCGCGGTCCTGCACCAGCAGACCGCCGGTGACCAGCCGACGGTCGACGGGCGCGGCGACCGGTTCGACGACGAGCAGGCGCAGGTTCTTCTTCTTGGTGAGGATCTCCAGAGCCTCGGGATCGTAGCCGGGGGCGGCGATCACCTCGGTGAACACCGGGGCGACCTGCTCGGCCATCGCGGCGCTGACCGGCCGGTTCGTGGCGATGACACCGCCGTAGGCCGAGACCGGGTCGCAGGCGTGGGCCTTGGCGTGGGCGTCGGCCACGTCGGTGCCCACGGCGATACCGCACGGGTTGGCGTGCTTGATGATCGCCACGGTCGGGGCGTCGCCGTGGTCGTGGGCGGCCCGCCAGGCGGCATCGGCATCGGTGTAGTTGTTGAAGCTCATCTCCTTGCCGCCCAGCTGGCGGGCCCCGGCCAGGCCGCGCCCCGCCTGGCCGTCGACGTCCAGGTACAGGGCGGCCCGCTGGTGCGGGTTCTCGCCGTAGCGCAGCACCGGACCACGGGTCCAGGTGGAGGCGACCAGGGCCGGGGCGCCGCTGGTCGTGGCGGTCTCGTCGGGTGCGTAGACCTCGGCGAACCAGGTGGCGACGGCCGCGTCGTAGGCGGCGGTGTGGGCGAAGGCGGCGGCGGCCAGCGCCCGGCGCTGCGCCAGGGTGAACCCGCCCGCGGCGACCGCGGCGGCGGCCGCGTCGTACGCGGCCGGGTCGACCACGACGGCGACGCTCGGGTGGTTCTTGGCCGCGGCCCGCACCATGGACGGCCCGCCGATGTCGATCAGCTCGACGCACTCGTCCGGCCCGGCGCCCGAGGCCACGGTAGCGGTGAACGGGTACAGGTTGACCACGACCAGCTCGAACGGTGCGACACCCAGATCCTCGAGCTGGGCCAGGTGCTCGGGGCGGCGGGTGTCGGCCAGCAGACCGGCGTGCACCTTGGGGTGCAGCGTCTTGACCCGTCCGTCCAGGCACTCGGGGAACCCGGTGAGGTCTTCGACCCGGGACACCGGGACGCCCGCAGCGGCGATGGTCGCGGCGGTGGACCCGGTCGAGACGACCTCCACCCCGGCGTCGCGCAGCGCAGTGGCCAGCTCGACGACGCCGGTCTTGTCGTACACGCTGACCAGGGCCCGGCGGACGGGACGACGGGTGGCCGGGTCGGTCGGGTCAGCGACGGCAGGCAGTTCGGGCAGAGAGTGGGACATCAGGTGCCTTCCAGGTCGGCGGGCGGGCGCCCGCTGCTTCTCGCGGGACCCTGGCACCCAGGCGGGCGGCGCCGACGGGACGTGCACGGCCGCTCCCCGGTGGTGGTCCACCCTCGCCAGTCACGGCCAGGGCCAGCCTAGTCCAACGACCACCCATCCTCTCCACAGACCTGTGGACGACCTGAGCCCGGATCTCGACAGCCGGTGCTCAGCGGAAGGTTGCGCGGCGACCGTCGATGGCCACCCCGTCGGCGACGAACCGGGCCACGGTGTCCACCAGCAGGTCGCGTTCGACGGTCTTGATGCGTTCGTGCAGGGCGTCCTCGTCGTCGTCAGCGACGACGGGCACAGCGACCTGGGCCAGGATCGGGCCGGTGTCCAGCCCGGCGTCGACCAGGTGCACGGTGCAGCCGGTGACCTTGACGCCGTGCGCCAGGGCGTCACGCACGGCGTGCGCGCCGGGGAACGCCGGCAGCAACGACGGGTGGGTGTTGACCGCCCGCCCGGCGTACCGTTCGACGAACGGCGACCCGAGCACCCGCATGAACCCGGCCAGCACCACCAGGTCGGGGCTGAACACGTCCACCGCGGCGGCCACGGCCACGTCCCACGCGGCCCGGTCCGGGAAGTCGGCGAGCGCGACGACCGCCGTCGGCACCCCCGCGGCCCGGGCCCGGTCCAGGGCCGCCGCGGTCGGCTGGTCGCTGATCACCCCGACCACCCGGGCGGGATAGTCGGGTTGCTCGTGCGCGGTGAGCAGCGCGGCCAGCGTCGTCCCGGCACCAGAGGCCAGCACCACGACCCGCCCGTCGCGCCGCGTCGGTACGTCCATCACGCCCCTGACCCTACCCGGCGGCGAGTCCTGGCTGAACCCGCTTCGGCGCACGAAGAGGTGTCGCCATGCAGCGACATGTGCTAATGTCGCTGTATGGCGACACATCGGGTGAGCGACCCGGCAGGGCTCGGCGCTGCGGTCCGCCAGGCTCGCACCGACCAGGGACTGTCCCAGGCCGAACTCGCGCAGGACGCCAAGGTAGGTCGGCAGTGGTTGGTCGCCCTGGAGGCGGGCGACAAGGCGTCCGCACCACTGGACATGGTGCTGCGGGTGCTGCGGGAGCTCGACCTCACGGTGGCGCTGGACCCGACCCGTCCGGCACCCGCTGACGCCCGTCCCGTCGTCACGGCAACCCAGATCCTCCAGCGGTACGGAGGCTGACCGTGGCACTGCTGCACGTCGTGATGGACGGCCGACTGATCGGGGATCTCGACGGGACCGGTCCACGCCTGCGCCTTCGGTACGACCCCGACACGGTCACTGACCCGACGTTCGTTCCTCTGTCGATGAGCATGCCTGCCGCCAAGATCCGGTGGCGCGGCACACCGATCCGCAGCTGGGCGGAAGGGCTGCTGCCCGACCGAGACGGCGTGATACGACGTTGGCGTGCCCAGTTCGGCGTCACCGACCTCAACCCGGAGAGCCTGCTGGAGCATGTCGGCGAAGACCTCGCAGGCGCTGCGCAGTTCGTCCGCCCCGACCGTCTCGACACCGTCCTGCAACGCGAGGGAACCGTCGAATCGCTCACCGACGACGATCTGGCCGATATCGTCCGACGGGCCCACGACGACGTCCTCCCGTACGACCAGGAAAGCACGACCGGACGCTTCTCCCTGGCAGGAGCCCAGGTCAAGATCGCCCTGCAACGTACCGACACTGGTTGGGCGCTACCTTTCGGAGCCGAGCCGTCCACGCATATCTTCAAACCTGCCATCAGCGGGCTCGCCGAGCAGGACATCGCCGAAGTCCTCACCATGCGCACCGCTTCCCGGCTCGGCCTGCCCACCGCCCACGCCTTCGTCACCGAGCTCGGCGGCGAGCGCATGATCGGCGTAGAACGCTACGACCGCATCCAGGTCGACGGCCGGTGGCACCGGGTCCACCAAGAAGACCTCTGCCAGGCATCTGGGACCCACCCGATGCGCAAGTACGAGTCGCAGGGCGGGCCTGGAGTCGCCCGCTGCGGCGACGTCATCCGCGAGCACTGCGAGCCCGATGTCGAACGGTTCGCCCAGGCGGTCGTCTTCAGCTACCTGGTCCGAGGGTCCGACGCCCACGCGCGCAACTACTCCCTGCTTCTCACGCCCGGAGACGTCCGCCTCGCCCCCCTTTACGACCTGAACATGACCTTCCCCTTCGGCGACCAGTGGGCCCACCGGACAGCGATGCGGATCGGTGGCGAGGACCGGCTCGACCGCATCGAGGCCCGGCACTGGCTGCGTTTCTCCGACGAGCTCCGGCTAGACCCTGGCTGGACCCTCGACCAGATCCGCACCATGGCCCAACACCTTCCCGACGCCCTCGCCACCATCCGTACCGAACCTGATGTCGCCGCCATGGAGCCGACGACGAGCAGAGCCGTCCAGGACCGCGCATCCCAGTGGTGCGAGACAGCAGCCTCTCGCCTGTGACGACGCCCTGGCAGACGGCCGACTCGGGCCAGGCCCACGACACCTCGGTGAGGTTGGGCCACGCCGACGGCGCTCCAGCCCGTCTGGCCGTTCACCACACCCCTCCCCTTCTGGTCCGCCCGACCGGCCATACCCCTCCCCCTCTGGTCCGCCCGACCGGCCATACCCCTCCCCCTCTGGTCCGCCTGGGCAAGAGTGGGCCCATGCAGGACGACGAACTCCGACGGCTGCTGATCAGCGCAAACCCCTGGTGGGACACTGCTCCGTCTGGTCGCGGCCCGACGGCGTGGACGGCCTCGCACCGCCTGCTTCGCGGCCGAGGCAAGTTCGACCTGGGTTATCGAGCGCAGGTCAAGTACGGACGCGGCATTCTCGCCACCAAGAGCATCCTCAACCTCGACACCGACGTCTGGGCGGTACCCGCCCCGCTTCTCGCCCTGCTACTCGAGTAACCGATACCACGATGCGGCCATCTCTCGAATGTCTGCACTGGAATCCCAGAGACATTCTTGGATCGTCCCGTCGGACAAGACATCTTTGTCTCTCATCAGCCGTAGAATACGCCCTCGACACGACGAGCAGGGTGTCTCACGGAGAATATACTCAAGCAGAGATGCCGTCACTGGCCGATCTTCCGGGCTCAGCAGGTCTATGAGCGTCATGATGACGCCGTGCAGCTCGTCGGCCCGACGCGGGACACCGCGAACCGCCCGTTCTACTATCGGCTCGTCACCGGGGTCGTAACTGGCCCCAAGCAGGTCTAGGGCTTCACACACCTGGTGGCCCCGGGCCAGCAGGCGCAGGGCGTGCTGCCTCTTCCATTCTGCCGGTCGCTGTCCCAGGATCGACCGGACGACGTATCTCAAGGTGTCGTCGTCAGTATCCACCAGATCGACCAGCGGGTCGTCGGGCAGGGGAAACGGTCGGCGACGAAAAGGCCAGAGTATCTCTGCTCTGATGGCTGGGACCGTCTCGGCCAGTCCGATCCGAGCAACCTCCTCTCCCTGGTCTCTGGCAAGGCGCATAGCCATCGAACGGATCGAGAACTGGCTGATATCGCCCTGTTTTGCTTGTTCCACCCTCGACCGGAACTCTTCGAGCGGGTCGAGGTTTTCCCTGGAGCCAGGCCTGTCGGACGAATACGCAGCCCGCCACGGTCTCGCCTGCTGAACGGCCGCCGTCTCGAGGTACTCGTACGCGCCGGGCGAGGAGCTCTCTGTCAGGTGCCGGTCGAACTCTTCGGCGCCGAGCTGGTCTCGGACGGCACTGTCGAAACAGTCAGGGAAGTACTGCCATCGGGTGTGCTCGGAGCCAGGCCCGACCAGGTCTAGGGCTTTCCCGAAGTCGCACGCGATAGCCAGCGCGGCGGACTGGCCGTCAAGACGCACCAGATCGAGTGCCAGCCCTTCCAGCGTTGCCAGCCCTTCCAGCGTTATTTCCGAGGACGACCACCAGCCGTCTTTGCGAATAGTTCTGACATACTGTCCCAGGAGGTCCGCGTACCGGTCCCAGAGAGCTTGTCGCGCAGAACTAGAACCGTTCCAGGCGTACTGCACGAGGATATCGGACAGATAGCCGACCAGCCATCCGTCCGGACTGCACGTCGCGAACCGTTCCCGCACATCGCCCTCTATGGCTTCTTCTTGACCGGTCAGCACCGCAGCCTGATGGAGGTACCAACCCCGCCCGCCCTCGCACTGGGGATCATAGGTCGTGAGGTTCAGACAGGCCCACCGCACTGCGCTCGCATACTGCTCAGGGTGCGAACTTTTCTGCAAGGCAATCAGAGCAGCCCCAAGACCACGGCGCAGGTCGTGCCGGAAGCGTCTCATGCTTACCATGCCGCGCGCCCGTTCTTCAGGCGTCGGTACCGGCCTGAGGCCGTCATGCTCCGAACCACTCGGTGCGGGCCTTGCCTGCCTGCGACAAGGCGTTCTCCACCGACTGGCCCGCCCCAGGTGAACCGTCGCAGATCTTGTCGGCCGTCGGGTTTCGCCAGCTCTGACGCCAGGTGCGGCGGGTCGAGACCAAGGTCACCGGGCCAGATGGAATCGATCCAGTCCGCACCGTCGACGATTATCCTCGCCTGGTGGTCGTTGGAGTAAGGACTCGGACTGACCTCGATACCCAGTCGGTTGAACCTGTCAGCGGGCACCCCGTTGCTGTCTTGGCGGATCACAGCCTGATCATGCTCGGCCAGCGTGGCAGACTGCAAGGTGTTTGTCCTCACGAGCGCCAGGCAGGTCAGACAAAGAGTCAGATCAGCTGAAGGGGTTGAGGACCGGGACGCCCGAGTCGACGTAGTCGCGTTCGTTGCGGGTGGCCACGGTCAGCCCGTGGACGGCCGCGGTGGCAGCGATGAGCGCGTCCACCACCGGCAGGGTGCGTTCGGCGGTCAGGTCGGCCCAGGCGTGGGCCACGGCGGAGGTGACGGGGAGAACGTGCTCGCCGTAGGCCGTCTCGGTCTCGGCGATCCACCTCTCCAGGCGTTCGGCGCGGGTCACGTTCCCGCGCTGCCGGTTGCGCCGAGCCCCGTCGCACAGTTCCCCGACGGTCAGGACGGAGAGGAAACAGTCGTCGGGGTCGGTATCGACCAACCATGCCACCACGCTCGGTGCTGGCCGCGGTTTGGTCAGCTCGGACAGCACGTTGGTGTCTATCAGGTATCCCCCCACGTCCTAGTCCCCGGTCAGTTCGGGGAAGGTGCGTGGCCGCCCGGCGGCCCGACGACGCGCCACCTCGGCGTCGAGCTCGACCGCCCAGCCCTCGTCGTCGGTCGGGATGGACAGCAGGTGCTCGGTGAACGACCTGGCAGGCTGACGCAACCGGCGGTACTCCTCGATGTCGAGGACGACCGCCACCTCCCGCCCGTGCTTGGTCACGATTTGCCCCCCCTCGTCGTGGGCTCGGCGCAGCACCTCGCTGAACGACCGCCGGGCCTCCTGCGCCGACCACGCCATACCGTACCACCCCTACAATCAGTACTTTCTGTACTGATCATACTCTACCCAGAACGGGCCACCAGCCCCGGTCCGCACCCCGCTGCCACCGAGGGACGAAGTTCCGGACGAGGGACGAACCTCTTGCTTCGTCCCTCGTCCGGAACTTCGTCCCTCACAGATCACAACGTCTTGCGCCGGAAATCCGGCGCAAGCGTCAGCGGGGTCGGACGCCGCGGTGGTGCAGGCCCCAGACGGCCGACTCGGTCAGGGCCTCCCACGAGGCCTCGATCAAGTTCGGGCCGACGCCGACGGTGCTCCAGCTGGTCTGGCCGTCGCTGGTCTCGATCAGCACCCGGGTGGTGGCGTCGGTGCCGTGCTGGGCGTCGAGGATGCGCACCTTGTAGTCGATCAGCTCGAAGTCCTCGAGCTCGGGGTACACCTGGACCAGGGCCTGGCGCAGCGCGTGGTCCAGGGCGTTGACCGGCCCGTTGCCCTCCCCGGTGGAGACGATCCGGTCGCCGCCTGCAACCAGCTTGACGGTCGCCTCGGCCACCGCGGGGGTGCCCCGCCCGCCGGGACGTTCGACGATGGTGCGCCACGACTCGGTGGTGAAGTACCGGGGCCGCCCACCGTTGGTCTCGTCCAGCAGCAGCAGCTCGAAGCTGGCGTCGGCGGCCTCGTAGGTGTAGCCGACAGCCTCGGCGTCCTTGACCCGGTTGGTGATCCGGGCCAGGGCCTCGGGCTGGCCGGACAGGTCGAAGCCCAGCGCCCGACCCTTGAGCTCGATGGACGCCCGGCCCGCCATATCGGAGACCAGCATCCGCATATCGTTGCCGACGGCGGACGGGTCGGTGTGCTGGTACATGTCCGGGTCGACCTTGATCGCCGAGGCGTGCAGCCCGGCCTTGTGCGCGAAGGCCGACGCGCCGACGTACGGCTGCCGGGCGAACGGCGAGATATTGGTGATCTCGCTGATGGCATGGGCGATCCGGGTCATCTCGGCCAACCCCCCGCCGGGCTGGCCGTCGGCCGGTGCCGCCAGCGCCGGACGGGCCAGCTTGAGCTCGAGGTTCGCCACGACGGAGAGCAGGTCGGCGTTGCCCGTGCGCTCGCCGTAGCCGTTGACGGTGCCCTGCACGTGCACGCAGCCCGCGTTGATCGCGGCCAGGGAGTTGGCCACCGCGCAGCCGGAATCGTTGTGCGCGTGGATCCCGAGCAGGCCGTCACCGGTCTCGGAGCGCAGCTCGGTGACGATCCGGGTCACCCAGTCCGGCAGCATCCCGCCGTTGGTGTCGCACAGCACGACGACCTCCGCGCCCGCCTCCAGCGCGGCCAGCACGCACGAACGGGTATAGGCGGCGTCGAAACGGTACCCGTCGAAGAAGTGCTCAGCGTCGAGGAACACCCGACGCCCGGCGTCGGTGAGGAACCGCACCGTATCGGTGATCATCGCGCGGTTCTCCTCGCCGGTGGTGCGCAGGGCCCGTTCGACGTGCCGGATGTCAGACTTGGCCACCAGGGTGACGACGGGAGTCTCGGCGTCGAGCAGGGCCCGGACTTGTAGGTCGTCGGCCGCCCGGGCCCCGGCCTTGCGGGTAGCACCGAAGGCGCACAGCTCGGCGTTGCGCAGGTCCAGCTCCTTGGCCGCCAGCTTGAAGAACTCGGTGTCCTTGGGCACGGCACCCGGCCAGCCGCCCTCGATGAAGCCGACACCCAGCTCGTCGAGCAGCGGCGCGATGGCCATCTTGTCGGCCACCGACAGGTTGATGCCCTCCTGCTGAGCACCGTCGCGCAGGGTGGTGTCGTACACGTGGAACGTCGTGCTCATGGGTTTCCTCACTCAGGCGGGACCAACAAAAAGACCCCCCGGGGTGCGGAGGGTCGGCGCGTCGGACGGTTGGTCCGACGCGCTATACGATGATGATCGACTGGGTTGCGGGCATCACGCCAGCCATCGTCGCACACCCCGGCCTCCAGCGCCCAATCCGCCGACCGAGGCTCCGGAGGTTGCCGCGTCACACCGTGGCAGGCTCGTGCGTCGTGGTGAGTGACGCGCCAGCCCGGCCGGGCCGACCTGTGCGTCGGGACTGGAGTCCTGACGCGGGCATCATGACCGCATCACCTGTGATCCACCGAGGAGAGACCGTTGATCAAGACGAGGACCGCTCTCGCCGTCGTTTTCGCCGTCGCCCTGAGCATGGCCCTCGCGGGCTGTGCACCAGACGGTGGCACGACCCCGACCGAGACCGCAGCCACCGCACCGACCACGAGCAGCGCCGCGACGGACGAGACGGCACCAGCCGAAGCACTCGTCATCGACGACCCTGACGCCGCGACCTGCTGGTTCCGCGTCGGTATCGAAGACGCCGCCGGCCAGGTGCTCATGACGGGCGACGACAGCGCCTACATCTGTTTCGTCGGCAGCACCTTCAGCTGGGTCTGGCCCTCCGAGCAGGAGGACAACGAGAACCGGGAAGGCACGTGGACGGCAGACGGCAGCGGTTACCTCTTCACCACGACCGGCGGCGCGATGGCGGACGCCAGGATCGACGACGACAACCTCTTCGTGAAGTTCACGACGGAGACCGGCAAGACCCGTGTCGACGTTTTCGCCCTCTACGGCCTGTGCCCGGACGTCGAGGCGTGCCTCGCCGACCCGACATGGCAGGTCGGCCGAGACTGACCGTGTATCCACGTGCCCTGCTGATCAGTCACCATCATCCTCAGGGACGACGCTGGGCATCGTCTGATCGACCAGGCTGGCCGTGCAACCGCCACACCACCAGAAAGAGGCAGTCATGCGACGCCTGACGGCTCGAGCATTCCTCCCCCTGACCATTGCTGCGGTCGTCGCAACCACACTGGCCGGGTGCGACGACACCCCGACAGACCCGGCCACGGGTAGCGACTCTCCAGCGGCCCAGCAGGGCACCAGCGCGACCGCTGACGATGTCACTGTCGAGTCCGTCGTAGGTACCTACGAGTGGAACGACATCCAGCATGCCGACGGCACCTACTGGTCGGTCGCCAACCCGGTCGGCGATATCGGGCTGACTCCCCGCCTCGTCCTCAACGCTGACATGACCATGCTGATCGACAATACCGACGGTTCCGATGACGAGCCTGGCACCTGGGAGATCATCGGCGGCGACAGCATCGCCCTGCACGGTGAGTGGGGGAGCTTCGCGGCCACCATCGACAGCAGCGGACGACTGGTCGAGGAGGCCGACGAGGACGGTAATCGCGTGATCTACGCGCGGATCGACTGCGGCGTGCTCGCTGGGGCTAAAGACATCTGCTCAGACGTCTGGGGGTGGGACCGGACCAGTACCGCCCGCGCCGACGGAAACCGGGACGACGGACATCTGACGTTCGACCGCGACGGAACCTTCTACCAGGACAACTTCATCTGCGAGCCCAGCGAGGGCGCAGTCATCGACATAGAAGAGCTTACCGGCCGCTGGGAGAAGAACGGCTCCGGCCTCACGCTGACCTACACCGACGGGACCACGGCAAAGGTGGAACTCACCAACAACCTTGTCGTCCACGTCGGCGCCGCCACCATTACCTACACCCCCCGCATTATGGACTGAACAGTACGGCCTCAGCCAAGTCGCCTACCTGGGTCGAACCGTCAGATCACGAGGAAGCCGTCATGCAACGCATGATTCGGCGCCCCGCCCTTCTACTACATGTCGGACGCCCTCACCGCAACACAACTCCGCATCCACGCGGCGATACCGACGAGGCACTGAGGTTCGAACCGAACGTGTGCTGACCTCCCCGCCGGGCCGTCGTACCAATCTGGCTCTACGCAGTTGAGGGTGTAGCGGGTTGGCGGGCGAGGGCTGGTAGGGGCGGCGCGTCGGTCGTCGGTGGGGTCGAGGTCTTCCGATGATGGAGGTTCCTACGCCGTCCAGCAGGAAGACCTCG
>WRMB01000033.1 GCA_009777345.1 Micrococcales bacterium | reverse complement strand
GTGGGACGAGCGTCGCCGCCGGGGACGCCGTTGGCCGGTCGCCTGGAGTCGGTGGCCCGTCGTTCGTCGGTGGCGGTGGCCGCGACCTCGACGGTGGCCGTCGGCCTGGTCGGCGCGGCCCCGGCTCTGTCGGCCGGGGTGGATGCCTCGGCGGCGAACCTGGCCTACGCACTGCCGACGTCTCCGGTGATCGCGGCGGCGCCTGAGGCTCTGAACACCGACCTGCAGGAGGTCGTGCCTGAGTTCAAGGCCCCCGCGCCGGTCGTGGCACCAGCCGCAGCGAAGACGAAGTCCCCCTCCACGACCAGCCGGGCCCCGCTGCCCGACTCGGTGGCGGGCAACGTCCTGGCGATCGCCGAGTACTACAAGGGCATCCCGTACGTGTACGGCGGCACCAGCACCAGCGGTATCGACTGCTCCGGCTACGTCCAGCTCGTGTTCTCCAAGGTCGGCATCTCGCTGCCGCACAGCTCGAAGAAGATGCGCGACACGCTGCCCCACATCCCGGCGTCCGAGGCTCGGCCCGGCGACCTGGTCTTCATGTACACCTCGAACAGCGGCAGCGGCAGCCACATCGGCATCTACGCCGGTGGCAACCAGATGTGGGACGCCTCCTACGACGGGACGGGCCTGCACACCATCCGCACCCCCAACGTGATCTTCCTGCGGCCACCGTCTCCCTGATCCACGCCATGACCCTGCGGAGCCCCGACGACGCGTGTCGTCGGGGCTCCGCTGTCTTCGGGAGCACCATAGATAAGAACTCGACGGTTACCCTGGTCGGGCTGCACAGTGGCTTCGGCCGCCAACCAGGCGGTCAGGCGCTGTGAGAGGAGGTCGCGCCATGCTGGTCGCCGACGAGGTACGTCCGAGCGGGCGTGCTCTGCTGCTCAACGCGAGCCTGGAGCCGCTGTGCGTGGTCAGCCGCAAGCGGGCCGTGGTGCTGGTGCTCACCGGCAAGGCCACGGTGCTGGAGGCGGCCGGGGTGCTGCGGTCGGAGCGGGCAGCCCTGCCCGCGCCGGTGGTGCTGTCCCTCACCCGGTACGTGCACGTCCCGGTGCGCCGCCCGGTCACACCGACGCGCCGTTCCGTGCTCGCCCGGGACGACCACCGCTGCGCCTACTGCGGCGGCGGGGCCGACACCATCGACCACGTCCGGCCGCGGTCGCGCGGCGGTGCCCACGAGTGGACCAACGTCGTCGCGGCCTGCGTACGGTGCAACCACCGCAAGGCCGACCACCTGCTGCACGAGATCGGCTGGGAGCTGCGGTTCACCCCGCGCCAGCCGCGCGGGTCGGTGGCCGTGCTCGACGCCCTGGCCAGCACCGACCCCGCCTGGAGCCCCTACCTCGTCGCATAGCGCCCGTCTCGCGCCAGACGGGTCGGCTGCTCCGATCGGGGCTGCCGGTTGCGGTTCCACCCGTGCGGGGGACACTCGTCCGCTGGTATGTCGGCTTACCGTCCCGGGCGGTCCGTCGATCGTTCATGGGCGTACAGGCGTACAGCACCCATGGACGGGGGAACACCACGATGGATCGTCTGACTGTAGCCCCCCCGCCTCCCCGCGCGACCCCGCGCGGGGAGGCGGTGTCCGCCGTTCCCGCGGCGGCGGACGTGTCGCCCGGCTCTCTGCGCGCTCCGGCTGGTCAGGCTCGCCCGTCTGCGGCGTCGTCGGTAGTACTTCCAGTGCCGCTCTCCTCCGCAGCCGACCTGCCGCGCCAGCGCACGGAGCCGGGCGGCACGCCCACGCTGCCGCGGTTGCCGACGCAGCGGCCGGGTCCGGCTGTCGAGCGCGGCCCCCGGAAGCCCGACCGGACCCGGGCCGTCGCCGCTGCCGTCGCCGTCGGGCTGGTCGCGGGGTTCGCTGTCACGACGGGGACCGCCTGGCGCGCCCACTCGGTCCGGGCCGCCGCGGAGGCACGGGTCGACCGGGTCGTCGGCGTGCTGGCGGCCGACTCCGCCGCCGGTGCGGCCCTGACCGGCCAAGCCACCTCCGCGGCGGCTGCCGGGGCCCGGGCCGCGCACCTCGACGCCGCCACGAGCGCGGTCTGGCAGGCCCGCTCGACCCTCGACTCGTCGCCGCACGTCGGCGACGTGCCGCGCGCCCAGCTCAGCGCCGCGACCGACACGCTGTCCACGCTGCTCGTCCAGTCCCGGACCAGTCCCTACCAGATCGCCCAGGCGACGGCGGCGCTGGCCACGCCGCTGTCGGGAGTCGTCGACGCCGAGGCCCAGTGGCAGGCCGCGGAAGCCGCCCGGATCGCCGCCGAGGAGCAGGCTGCGGCGGCCGAGGCCGCGCAGCGGGTACGCACCGGAGGGCGCGGGGTGCGGTCCGGCGAGAGCGTGGCGCCCCCGCCGACCCCGGCCGTGCCGACAGTCCCGGTCGGCGGCAAGCAGTGCACCGCCGCCGGTGAGGGTGGCAGCACGGCGTCGGCTGCGGAGATCGGCGACGCGATCAACGCCTACCGGGTGCGCGACGGGCTGCCCGCGCTGCGGGTGGTCACGTCCGGCACGCTGGGCTCGCACGCCGTGACCATGGCGAACGCCGGGGGCATCTGGCACTCCGGTGCGGACAACATCGTGGGCTGCGTGAGCAACGGCAGCGCGTCGTCGCTGGTCGTGGCCTGGTCCCGCTCCGCTCCCCACAACGCCCAGATGCTGCGCACCGACGTCACGTCGGTACGGGTCGGCGGCGCGTCCCGCGACGGCTGGCTCTACGGAGCCGCAGCCTTCCTCTGACCGGTCCTGTCCGTGCGGTCGTTCATTCATCACAAAGTCGTTCGTTCGAACGAACGACTTTGTGATGAATGAACGACCTGGTGGTGGGCCGAGGGTCAGGGGGCGGGGCGGATCTCCAGGGTGCAGCACTTGGCGCCGCCGCCGCCCTTGAGCAGCTCGCTGGTGGCTACCGGGACGGGGGTGTAGCCGCGCTCGCGCAGCTGGTCGGCGAAACGGGTGGCGGCGGGGGTCATGACCACGTGCTGGCCGTCGGACACCGCGTTGAGGCCGAGCACGGCAGCGTCGTCGGCGCCGACCTCGACGGCGTCGGGGTAGCGGTCGGCCAGCAGCGCCTGGGTGGCGGGGGAGAACGCGTCTGGGTGGTACGCGATCTCGTCGTCGCGCAGCACGGTCAGGGCAGTGTCCAGGTGGTAGTAGCGCGGGTCGACCAGCTCCAGGCCGACCACCTCGGGGGCGTCGGCCCCGCTGGTGGCGGTGAGCAGCGCGCGCAGCTCGTCGTGCGCGGCGCGGGTGGTGCGGAACCCGGTCCCAGCCAGCACGGTGCGCCCCGCCACGAGGATGTCCCCCTCGCCCTCGTTGACGTGCTGGGCGGTGTGGGTCCGGTAGCCGCGGTCGTCGAACCACGCCTGGTAGGCCGGGCCTTCCGGCTGGCGCTGCGGGTGGCGGAACTTCGCCGAGTACACCACGCCGTCGACGACGAGCGCGCCGTTGGCCGCGTAGACCATGTCCGGCAGCCCCGGCAGCGGGTCGATCGTCTCCACGGTGTGCCCCAGGTCCCGGTACACCTCACGCAGCCGCTGCCACTGGCGGACCGCCAGCGCCGTGTCGGTGGCCTGGTCGGCGTGCATCCACGGGTTGATCTCGTACGCCACCGTGTAGAAGGTCGGCGGGCACATCAGGTAGTGACGTCGTCCGGCAGCGCCCATCGGTCCTTCCCCGTCCACGCGCCCCCTGCCCATGGTGGCACCTCGGGCGGTCCTGTCCAGGCGTCTTGGCCCCCGCGTCCCCTGCCCGGCTCAGCGGTTGGAGAGCCGGGCTGGTTGTAGGTCAGGCATCGAACGCGGAGCAGCTGATCCCGGTTCGAGGGTTCCACGCCGATCCACCGGTTCCAACCACCTGATCGGCGTGGAGTCCTCGAATCGGAACAACCTTATCGGTCGACTGTTGGGAGGGGGGTGCCGGGCGGCACAGACCTGGTGGGGACCTTATGCCCTGGGCGGTGCGCACCCCGAGTGCGCACCGCCCAGGACTCTGGGCTGGGACCGGACCAGCCCTTCGGGACGACGCTATCAATCCAAACATCCAGACCGCATCCGTCCTGCGGCCGATCATGGGCCCGACCTCAGACTGACTACCAGGGTCCGGACCTGGGGCTACGGTCCTATGGTGCTCCCAGGACAAGACCCCGACGCCACTCCAGACGTCGGCCGCGCCGCCGCGCGGAGCCCAGCCGACATCTTGTTCTGGGAGCACCACAGTGGGCGCGCTGGTTCGTCCTTCCGGACGAGCCCGAACGGGTCACAGTCCCGAGCGCAGCGCGGCGACCGGTTCCAGACGGGCGGCGCGGGTGGCGGGGTACAGCCCGGCGAGCAGCCCGACGACGGCACCCGCGGTGGCCGCGGCCACGACCATGCGCAGGTCGAGGATCGGGGTCCAGCTGCGGACGGCCGAGACGGTGGCGACCACCGCCACGCCCAGCGCGGCGCCGATCAGTCCGCCCAGGGTGCCGACGATGACCGACTCGATGACGAACTGGACCGCCACGTCGCGGCGCCGGGCGCCCAGGGCGCGACGCAGGCCGATCTCTCCGGCCCGTTCCATCACCGACAGCAGGGTGACGTTGGCGATCCCCACCCCGCCGATGAGCAGCGCGACCCCGCCCAGGGCCAGGAAGACCATCACCAGCTCGGACTGGATGGCCTCCTGCACGTCGGAGTGCTTGGGGGGGATGTTCGGCTTGATGCCCTGAGGGCTGGTGGGGGACAGGCTGGTGGGCAGCTGGGCCGCGAGCACGGGACCGGAGCCCACGTCGATGAGCATCTCCAGCTTCTGGGGTGCGGCCAGGCCGAAATCGGCCCGGGCGGCGCCGACGGGGATGATGACCGACGACAGCAGGTTGGTGCTGCGCTCGGTGGTGTCGAGGATGCCGATGACCTGGTAGGCGTCGTCGCCGATGAACACCGACGGCAGGGTGGCGACCTCGGTGACGCCGAGACGCTCGGCCGCCTGCGCGCCGAGCACCGCCACCCGGTCGGCGTGCTCGTCGTGCCCGTAGTCGAAGTACCGGCCCTGGGCCAGGTGCGCGCCCACGGCGTCCAGCAGGTCCGCGGAGGTGGCCAGCACGGTCGGGGGGGTGCGGGCGGGCGCCGACGGGTCATGCACCGACACCGCGGTGATAGTGGCCTCGCCGATATCGACCTTGGAGATGGTCGCCGCGGCCCGGACCCCGGCGATGCGCCTGGCGCGTTCCGGGGCGTCCCAGGGCAGCGTCCCGGTGGCGCGGGACTGGCCCTGCACGTCGTGGGTGGCCGGTTCGGCCGAGGCGTGCCGGGCCGCGACGGCGTCGAACTGCTTGTTGATCTGGTTGGCGCCGGTCTGGGCCAGCCCGACGGTGACCACCACCGCGGCGATACCCAGGACGGTGCCCAGCACGGTCAGCAGCAGCCGCCCGGTGCGGGCCCCGACACCCGCGGTGGCCTCGGCGAACGCGTCGCGCAGTCCGAACCGGTCGGGCCGACGGGACTGGTCGGGCTCACGGTTGTGCGACCGGCCAGCGGTCACGGGACCTCCCGCACCTGGCCGTCGGTGATCTGCACCCGTCGGTCCGCCCGGGTGGCGACGGCCGGGTCGTGGGTGATGACCACCAGCGTCAGCCCGTCGCGGTGCAGCTCGTCGAACAGGTCCATCACCCCGGCCGAGCTGGCGGTGTCCAGGTTGCCCGTCGGCTCGTCGGCCAGCAGCACGTCCGGGACGGTCACCACGGCCCGGGCGATCGCGACCCGTTGGCGCTCACCGCCGGAGAGGTTGGTCGGCAGGAACTCGACCCGGTGGCTGAGGCCGACCCGGTCCAGCGCGGCCAGCGCCCGCTGGCGCCGGTGAGCCCGCGGGGTGCCGGAGTACAGCGTGGCCAGCAGCACGTTGTCCAGCACCGACCGGTGCGGCATCAGGTGGAACGACTGGAACACGAACCCGATCCGCTGGGCCCGCAGCCGGGTCCGTACCCGTTCCGGCGCGGCGGCGGTCGGCACCCCGCACAGCCGGTACTCGCCGGTCGTCGGGCGGTCCAGCAGGCCCAGCTGGTTCAGCAGCGTCGACTTGCCCGAGCCGGAGGGGCCGACCACGGCCAGGTAGTCCCCGGCCGCGACGTCCAGGTCCGTGGCGGCCAGCGCGTGGACCGGCGGGTTCCCGGGGAAGTCCCGGGTCACGCCGCGCAGCGACAGCACGGGTGGGCTGTCTACCCGCTCGGGGGCGGGGGCGGGGAACAGGTGGGTCAGGCTCATCATCCGTCGTCCTTGTCGGTCTGGGCGGCTGCCGCCGCGTCGAGCACCAGCAGGTCGCCTTCGGACAGCCCGCCCTTGGAGGACTTGATCTCGACGTACCCGTTGGCGCGCAGGCCGGTGGTGACCTCGACCAGCCGGGTCTGCGACCCGTCGTGCACCTGCACCCGGCTCGCCCCGTCCGGGCCGGTGCTGAGCGCGGCCATCGGTACCGCGAGCACCGGGCCGTCGGTCGACCCGACCGGGACCTTCACCCCTACGCCCCGGCCGTCGAGCGCCGCCTCCTGCTGGGCGGTGAGACCGCCGAAGGTGAACACGACCTCCTTGCGGCCGACGTCGGTGCCGCCGCCTTCTTTCTGCACGTCGGAGATCTGGGTGAGGGTGACCTCGAAGTCCTCGTCGTCCAGCCTGATCGTGCCGGTGGCACCGACCCGCAGCTGCGCGGCGTCGGCGGCGGTGACCTTGCCCCTGGCCTCCAGGTCCGTGCCCGACACGGTCGCGAACGGGCCGTCGGTCAGGATCTCGCCGCGCTTGGGCGTCACGGCGTCGACCCGGCGCGGCAGGGTCGGCACGTAGACCACCTCACCGGCCGGCAGCGGTGTCAGGGCCCGGCCCTGCGCCTCGGACAGCTCGGTGTTCGCCTCGGCCAGGGCCTGGTTGGCCGCCGACAGACCAGCCGCGGCCTCGGCGGTGTCAGGTGGGGTGCTCAGCGCCGTGCGTCCTGCGACCGCGCTGTCCAGCGCCGTCTGCAGCGCGACACGTCCGGGCGGGGTGCAGGTCAGCACCATCATCGCGTCCGGGCTGCGGTCCTCGGGTGCCTTGGGGCACTCGGCGTCCCAGTACGCCAGGTCGGCCCGGGCCACGGCCACCGCGCCGTCGGCCGCCACGATCTCCGCTGCCGTGGCGCCGCCCCGACGGGCCGCGTCCAGGGTCCGCTGCGCCGAGGCCTTGCCCTGCGTGGCGGCGGTCACCTGGCTCTTGGCGGCCTTGACGCTCTCGTCCAGGGCCTCGTTCGGTGCGGGCGCGGTGTACCCGACGCGGGAGAACAAGGCCCGGACCCCGGCGGCCAGCGTCGCGTCGTAGGTGTCGTTCGACGGGTCGCCGCCGTTGATGCCCAACGACCGCAGCGCCTCGCGCAGCTGCACCACGTCCGGTCCCGACATGCCCGGCCCCAGGTCCCGGTACACCGGCAGGTCTCCCGGCAGCGCGATCACCGGTCGTCCGGTGACCTCCAGCGCGACCTGGCCCGCCGTCAGCTGGCTGCCCTTCTCGGGCAGCTGCCCGGTCACCACCGCGGGGATGCCCGCGTCCCCCGCTCCCGTGGTCCGTCTCAGCTCGACCGAGTCCTCGCGCCGCACCTCGGCCCGCAGGGGCACGTCGGTCGAGATCACCCGCTTGTCGACCTTGTAGGTGATCGGTCCGGCCGACGGCGGCGCCAGGTTCGCCGCCGCCTGCGCCGGTGACTGGATCAGTCGGCTCAGGCCCATACCGGCCGCCAGGCTCACCACCGCCACCAGCGCCAGGACGATCACCGACCGGCGCCCCGTAGGGGCCAGCCGTGCTGCGATCTTCTCGTTCATCGGCTCCTCGCCAGACCGTCGGGTCGATCCTGTCGGGAACGCTACGTCCCCAGACGGGGCCTCGTCGTCAGACCCCAGACGGATACCGCCTGCGCCTCAGGGTGTACTCCCACGGTGCGTGTCAAGCATGTGCTGCTCGACCAGCGGCCGGTGGCAGACGCGTCCGACCGTCGTCGAGGTCGGACCGGCCCGTAGAGGCAGCATTCCAGCCGACACGTCCAGAGTCCGTGCCTTCGGCCGGGCCTCGCAGCACGACCTGGTGTGCGGAGGCGCGTCGTCCAAGGTCGTCGTCAGCCCTGGGTGAGGAACTCTTCGACCTGGACCAAGAAGGCGTCCACCTCGGTCTTGTGGTCGGCGTAGTAGTCGGTCTCCAGGCGGGCCAGGACGATGGCCCGGATCCGTTCCAGGTCGGTGCTGCACTTGTGGTCGGCGACGGCCGTGGCGATCTCTTCTTCCTGCAGCTCGGTGAGCGCGGCGCCGGAGACCGTCTGGCCGTCGTCGGTGAAGGCCCGTTCCTGGATCGAGCTCTGCGCCTCGGTGGGCGTCTCGTAGTGGTAGCCCTGGTCGGCCATGCAGACCGACCACTCGTAGAGCGCGGCGACCACCGTGTCGTCCGCGTCGACCTGGCGCGTGAGGTCGGTGATGTCCTGGGCGACCGTCGAGGTCAGCAGACCCATGCCGAGCTGCGCGAACGCCTCGCCGTAGCACCCGCCGGGCAGCCAGGTCTCGCCGTCGTCCTCGTCCTCGCCGAGACCGGTCCCCCACAGGGCCTCCTGGTATGCCTCGTACATGACCTGCGAGCTCTCGTCGAGGGTCTCCGTCTCCGTCGTGGCCATCTCCGGTATGTCCTGCCAGGTGGTGGTGATGCCGTAGCCGTAGGTCTGGGTGAACTCCTCCGAGCCCCAGTCGAGCAGGGCCGCGACCTGGTCGGTGTCCAGGCTGGTCGGGGTGTAGTCGAAGCCTTGTTCCTTCATGCAGGCCGCCACCAGGTCTTCCTGCGCGGCGATCAGGACGACCGTTATGTCGTCGTCGAAGTCCAGGTCGGACAGATGCTGGGAGATCGGCCCCAGCGGGAGGTCGGTCTTCGCGTCGTCCCCGGCGCAGCCCGTCAGGGCGAGCCCTGCAGCCAGCGCGGGTACGAGAAGTCGGTGCTGCAGGTTCATCGTGGGCCTTCTCTCGGCATCGGGCGGTCTGTCCGGAACGCTATGTGCCCAGGTGGGATCCGTCCTCAGTCTCCAGGTGGATTCCGCCTGGGTCTTGAGGCGTACTCCGGACGCCGCGGACCCCCTCGTGCGGCCGAGGCGTCCCGTGCGGTGAGCAGACGGACGAGCACGGCAGACTGGCTCAGCCCGGATCCACCGCGACGCTTCGGTCTCGGTGATCCTGTGGTCCGTACGGACCGCGCGCACCCGGACCCGGCGCGATCCTTATACCCGCGTGGGTGCACGAGCGGTCCTGCTACCCTGGCAGCACCCTCGCGCCTGTAGCTCAGGGGATAGAGCACCGCTCTCCTAAAGCGGGTGTCGCGCGTTCGAATCGCGCCAGGCGCACAGTAGCGAAAGAGCAGGTCAGGGGATCAGGACCTCGACATGGCGCTCTGGGTGCCACTCAGTACCGGGTCGTTATCTACAAAACTACGGGTGGAACGTCTGCTGCTCTGTGTGCGCCGCGCGCGTCGCTTGCGTGGTGCTCGGTAGCGCTCGGCCACCTCGACATATGGGCACTTACATTCCTGCAGTGGTATGGTTGTGTCTATGGAAGTGTCGGTGGGTGAGGTTGCCAGCGAGCTGGGGGTCTCCCCGCGGCGCGTTCGTGCACTGATCGCCGATGGTCGCATCCACGCCCGTCTGGTCGCAGGCCGTTGGCTTGTGGATGCGGCGTCCCTGCCGTCTCGTCCTCGCCGAGGACGCCCGATGGCCCCCAAGGTCGCCTGGGCCGTCCTCGCGGACACGCTATCGCCAGGACTTGCGCCGGACGCGGCGTACCGGTGGCGTCGACGCCGCAGCCGACTCGCGCACGACGACGAACCCGAACAGCTGCTCGCGTCGTGGGTCGCCTCCCGGGCCGAGCGGCGGTTATTCCAGGCGCGCCGACCCGACGGGGTGCTTACCGACGAGCGTGTCGTGCTGTCCGGGCTGTCGGACCGGCGCGCCGGCATCGCGGCGGGTGGCTTTGTCGAGGGGTACGTGCTCTCAAGGGACCTGTCGGCGCTGCGTCGCGAGCACCTTCTGCGCCCCGCCAGCCACCGGCCGGACGTCGTCCTGCACGTCGTCGACGTGCTGCCGCCCTCTCCCGTGCCGTTGCTCGTGCTGGCGGCCGATCTGGCAGAGCACGACCAGCCGCGCGAGCTGGCTCGGGCCCGAGAGCTAATCGTGGAGGCACTGGCGTGAGGGTCGTGATGCCTGTGATGCACGACGCGCAGCGGACTGGGTGGGAGGCGCTGTTCGACCTGTACGACGCGCACCCGACCGGCTGGACCCTGGTGGGCGGGCAGATGGTGCACTTGTGGTGCGCCGAGCGGGGCGCTTCTCCCGCCCGGCCCACCGACGACCTGGACACGGTGCTGGACGTACGTGGACAGCCGGGGGTGCTGATGACGTTCACCACCGCGCTGGAACGGCTTGGGTTCACCCCGGCGGGCACATCTCCGAACGGTCACCAGCACCGGTGGGTGCGTGGTGGTGCGCAGATCGACGTGCTCATCCCTCGCGGGGTCGGTGAGCGCGCCGCCCAGCGCAGAGGCGTGCGTGGTGGGACGACGCTGCAGACTCCCGGCGCCCAGCAGGCGATCGACCGCACGCAGGACGTGCAGGTGTCACTCGAGGGTCGCACAGGCACGGTGCGGCGACCGAACCTGCTGGGGGCGCTGGTGGCGAAGGCAGCCGCCCGCACCGTCGTGCTCGATGCTGCCCGGGCAAGGCATGTCACCGACTTCCTGGTCCTGTGCACGCTCATCGAACCCGACGACCGGATCGACGAGGCAACCAGACGAGACCGCACGTACCTGCACTCGATGCTCGGCACGATCACCAACGATCGCCGCTCCCTGGCGGCTGTCCAGGGAAGCGCAGACGGGGTCTACACGTTGCGCCTCGCACTCGGCCTCGAAGGCTGAAGCGCGTCCCGCACCAGGTGGCGGTCGCCGCGCCATGGGCCTGGTATCCCGGGTCGATGTCAGCAAGATGCCGTACTGGTCACTCGGTGGACGAGGGGCCCGATGCGCAGGACTGAGCACTGGTCACGGTCACGGGCCAAGCAGGGCTGCTGGGACGATGTGGACGCCGTCGTCGCGGGTGTAGGCGTCGCGACCGGCGGTCACTACTACCTTCACGACCTTGACGTCGGCGAAGGTGCGTTCTAGCCAGTGGAGATGGTCGACCGCGTCAGAACCGGCGCGTTCGCTGGCCTTGACCTCGACTCCGATGACGGTCTGGCCTCGCGCGACGACGAAGTCGACCTCGTGGCGACCCTTCGCGTCGCGCAGGTGGCTGAGCCGTGCCTCGTTCACCTGGGCGTAGACGTGCAGGCTCTGGGCCACGAGGGCTTCGAACAGCCGACCCAGCAGCTGGCCCTGCTGCGGACCCAGGGGCGTAGGGCCGCCCCCGGTCACCAGGTCGCGCTCGGTCAGGTCCAGCAGCCGGGCGGCCAGCGCTGGGTCGGCCAGGAAGTGCTTGGGGGTCTTGCCCAGCGCGTGCATGGCGTTGCCGAGGGGCAGCCAGGGGCCGACCTCGTCGAGCAGCCACAGCGAAGACAGCGTGTCTCGGTAGGCCAGAGTGGTGCTCTTGGACAGCTTGGCGGTCTCGCCCGGAGTCGCTGCGTCGAGGATCGCGGTATAGCTGGCGGTGCCGCCCGTGGCGGCGGCGTAGGCGCGCAGCCAGCGCAGCAGCGTGTCTGGTCGTCGCACCATCTGCCCCTGCTCGCCGAACTCGCGTTCGACGACGTTCGCGAGATACCCGTCCAGCTCACGGCGGGTCGCCTTCCACGACCGACCGCGCAGGCCCGGCAGCCCGGAGCGCAGTATCTCCGCCGCATAGTCGTCGGCGCTCAACGGGCTCAGGCCGCCGACCTCGGTGAGGTCACCGTCCAGCAGCGCCCCCAGGCTCACTGTCGGGGCCACAAGCCCCCGCTCGGCCAGTGACAGCGGACGCAGCCGTAGCCGGACGATCCTCCCGGCGCCAGAGTGCACAGCCGCTCCTCGGGGTACCGCCGACCCCGTCAGGAGGAACCGTCCACGAGGGCCATCGGCGTCCACCAGGCGTCGGACCCGGTCCCAGACCATGGGGGCGCGCTGCCACTCGTCCAGCAGCACCGGCGGCTCGGCCTCGGTCAGGGTGGCCGCACGGCCGGTGACACGCTCGGCGACGACGGGGTCGTCCAGTGCGATCACGGTCCGTGCCAGCCGGGAGGCGGTCGCTGTCTTGCCGACGCCCTTCGCTCCTTCCAGGGCGATCGCCCCGACCTCGGGCAACAGTTCGGACAGGTCGTCGTCGAGCAGTCGCGGCAGGTACTCGGCCATGCCTTGAGGCTACTGCCTACCAGTCCATCTCTCCAAGTGTTGTCGTTCACTTCTCCATGCCGTACCGGTCGATCTCTCCGTTGTGATCATCCAGTTTTCCACACCGGGCTGGTCGCTTGCTCCGCCGGACGGTCTGCTGCTCTGCTTCTCGTCTTCCGCCGACCAGAGTCAGCAGGACGGCGAACAGCGGCAGCCAGCCCAGTCGGGCCAGCAGCCAGCCAGGACCGGTCGGGGCCGCGGTCAGGCCGGGGAGTGCTGCGCCGGGCGTGAGGACCGCGAACGTCAGCACGGGCAGCAGGGCTGCCGCCTGGTGCCAGACCAGCACGCCGACCGGGTCGGTGCGCAGCTGCGACGTCAACCGGTCGGCAAGGCGGCGGACCGGCGGACGGCGCGGTGCCAGTCCTGACGGGGCGCTGGTCGTCCTGCGGTCGAAGAAGCGCCGCAACAAAACTTCCCAGCGCCACAGTGCCCCGATCGCCACCGCTTCCAGGGCGAGCAGCGTCAGGGTCGGCGGGTGGGTGGCCGACCGGGCCGCGACCCCGCCGCCGCCGACCATCGACACCGGGTAGCCCGCCCATCCCATCAGGGCCACCAGGCCGATGCCGCTGACGACCAGGAGAGCCAGACCGACCCTGGTCGGCGGTACCCGGCGGCGTCGGCCCTGGCGTCCGGACCACCAGATCCCCAGCTGGAAGGCCAGCGCCCAACCAGGGACCAGGGCGAGCCAGGCGAACCAGGACGGCGCCGTCGCGTCGAAGGGACCGAAGCGGACCAGGTCGACCACGGCCACCAGGGCGGCCATCGTCGCGACCGCGCGCAGGCCCCAGCGTGCGTCGAGCCGGGCCAAGACTGGTGTGGCGACGGTCAGCAGCAGGTAGACGCCCAGGAACCACAACGGCTGGGCCATGGTCCGGACCAGGGTCCTCAGGGTGACGTCGGGGACGCCGACAGCGCTGCTGATGGCCAGGACCAGCCCGACCGCGCCGACAGCGGGCAGCAACGGTCGTCCCAGCCGACCCAGTCGTCGGCCGGTCCAGGACCACCACACCCGGACCGCCCCGTGTCGCTGGGCGGTCTGGTCGTCCCGGGCCAGGGCCCGGTTCCAGGACTCGACCGACAGGCGTCCGCCGACGCAGAGGAACAGGCCCAGCACCGCGACCAGCCAGGTCAGCGGCGCGGCCCAGGGCATGGTCGCCAAAGGGCTGGCGGACCGCAGCGCGGGACCGTCGTAGCCCAGCCCGCCGACCAGCCAGTGGCCGAGCACGACCAGCCCCAGGCTGACGGCTCGGACCTGGTCGAGCAGGTGGTCGTGGGTCGGGTCGACGGACAGGGTGCGAGGGCTGGTCATCATGGCTCCCGGGCGGTGGTCGGAGCGTGCGGCTGGTCGGGGTCGTCAGGACGGGGCACGGCCTCACCCGACCGGGACGCGGTTCGAGACCGGGGTAGCGCTGAGGTCGGCCATAGCCGCGAGCTGGCTGGAACCGGCCCGGAAATAGTCGGAGTGCCCGGTTCCCGGATCGGTCGGGATCGGCTCGGCGCCGAAACCGGGCCGGGCCGGGTCGGCGCCAAAGCTGCCGTACAGCAGGCCGAGCGCCGGGGCCAGCCCGATCGGGTCCTCGTCGCCGCGCCCGGTATAGAGCGCGATATCCGCCGGTGCCTGGTCGGCCCGGTCGAGGTGGATTCCCGGGCTGCCGATCAGCACGACCTGCGACGGTCGTTCTTCCGGCCGGTCGGTGAACATACCCGACGCG
This sequence comes from Micrococcales bacterium, assembly GCA_009777345.1. Taxonomy (GTDB): domain Bacteria; phylum Actinomycetota; class Actinomycetes; order Actinomycetales; family Cellulomonadaceae; genus Cellulomonas. The sequence continues at coordinate 29,356 of WRMB01000033.1, read as the reverse complement.
CAGACCAGCGAACCGTAGGAATGGCAGATCCAGGTGGTCTCCAGCGTGCTGTCGAGCTGGTTCAGGGCTCCGGTCAGCGCGGTCAGGTTGGCGGCGCCGGTCCTGATCGGTTCGGCGTCCAGGGCGCCGATGACGTTCCCCGGGGCGTCGTATCCGAGAAAGGCGATCACCGCCGGTGGGCGCAGGCCCTGGTCGGCCGCGGCCTGACGCAGGGCCCTGGCCTGCTGGGGCAGGCTCATGGCTCGGCCAGTCGGGGTGCGACCGTCGTCAGAGTCGAACTCCGCCGCCGTGTGGCCCACCCCGCCGACGATGACCGTCACCGAGCCGCCCGGTTCGACCTCACCCCACTGGCGAACACGTAACCGCTGGTCGGAGCTGTCTTCCAGCAGGTCGACCCCACGGTCGGCGGCCGGGCCCGCGAGAGCGGCCGGGGAATAGCGGACGCTCGGGGTGCCGGGGCCGTCCAGGACGGCGCTGGCCCGGGCGGCCGCCGACGTGGCCAGGAGCGTCTGCAGCGCGAACAGCGCCAGGACAGCGATGGCCAGGCCGAGCAGTCGTTTCGTCATACCCCGAAACTAGGAGGTCGCCGACCGACGACGGATCACCTACCGGAGCGATTGTGCGTCTCACCTCAGAGAGTGGGTTCCGTGCGACACTTTCACGCTAGAACGACACTTTGAAATGTCGTTCTGGCGTGGAAGGGTCGCACCGGTGTCGGTGGGGGGTCAGACGACGCCGTTCTCGTAGGCGAAGACCACCGCCTGGGTGCGGTCGCGGACGGCCAGCTTCGTCAAGATATGGGCGACGTGGGTCTTGACGGTCTGCTCGGAGAGGAACAACGACTCGGCGATCTCGCCGTTCGACAGGCCGCGGGCCATCTGGCGCAGGACGTCCAGCTCGCGCGGTGTCAGAGAAGCCACCGCCTGCGGGTTGGCGCCGCGACCTTCCCGGCGGCGCCCGGCAAAATCGGCCAGCAGCCGCCGGGTGATCGACGGGGCCAGCAGGGCCTCGCCCTGGTCGATGATCTTCACCGCTTCGACCAGGTCGCGTGCGGGCGCGTCCTTGAGCAGGAAACCGCTGGCACCGGCCGCCAGCGCGCTGTAGACGTAGTCGTCGTGGTCGAAGGTCGTCAGGATCAGGATATGCGGCCGGCTGTCGGGCTCGGCTCGGTTCTCGACCATCTTGGCGGTCGCCTCGATACCGTCCATGACCGGCATCCGGACGTCCATGACGACGACGTCGAGCGCGGTGGTCGCCGCCAGCTCGACCGCCTGCGCCCCGTCGCTGGCCTGCGCGGTCACCTCGATCTCGCCCGACGAGGTCAGCAGCACGGCGAGCCCGTCGCGGATCATCGCCTGGTCGTCGACCAGCAGAACGCGGATCATCAGCCATCTTCCTGGTCGGGTCGATCGGTCGGCACGGTCCCAGTATCGACCGGACCGGTCGGGTCGAGGGGGAGCACGGCCCGCACCCGGAAACCGCCCGCGTCGTCCGGCCCGGTCGTCAGCGTCCCGCCCAGGGCTCGGACCCGTTCTCTCATACCGACCAGGCCGTGCCCACCGCGACGGTCCGGCTCGGGTCCCGCAGCCGGGAGACGTTGGGACAGCGCCCAGCCCAGCAGGCGGCTGTGGAGCGGCGCCCAGGCCATGGCCACGGGGAATACCAGCAGCACGACGACGTGGACCGGCAGCGACAGGGCGTTGGTCCCCAGGCAGCGCAACGACCGCCAGGTCGAGGGTTGACGCGGCCCGTCGTCGAGCCGCGGGCGACGCTGACGCCAGGCGGCCAGGCGGTCGTGAAGATCGGCCAGCCAGTTCACGCCGGTCTCCAGGGCCGCCGCCAGACGCGGCCCCAGGACCAGGGCCAGCAGGGGGCTGACGACCACCCCGAGCAGCCAGAAGGCGATATCGACGAAGGACAGCAGCCCTTGGAGCAGGCAGTAGAGCCAGTCCGCTGCCAGGCGCTGGAGAGTCCGCCCGAACCTCATGGTTGTTCGCCCTCCGCCGCCGGGACCGGTTCGGGCTCGCGCGGCGGCCGGGTATTGACCACCGAGACGGTGAGAGCCGTGTCGGAGAAGTCCAGGGTGATGTCCACCGCTGCTCCCGCGGCGTGCCGGGCAGCGTTGGCCAGCGACTCCTGGACGATCCGGAAGGCCGCCAGCTCGGTCGCTGCCGGGAGCGGCCGGACCGGGCCGGTCCGGTGGTAGTCGAGGACCATCCCGCCGCGCCGGGCCTGGGTGACCAGATCGTCCAGCCGGTCGATGCCCGGTGCGGGCGCCCGCTCGGCCTCGTCCGCATTCGGCCCGGTCGGCGAGTCGGACCGCAGGAGGCTGACCACGCCGCGCGTCTCGGCCAGCGCCTCGCGGGCGGTGGCCTGGATCGCTTCGAGGGCCGAGACGGTATCGGCTGGTAGGTCCTGGTGGCGCAGACGGGTGGCTTCGGCCTGGATCGCGATCATCGTCATCCGGTGGCCGACGCTGTCGTGCAGCTCCCGGGCGATCCGGGTCCGCTCGGCCAGGATGGCATGGTCGGTCGACTCGGCGTCCAGGGCCGCCCGGGTGGTGCTCAGCTCGCGCTGCGTCCGGTCCTTGATCCGCTGCATCGACCCGATGACCAGGACCGACGCCATGGCGAAGACCAACGCCGCCAGCGAGATCGCCGGGGTGTTACGACCGGACCAGATCAGGGCGAGGAGCGTCCAGACCGCCACCCCGACCAGCCGGTCGGTGTCCTCGGCCACGGCGGTGAAGACCAGGGCCAGGAGCAGGCAGAGCAGACCGGTGACGGACCACGGCCAGGCCGCGGGAGCCGGGGTCAGCCCGAGCGCCACCAGCCCGAGCATCTGCAACCGCCAGACGTGGAGCGGGCCGCGCGCGACCAGCAGCAGCGGGGCCACCGTCAGGAGGGCGTACAGCAGCAGCCGGGGGGCCGGCCCGGGGACGCCGCTGAAGGCTCGGGCTTCGGCATGGACCGCCACCACCAGGCCGCCGAGGGCCAGCGTCACCCCGACCAGGCCGAACCAGGCCGCGCCACCGTGCGGCGGGAGACGGGCCCAGCGCGGCCCGGGAACCGCGGCAGCCGTCAGGGCCCGCACCAGGACGCCCCCACGTCGGCCGGTCGACGTCATCTGGTCCGCAGGCACACCGGTCATCCTAGGGAAGGGCTCGGGCCCAGGGCATCGCTCTGTGGAGCGAGCCGTCGCCTACCCCCTCTGGGGGATGACGGGACGACGGCTTCTCGGCCTCGTCGGAGGCAGTTTCCATAAATCAGTAGCCGTCGTCACGGTCCCCCTGGCACGATGAAGGACATCGGTTCGCGCTGGGCGGGCCGCATCAGGAGGAGGTGGTACCGATGGCCGCGACGCTCGTCGTCCCGACCGCCCGCCACTTCACCATGCAGTGCGCGAACACCGTGCAGTGCGCGAACCTGACGGTCGTCGAACGGTATGTCGGCCGCGGGATCAAGCAGGAGTGGACCAGCTCCGGAGCCGCCATGACGTGACCCGTACGGGTGACAAGGCCGCTTCCGGGACAGGTCCCAGAGGCGGCCTTCTTGTATGTACGCACCAGAACAGCTGAATCACCGAGCGGACGTAGCTCAACGGCAGAGCAGCGGTCTCCAAAGCCGCGTGTTGAGGGTTCGAGTCCTTCCGTCCGTGCTCGTGCTCATGGTTCGCCATGGGCGCACGTACCGCCGAGAGGCGGTGTTGAGAACTGCACAGTGGACGAGAAGAACAGGCAGCCGGGTGTGCCCGGCTGCCCGACGCCCCGGTCGACAGAATCGGTCGCCCCGGGGCTCTCGCGTCGGTATGCAAACGGCTCAAGCAGCCCGGCTGTAAACCGGGAGTCCAAGGACGGATGGGGGTTCGAATCCCTCCCGGCGCACTCGTGTTCTTCACAGTACCAGCCTCGCAAGCACAAGCGGACGTGCAGCGGACTCTTAATCCGTGGGCTCCTGGTTCGAGGCCAGGGCGGGGCACGCAGCGGTATAGCTCAGCAGGTAGAGCAGCGGTCTCATAAGCCGTGCGTGCGGGTTCGAGTCCCGTTACCGCGACGCACGATTGGCGCAACTGGCAGCGCGGCTGTCTTACACACAGCTGGTTCCGGGTTCGAGCCCCGGGTCGTGCACGCTCAGCAGTATCATGCCCCCGTGGAGTAGTGGTTATCTCACCTCTCTCTCAAAGAGGAGACCGCCGGTTCAAATCCGGTCGGGGGTACTAGCGCGGTAGGGGAGCTCGGCCGTCCCCGCGGGTTTCATACGACCGAGACCGTCGGTTCAAATCCGGCCCGCGCCACGCCTTCGTAGCTCAGAGGACAGAGCGGTGGTCTACGAAACCACGTCGTGCGCAGGTTCGATCCCTGCCGGAGGCTCGATGCTCGCGTGGCCCAACTGGCAGAGGCACCCGGCTCAAACCCGGCTCGGTGCGGGTTCGAGTCCCGCCGCGAGTACTTTTGTTCTTGGGGTGCCATGTTCCTCGGTGGCGACAGACTCTTGCAAAGTCCGTGTGGCGGGTTCGATCCCCGTGCGCTCCACTCCAGCCGCCGGTTCCACGCCCTCATCGGCTATGGGTAGGCCCGGACTCTTTCAAGGTCCAGGACAGGGTTCGAGTCCCTGTGAGGGTACGACGCCTGGCCCACGTCACGGGCTGCCTTGAGTCCCTGTGAGGGCGCCTGGCCCACGTCACGGGCCGCTCGCGGATGAGGCGCTACTGGCGGCGCACCTGCCTTCCAAGCAGGAGACAGCGGGTTCGAGTCCCGTCATCCGCTCCATTCCCGCCCGGTGCCAGGCGGTGAGATACGAGGTACGGCACGAGATACGAGGTTATAACCTCGTATCTCGTGCCGTACCTCGCACCTCGCGCAACCGATCGGGAGTCTCGCGGGTGTAGCTCAGCGGAAGAGCGCGGCCCTCCGAAGGCCGGTGCCGGGGGTTCGAATCCCTCCACTCGCACACGTCAGACGGAACGATATCCGTCACGTCCGGCTGGCGCAGCCTGGTAGCGCACCTCCATGACGCGGAGGATGTCGGGGGTTCGAGTCCCTCGCCGGACACTGTGTCTGATGCCGAAGCGGTCGAGGCGCTGGCTTGTGGTGCCAGTCCAAGCGGGTTCGAGTCCCGTCAGACACCCCGGTGATGTGGCTGAACGGCACAGGCAGGCGGCTGCAACCCGCCGCACCCCGGTTCGACTCCGGGCATCACCTTTGCCTCCGTGGCGCAGCGGACAGCGCAACGGTCTTCTAAACCGCTGGTCGCAGGTTCGAATCCTGCCGGAGGCGCGTTCGTCTCGGGTCGTACGACGGGGTTCGACTCCCCGGTGACCCGTTCCCCGCTAGCACAACTGGCAGCTGCGCCCGGCTCTGAACCGGGAGGTTCCAGGTTCGACTCCTGGGTGGGGAGCCAGTCCAGCTTCGAGACGGTAGATCCGTCTCCTCGCGCCGGTAGCACAGACGGTCAGTGCACGTCCCTGATATGGACGCGGTCCCAGGTTCAAGTCCTGGTCGGCGCACCCGAGGGTTCTTAGCTCAGACGGTAGAGCTTCCGGTTGAAGCCCGGAGCGCGGCGGTTCGATCCCGCCAGGACCCACCAGACCGACATGCCCGAGTAGCTCACCGGTAGAGCATCCCCCTGGTACGGGGAAGGCAGCACGGTTCGACTCCGGCCTTGGGCTCCGTCTTCTCGTCCGCTGTGCGGTCTCCGGCCGGAGGCGTGTGCTCTGGTACGCGTCGCCAGACTGCTGCCGGAAGGAGCCCAGGATGGTGTCATTGCGCATATGCAACGACTCGGTTATCGTTGGGGCATGAGTGCTGCCCAGAAGATCCGCGATGCGCGTCTGATGGCGCGCCTGTCGATCAACGATCTGGCGCGTCTCTCCGGTGTCTCTGCGTCGACGATCTCCCGAGCGGAGGCTGGCAAGCTGGTGCCGTCGGTCGATGCCTACTTCGACATCCTCACGGCGGCGGGCTTCACCGACGGCGGCCGGACTGTCCGTCCGTTGTCGTCGCCGTCGTCGGTCTGGGCGGCGCGCTGGCTCCTGGGGGACCTCGCGACCGCACCGGACAGGCTCGACGAGTGGATCGACCGGTGGCGCAGGATCAGGCTGGTCGCCCCCGACGGCGTCGACGTCCTGGACATCGAGCCGCTCCTGTTCCGGGCCGGCCGCTACGCCCTGCTGTCGGCGCGCCCCGGCGCCGTGGACCTGTCGACCGACCGGTCTGCCCCGGAGGCGAGCAGGCTCCTGTCGGCCGCCGGTGTCGAGAACGCCGTGACCGGTGACGAGGCGCTCGAGAGGCTCGGGAGCTCGATCGTCCCGACGTGGCCGGTCCTGTACGTCGCCGATGTGCGGGCTGCTGTGGATGCGCTCGGAGTCCGCCCACGGCTCCCACGCGAGCGCGGGCCCCGGTCGACGGTGGTGCCGTTCGACGGCTGGAGCGAGACCGGTCGTGTCCGGGCGCGCGACGGCGTCTGGTTCGTCAGCCCGCTCCAGGCCGTGGTCGACGGCTATGCGGGCTACGGACGCATGACCGAGCAGGCCGAGGTGGTGGTCCGCTCGTGGGAGACGACGTGACGGGCGTGCCACCACGCAGACCGAGGGGAGTGCCCGTCGGTGACCAGTACGACCGGACGGGCGGCCGTGGTGCCGCAGCGGAACCTGCATTGTCAGGCTACGGTTCTGATCGCCTGCTGCGCCGGCCGCTGATCGAGGCACGGACGTCTCTGTGCGACGTGCTCGATGCGCTGGCCGACCACAAAGAAGGTCTCGTCGTCATCGGCTCCCACGCTGTGCACGAGCGGACGCGCTCCTTGGGGATCGTGTCCACGACGACCAAGGACTGCGACCTGGCTGTCGTCCCCGGCCTCGTAGAATCCGACCCGAGGATCGAGGACGCTATGCGTTCGGCCGGGTTCGTCCCGTTGGGCGAGCTCCCGCAGGCACCGTCTCGCTACGAGCACCAGCCAGGACTGTGGGGGAAGGGCTTCACCGACGACGGCAGCCCGATAGCGGAGGTCGATCTCATCGTCCCGCAGACGATGGCAGGCGGAGGGCGGCGTTCCCCGCGGTCGATGGCATCGCACGGCAAGGTCGCGACACGGTTCTCCGCCGGTGTGGACCTCGCCGCCGTAGACCGTGGTCTGATGCCGGTCGAGTCGTTCGCAGACGGCTCTGTCCGCGAGGCGTACGTCGCTGGTCCTGCCGCCCTCCTGTGCTCGAAGGCGTACAAGGTGGGTGAGAGGGTCATCGAACGTGACCGGGGTGGGCGTGACAGGGTCGCGCCCAAGGACGGCAGCGATATGTGGCGGCTGATGGCTGCCAGCGATCCGGTTTCCGTGGGCGGGATTTTTGAGGCGCTGCTGGCCGATGTCACCGTCGCAGATGTCGCCCGCACCGGGCTGGGACACCTACGGGCGCTCGTCACGTCCGGCGAGATCGCGCGACTGGCACGTCTCGACCTCGAAGGTGCAGTCGAGGCAGACGAGGTCCAGGACGTGCACGACCATTGGACGGAGGTCTTCCTCTCCGCTCTCGGCACGGACTGACCCCCGGGACGAGCCTCTGGGCCGGGTGTGGGTGCTCGGGTGCGGTGGATTCCTGTTTCTGCTGCGCCTGGCCGTGTCGGTGAGCAGCGGCTTGGGTTCCAGACTGGCCGCACAGACGGGTGCGAGTCGGTACCGTTATGGCCAGAAGGTGCAGCGACGGTATCGTCAGCCAGGCGGCTGTGCCCCGTGCGACTGTGCTGCAGACTGGGGAGTGGATGGTCGACGACCAGCGGATGGAGCCGGACTACCGCGACGCTACGCAGCGCGCGGGCTGGCAGGACTTTCGTACCCTGGTCGGGTTCGCCGGTGTGGTCGCTGTCGCGATCGGGCTGGACCAGGTCGGCGAGTACACCGCCCAGGCATTCGCGTTCGACCTGCGTCAGGCTTTCCGCGGGGTGCCGGGCGATATCGCCAATGTCTTCCTGTGGCTGGTGCTCGGCGGGTACATCGTCATGGTCGTCGTCAGCCCGGTGTGGCTGGCCGTGCAGCGCCGGTTCGCGCTGCTGTGGCGGGCGGTGCTCGGGGCCGTGGTCGGGTTGCTGGCCTACGGGCTGGTCAGCCGGGCCGCGTCGGTGCGGGACTGGGTGCAGGTCATCGCCGAGTCGGCGCGGGACGTCGCCGATATCGGGCGGGCCCCGCAGGCCTGGGAGATCGCCGCGTTCGCCGCGGTCACCGCCGTGGCGGTGCGGGCCCTGTCCTCGCGCTGGACCCGGTGGGTGTGGACGCTGCTGGTGCTGCTCTCCCTCGCCCGGGTGGTGTCCACCACCGCCGGGCCGATCGAGGTGCTGCTGGCCATCGGCACCGGCGGGATGGCCGGGGCGCTGCTGCTGCTGGTCGTCGGACGGTCGGTATCGGTGATCACCCCGACCGGGCTGGCCCGGCTGCTGGCCGGGTGCGGGGTCGAGGTGCGCGACCTGGAACCGGTAGCGACCACCGGGTGGGCGTACCGCGGCGTCGGCGACGACGGCCCCGTGCTGATCCGGGTGATCGACGAGCGCGACTGGCAGCGCGACCGGATGCGCCGCGGCTACCGGCGGTTGCGGCTGCGCGAGGTCGGCGACGACGCCCCGTTCGGCTCACCGGTGCGGGCCGTGACCAACGAGGCGATGGTCGGGCTGCTGGCCCGGTCCCGGGGGGTGCGGGTCGAACCGGTGCTGGCCGTGGCCGCCGGAGCCCACGGCGAGGCGGTGCTGGCGGTGCGGGCCGTCGACGGGCCGACGCTGACCGAGCTGGGCGACGGCCTGAGCGACGACGTCCTGGACTCCGCCTGGCAGCAGGTGGCCGGGCTGGCCGACGCCCGGATCGGGGTGCGGGCCCTCACCACCGACCACCTGGTCGCCACCGACGACGGGGTCACGGTCGTCGACCTGTCCCGGGCCCAGCCGGCCGCGCCGGACGGGGTGCTGGCCGGGGACGTCGCCGAGCTGCTGGCGTCCACGTCGGTGCTGGTCGGGGCCGAACGGGCGGTCGAGGTGGCGCACCGGGTGCTCGGCCGGGACCGGCTGACCGCGGCGCTGGCCCGGCTGGTGCCGGTGGCGCTGACCCCGGGCACCCGGTCGGCGGTCAAGGCGTCCGGCGGGCTGGGACCGGTCGTGGCGCAGGTCAGCGCCGTCACCGGGGTGGAGGAGCCCGAGTTCGAACGGGTCGAACGGATGCGGCCGCGCACCCTGGTCATGGCGGCGATGCTCGGTGTGGCGGTGTACGTGCTGGCCCCGCAGCTGGCCGACCTGAAGTCGCTGGACGCCGTGATCGCCGGGATCGACTGGCGCTGGGTGGCACCGCTGGCCGCCGCCTCCGTGGCCACCTATGTCGGGGCGGCCCTGGGTCTGGCCGGTGGTACCCCGGGCCGGGTGCCGGTGGGGCAGGCCGGGTCGGTGGCGCTGGCCGCGTCGTTCGTCGCGTCGTTCGCGCCGCCGGGCATCGGCCAGGTCGGGCTGAACGTGCGGTTCTTGCAGAAGCGCGGTTTCCCGGTGTCCATAGCCGCCTCGGCCTCGGCCGCGAAAGAGGCAGCGGTCGTCATCGTCCACCTGGCGATCCTGGCCGCGTTCGGTATCTGGGCGGGGTCGACCGACGCGCTCGGCAAAGAGCTGTCCCGGCTGCCGTCGCCGGGGGTCGTCGCCGCGGTGGTCGGAGGCGTGCTGTCCGTCCTGGGGCTGGCCCTGGCGGTGCCGCGGGTGCGGGGGCTGATCACCGGACGGCTGGTGCCCGCGGTGCGGGCCTCGGCCGGGGCGATGCGCGAGGTGGTGACCAGCCCGACCAAGCTCGTCATGCTGTTCGGCGGGGTGGCGCTGCTGCCGCTGGGCTACGTGTTCGCGCTGTACTTCTCGGTCCGGGCCTTCGGGGTGGAACCGTCGTTCGTCGCCGTCGGGCTGGTCTCGCTGTCGGCCGGGGCCCTGGCCACGGCCGCGCCGACCCCCGGTGGCCTGGGCGCCGTCGAGGCCGTGCTGCTGGGGACGCTGACCGGCCTGGGCATCGAACCGGAACCGGCGCTGGCCTCCGTCATGCTGTACCGGCTGGCGACGTTCTGGCTGCCGATCCCCCCCGGCGCCGTCGCCTTCCGCGTCCTGACCGCCAAGGAGATCCTGTAGGCGCCCCTGTCGTGGCGGCAGACCCGAGTAAAGCATGTCGGCCGACCGTTCGGTGGTTGCTGGCTGTGCCGGTCGGCGGCTGCGGGGAACCACCTGCGGTTCGGCTGGCGGTGGAATGATGTGTTCTGTGGTGTTTCGCAAGCCGTCGATGAGTGCTGGTTGTGCGGTCGGTGGGTGCCGCGGGGCGGTGGTGGACGGGTACTGCGACGTGTGCGGTTCCCCGGCTGGGGTGACGGCCTCGGGTTCGGCGGGGTTGGCGTCTCGGGGGCTGGGTTCGCGGCGGGCGGGGTCGGCCCGTTCTCGTCCGGCGGTCTCGTCGCAGCGGTTGCGGGTCCGGCGGTTGGGTGCGGGGCTGACCACGGTTCCGCCGGTGCCGGTCGGTGATCCGGTTTCGGCGGTGGTGGCCGACCCGGTGGTGCCCGAGCGCAAGCGGGTCTGCCCGGGGTGCCAGGGCCTGGTGGGGCAGGGGTGTGACGGGGTTCCGGGTCGGGCTGAGGGGGTGTGCGGCCGGTGCGGGGCGCGGTTCGACTTCCGTCCGGTGCTGGCTGCTGGTGATCTGGTGGCTGGGCAGTACGAGGTGGTCGGGCCGCTGGCGCACGGGGGGATGGGGTGGATCTACCTGGCCCGGGACCGGAACGTCTCGGACCGGCCGGTGGTGCTCAAGGGTCTGCTGAGCTCTGGTGACCCGGACCAGGTGGCGGCGGCGATCGCCGAGCGGCGGTTCCTGGCGCAGGTCGAGCACCGGTCGATCGTGCAGATCTACAACTTCGTGACCCATGCCGGGCAGGGGTACATCGTCATGGAGTACGTCGGGGGCAAGTCGTTGCGGCAGGTCCTGGCCGAACGTCGCCGGGCTGCTGGGCAGGTGGACCCGCTGCCGGTGGACCAGGCGCTGGCGTACCTGCTGGAGGTCCTGCCGGTGCTGGGTCACCTGCACGAGCGGGGCCTGCTGTACTGCGACCTGAAGCCGGCGAACCTGATGTGCCAGGGCGATACCGTCAAGCTGATCGACCTGGGCGGGGTGCGCCGGGTCGACGACGAGGTCTCGGCGGTCTTCGGGACGGTGGGCTACCAGGCCCCGGAGGTCCCGGTCGACGGCCCGTCGGTGGCTTCGGACGTCTTCACCGTCGGACGGACCCTGGCTAACTTGGTGCTGGACTTCAGGGGGAACACCACGACGTACGCCACGTCCCTGCCGCCGGTGTCAGAGCACCCGGTGCTGGCCCGGTACGACTCGTTCTACCGGCTGCTGGCCAAGGCCTGCGCCGACGACCCGGACGACCGGTTCGCCAGCATGGACGAGCTGCGGGTCCAGATGCTGGGGGTGCTGCGCGAGGTCGTGGCCACCGACCGGGGCGGCCCGGCCCGGGGCACCAGCACCTCGCTGCTGTTCGCCTCGCTGGCGGTCGACGGGGCCGACCGGCCGCTGCGGGCCGCTGAGCTGCCGTTGCTGCGTCCCGACGAGCACGACCCGATGTACACCTGGCTGGCCGGTATCACCGTGGACGAGCCCGGCCGACGGTTCGAGGTCCTGTCCCAGGCCCCGCAGACCACACCAGAGGTACTGATAGCCCAGGCCCACGCCGCCACGGCCAGGGCCTATGACCAGGTCACGGAGGCCTACGGCCAGGCCGCAGAGATATTCACGAAGAACCAGAGGCGTCACATATGGTCGGACCGGGCCCAGCGCGCCGCCGGACAGCTGCTGGACCTGGACCCGTGGGACTGGCGGGCTGTGTGGCTGTCCGGCCTGGTCGAGCTCGGCCAGGGCCAGACGCTGGCCGCACGCGAGTCGTTCAGCACCGTGTACGGGCAGGTCCCCGGCGAGCTGGCCCCCAAGCTGGCCCTGGCCACCTGCTGCGAGCTGTCCGGCGAGACCGACCTGGCCGAGTCGTTGTACCAGGTCTGCGCCGCCACCGACACGACCTACACCAGCCCCGCCGCGTTCGGCCTGGCCCGCATCCGGCAACGCCGCGGCGACACCGACGGGGCCCTGGCGGCCCTGGACCTGGTCGGCCCCACCCTGGCCTCCCACCCCCAAGCCCAGGCCATGCGCGCCCGGCTGGCAGCCGGAGGCGATCTGACCGTCGTACCAGCAGCAGCGGAACCGTCCACAGCACGTCCCGACGCTCAGCAGGACGTCCGTACGGCAGCTGCTAGGCAGGCGCGCCGCCCTCGGGTCGTGGACCGGCGCAAGATCGACCCGCAGACCAGCGCGGTCCGAGAGCCGGTCGCACCTACCGCGCAGCAAGACCCGCCCTGGGGTGTTCGGCCGCCCCCCCGGCCAGCCCGAGACGGGGTCCATGTGCCGCGGGCCGGGGCGTCATTGCCCCGCCCCCCGAGAACGACCCCGGCCCGCGGCACACGGACGCCGTACGTCGCCGCGACCGGACGGCAACACCCCGTCCTACCGCCGACCTGGGGCAGTGCGCCAGGCCTCTCGGCCGCTGCCACGACCGAACGAAATTCGGCCGCTGATACGACCGAACGAAACACCGCGATTTTATTCGGCGCTGTCTTCGCACTGCTGGTGATTGTCCTGATCGCGTTCAGCTTCTTCTCGTCTCGGGGAGGCGACAATACCCCAAGTGCGACAGGCACGGCAGACACGCTGTCGCGCACCCTCGTGGGCCACCAGGCTCCGGTGAACTCCGTGAAGTTCTGGGAGCTCGACGGGCGGACGGTCCTGGCCTCCGCCAGCTCGGACAGCACGGTGCGGCTGTGGGACGTGCGGGACGGGCAGCTGATCCGCGTCTTCGAAGGTCATCAGGGTCCGGTGAACGCTGTGGTGTTCGGGAAGGGCTACGGGCGGACGTTCGTGGTTTCCGCCAGCTCGGACAGCACGGTGCGGCTGTGGGACGTGCGGGACGGGCAGCTGCTCCGCGTCTTCGAAGGTCATCAGGGTCCGGTGAGGGATGTGGTGCTCGGGGAGCTCGACGGACGGACATTCCTGGCGTCGGCTGGTGACGACGGCACGGTGCGGCTGTGGAACCCGGAGGACGGGCAGCAGATCGGTGTTCTCGAGGGCCACCAGGGCTCGGTGTACTCCTTGGCGTTCGGGAAGCGCGACGGGCAGAGCATCCTGGCCTCCGGCGGCGCCGACAGCACGGTGCGGTTGTGGGACGTGCGGGACGGGCAGCTGCTCCACACCCTCGAGTGTCACCAGGAGGTGGACTCGGTGGAGTTCTTGCAGATCTACGGGTCGACAACCGTGGTGTCCGGCAGCTACGACAGCACCAGAAGGGCCAGTAACGACGAGACGGTGCGGCTGTGGGACCCGAAAGACGGACAGCCGATCCGCACCTTCCGCCTTCAGTCGGTGCTGTCCGAACGTCCCGGGCATAACCGCCTGGCGGGCAGCTTCGACGAGACGGTGCGGGTGTGGGACCTGCAGGACGGACGTCTGCTCCGCATCTTCGAAGGACACCAGGGTCCGGTGAACTACGTGGCGTTCGGGGAGGTCGACGGCTGGACCGTCCTGGCCTCCGGCAGCGACGACCACACGGTGCGGATATGGGACCTTTCGGCTGGTTGACCATGTGCACGTCCGTCACCGCCGCTGCCTTCCCGACGGCAGGAACGGTAGCGGAGGTGTCCGGGCGGGGCGAGAAAAACGGTTCGGCCTGGTCTTGTGGGCTGCTACGGTGGCCGGCGTGACCAAGCTGAACCAGATCATCGCTGTCGAGAAGGGCGTCAAGTCCTCGGCGCAGTCCGAGCTGACCAAGCAGTACCAGCTGCTGCAGAAATCGGGTCTGCTGACCGGGCTGTCGCGCACCTACCAGCCCAAGGACGAAGAGGGCGAGACCCTGCCGCCCGAGCAGACCCGGGTCCAGGTCCGGGCCGACGAGGTGCTGCGCCGCGTCGCCGAGGTCATGACGCGTTCGTTCGACGTCACCGCCACCAAGGAATGGGCCAACGGCCAGGCCCGGGCCGACGTCGAGGTGGACGGCCGGGTGCTGCTGGCCGACGTCCCGGTGACCTACCTGCTCTTCCTGGAGAAGCGGCTGGTGGACATCCACACCCTGATCGGGCACCTGCCGCTGCTCGACGCGTCGGACGAGTGGACCTACGACCCGTCGATCGACTGCTACCGGACCGAGCCGACCCGGACGCTGCGCACCAGGAAGACGCCGCGCAACCACGTCAAGGCCGAGGCCACGGAGCACCACCCGGCCCAGGTCGAGATGTACTACGAGGACGTGCCCGTCGGCACCTGGACCACGGTGAAGTTCTCCGGCGCGCTCCCGGCGGCCCGGGTCAACGAGCTGCGGGACCGGGTGGAGACGCTCCAGGCGGCCGTCCGGCAGGCCCGCGAGCAGGCGAACGAGCGTGAGATCGAGGACGTCAAGCCGGCCAAGGCCGTCTTCGACTACCTCTTCGCCTGATATACAGGCTTCGGGGTACGCCCCGAGGGCACGCCCGCCATCACGCGGCGGACGTGCGAGTCCAAGCTGAAAGTGAGGCTGAGGCTTACACCGACGTGACAGTGCGGGTTCGAGTCCCGCCCGCCGCACCCCGCGCGGCGGTAGCCCAACTGGCAGAGGCAGCGTCGTCACACTGAGACTCTTGCTCCAGGCTCAGCATGTCGCTCGCCGAGGCATCGACGAGCGGGGACGAGTATCACCAACCGCCGGTTCGAATCCGGCCTGCCGCACCCCGCGCGGCAGTGGTCTAGAGGAAAGACGGGTGACTTTCAACGTGATCCCCGCCGACCGTGGTCCCGGCAACCAGGATGAGCGAACTTCTTGGTAGCGGTCGCAGACCGCTGGTAGGTCGAATGACCACCGACTTTCCAAGTCGACCAGGGGCCCCATCGCAGGTTACGCGGTGGGGCCCCGCTCGTCGTCGGGGGGTTGGGGTTCCACAAAGGGTTCAGGAACCCGACACGGCCGCCTCGTCTGGCAGACGGTCGACTTCTGGTGCTGAGAGGGACGCCGGAGGACAAGCGCCCAGGCGGACCGGCGAGCGGTCGGCGAAGGCCCAGAACAGGGCGTAGGTGAGCAGGACGTAGGCGGCGACCAGCCCGGTGAAGGTTACGGTGAACTCGTTGGCCGAGCTGACCAGCAGCGGCACCAGGGTGTCGGGCCGTAGCACCTCCCAGGAGTTCAGCCGCACGAACCGGCCCAGGTAGATCCCGTAGCCACAGGCCAGGGCCACACCGACCACCGCGACCAACGCCCATGCCTGGCCCCAGCGGGCGGTCAGGAACGTGTGGACGTGGCTCAGCGACCACAGTCCCAGGTACAGCGTGAGCACCACCAGGGCGGCCAGGACGAAGAGCTGGGACCACGCGACGATGTCGTCGGTGTACCGGTGGAACGGCCACGTCACGGTGTCACCGCCGAACCGGACCCGGTGCAGGTGGATGATGTCGGTGGTGACGTACACCGTGTTCGGGAACAGCGGCAGCCACACGGCGCAGGCCACCCAGCCGACCCACGGCCGCACCCGGCCGTGCACGTCGACCACGGTGCTCGCGACCAGCGGCAGCACCGCCAGGAACAGGTTCCACACGAAGGACAGGAACAGCCAACGCTCGGTCACGGCGTAGACCACCAGGCACCCGACGGTCACGACGACGCACGCCAGCGCCAGGACGACGAGCCGCCGGTCGATGTGGAAGGTCATGCCGTCGGACCCTAGCCGACCGGCGCGTCGGGTTCTTGTGGGGAGCGGGGAGAGGCCGTGGTCGTTCTGTGCGTTCTCGTCTGGCGCGTCCGCTCCGGCGCTCCGAGCGGGGTCCGGTCTGTGCACAGACCGTCTGTCTGTGGGGGCGAGTCCCGCTATCATCGCCGTATGAGCGCAGAGTTCCCGCCGCCCCAGCCGCCCGCCCCGCAGGGGCCTTACATGCAGCAGCCCGGCACCGGGTACTACCCCGCCCAGGGGCAGCCCCAGTACGGTCCGCCGGTACCCCAGGGGCCCGCTCTGGCCGACTTCCCCGGTCAGCTTCTGGGCTTGGTCATGGTCATCGTCGCCGGTGTGCTCACCCTGCTCGGTCTGATCCTCGCCCTGGTCGCGGATGTGGAGAACTCCAGTGGGTTTAAGACGCTCTGGCTGGGTGTCGGCTTCCTCATCGGTGGGGTGGTCATGGTCGGCCAGTGGTTGGCGGCTGCGATCCTCGTCAAGTCCCGCACATAGCCTACTGAGCCCCTGGTGCTGTGGTCGCCCGGTGCGGCGGCGGCACCGCCGTCGGCCTGCCCGGTAGCGCTCAGCGGACGAACGGGAAGGTCAGGACGTCGCGGACCGTCGTGCCGAGCAGCGTCGCCACCATCTGGTCGATACCGAGGCTCAGGCTGCCGGTGGGCGGCAGGCCGAACTCCAGGGCGGTGAGCAGGTCCGCATCGAGCGCCGCCGGGTCGGCCGACGCGAGCCGACGACGCTGCTCGACGGGGTCGGCGAGCCCGGAGCAGGCGGTGGCGACCGTCGTGCCGAACATCACCAGGGCCCAGCGTTCGGCCAGTCGCGGGTCGTCGCGGTGCGCCCGGGCCGACGGGGCAGTCTCCACCGGGAAGTCGGCGTAGAACACCGGGGTGTCGGTGGCCGGTGCGACCAACCGGTCGTACAGCCGGGCGACCAGCACCCCGGCCGGTTCGTCGTCCTGGTAGGCGACTGCGGTCCGACGGCACACCGCGCGCACCTCGTCCAGCGGGGTGCCGACGGTCAGCGGGGCGTCGACGGCCTGGGACACCGCGTCGTGCACGGTGACGACCGGCCAGTCCGGGCCGTCGAGACGGACCGTCGTCCCGCTGCGCCCGCTGTCGGCCGACCGACCGTCGGGCCGCTGCGCCACGGCCGCACCGTGCACCGCGGCCGCCGCGGAACGCACGATCTCCTGGGCGAGCCGCCGCAGCGTCGTGCAGTCGCCGTGCGCCTGGCAGGCGTCCAGGTAGGTGAGCTCTGGCTCACGGCCGCGCTCAGGGTCGGGTCCAGCGTCGGGCGGGTCGTGGAAGCAGCGGCCCACCTCGAACACCTTGCCCAGCCCGCCGACCACCAGCCGTCGTAGGTACGGCCCGGGCGAGGAGCGCAGGTAGAGGTCCTGGTCGTACCCGTCGACGCGGGTGCGCAACGGTGAGGTGCCCGCTGCGGGCACCTGGTGCAGCACCGGTGTCTCCACCTCCGTGAAGCTGTGCCACGCCAGGGTGGTGCGCACCGACGCGACCGCGGCCGACCGGGCCCGCACCCGGTCGGCGGTATCGGCGTCCAGCGCTAGCTCCACGTGCCGCGGCCGGGCGCGGGTGGCTGGGTCGGCGGGCTCGTCCGGCGGGGTGAGCGCCTTGGCGGCCATGGTCCACGCCGTGACCAGCAGGCTCGGTTCGCCGCTGGGGGAGCGCCCGGTGGTGCCGGTGACCGATACCTGGTCGCCGGGGTCCACGGTGCGCCGGAACAGGTCCAGCGCCGCGGGGTCGACCGTGCCGTCCAGCAGCGCCTGGACCTGGGCGGCACCCTCGCGCAGCACCGCGAGCACCCCACCGTCCGGCACTCCACCGTCCGGCAGCGCGCTGTCCGGGTCGCACAGCCGCACCACCCGGCCCACCACGGACACCGTCTGGGTCTGGTCGGCCCGGGCGGCCTCGTGCGCCTGCTTGACGCTGGTCGTGCGGGGTACCTGCACCGGGTACGGGTCCATCCCGGCGGCGCGCAGCAGCGCGAGCCTCCCGTGCCGGGCCTGCTGCTGGGGTGTCAGCCCGACCGCGGCCGGAAGGGACCCTGCGGCCGGGTCTGGCCCGTCGGTAGTCACGATGCCGTCGTCCTCACGCGATGATCGTCATAGGCTGGGACAAGTCTGCCTCGAGCCGGGGTGCGTCGCCGGGCGAGGGCCAGGCGGGGCGTCTCACTGGTCGGGCAGCGGCAGCTGGACGGTCCGGGCGACACCGGTCGTCACGTAGATACCGCGCCCGGGTGGGAACTGGGCGCGCTGCGCCCGGCCGAACGACGTGCGGAACAGGGTCTCGCCGTCGATGGCGTCGGGGGTGAGGGCGATGCCGCGGCGGGTGTTGCGGATCTCGGAGACGAGCGGCCAGGCCGACGCCCAGGTCGGGGTCTCCGACTCGGCGACGATGAGGTGCCCGTTGCGGCGGGCGGACTTGAACACCTCGACCAGGGGCTGCTCGGCGGGAGTCCCGACGATATCCGCCAGCGACTCCACGATCAGAGCCACACCGGGGCGTTCGACGTCGTCGTCCGTTGCCGGTGCGGGTTCGCCGACGATCTCACCGAGCTCGCGAGCCAGGGTCTTCGCGTCCTCGAGAGTCGTCGCGGTCTTGTGCCACCAGGGAAGACGGCTGTTGGGGCTCCGTCGCACCCCGATGTAGTACTGCGGCAGGCAGGGGTCCCAACGGTGCAGGCTGGCCCCCAGCCAGGCGACGGCGGTGGTGCGTCCGCTGCCCGGTGGTCCGGCGAGCAGGAAGGGACCGACGGGTACGAACCCGACCGGTTCCAGGGTCTCTTCGCAGATACCCAGCACGGGGCCGCGGTCGGCCTGGTCGGGCAGCGACGAGGCGGGAATCTGGGTGGCGAGCCGCCGTACTCCGGGCGCGCGCGGCACTGCGTCGCACCGGGCGACGAGCGCGTCGACGGCCCGCGCCTGGTCGGCCAGGTCGGTGTCACCGCCGAGCACCGCGAGCTGGATCTCCTGTCCGGTGCCGGCCAGCACCGCCCGCCCGGGGGGCGAGTCGTTGTCGAGCACGTCGTTCGGCACGTCGAGAACCCGGTAGGTGTTCTGGTCGGCCTGCCGCAGGACCAGCCGCAGGCCGACGGCCGAGGTCATCGAGCTGGGGATGGCACTGGGGCGTTCGGCGGCGATGACGACGTGCACGCCCAGGGGGCGACCTTCGACCAGGACGCGGCGGAAGGCGTTGAACGACGCGAGCTTGGTCCCTGGGGTCTCGTAGGCGTCGCGGAAGGCCGACATGCCGTCGACCAGCAGGATGATCCGTGGTTCGTCGGGCCGGGCCGCCAGCTCTCGGTACCGGCCGAGGGACCCGGCGCGGGCCGCGGCGAACCGACGGGTCCGGTCCTCGACCTGCGCCAGCAGGTCGCGCAGCAGCCGGGTCACCCGCTCGGTATCGGCGGGATCGAGAATCCCGCCGACGTGGGGCAGCGGTTCGAGCATCGCCAGGCCCCCAGCGCCGAAGTCCAGACCGTAGACGTGCACCTGACCGGGATCGGCCAGCCCGGCGGCTATTGCGACCGACCGCAGCGTCGTCGAGGCGCCGGCACCGGCCGCCCCGAAGACCGCCAGCGCCCCGTCGTCGGGCCGCCAGGTCCACACCGACTGGGCCTGGGACTCCGGCCGGTCGACCATGCCCAGACCGAGCTCGTCGGGTCGTTGCGGCAGGTCGGCGAGCTCGTAACCGGTGGCCAGCTCGGGCAGCCAGGGTCGTCGTGGTGCGGGCAGGCCGACCCGTCGGGCGGCGTCGACCACCTGGTCGACGCAGCGGCGCAGGTCGGTCGGCGCGTCGTCGTCGGCGGTGGTACTGGTGCCCGGGGCGGCCGGGACGCTCCAGGGCCGTCCAGGGCCGACGGTCAGGGTCTCGACGTCGATGGTCGGCGCGGGGGCCGCTCCGACGGACCGACCGCCGACGTAGGCGGTCTGGAACATGGTGACCCGCCCGGGTCCGGTGCGGACCGCCGCCCGACCAGGCAGGCCAGGGTCGATGTGCGCGGTGACCGGCACCCCGACCACATCGGTCGAGTCGTGCTCGTCGGCGGTGCGCAGCGCGATCCTCAGGTTGGTGTTGGCCCGCAGGTTGTCCCGGATCACCCCGGCGGGGCGCTGCGTGGCGAGCACCAGGTGCAGGCCGAGGGACCGGCCGCGCTGGGCCACGTCGACCATCCCGTCGACGAACTGCGGTACGTCCGAGACCAGGGCGGCGAACTCGTCCACGACGATGACCAGTGCGGGTGGTGTGCGTGGGTCACCGGTGCGTTCCATCGCGGCGAGGTCTTTGGCCTTGACCGAGGCGAGCAGCTTCTCGCGGTAGTGCAGCTCGGCGCGCAGCGAGGTCAGGGCCCGGCGCACCAGGTGCGGGGTGAGATCGGTGACCAGGCCGACGCAGTGCGGCAGGTCGACGCAGTCGGCGAACGCCGCGCCGCCCTTGTAGTCGACGAACAGGAACGTGGCCCGGGCGGGGGAGTGCGCGGCGGCCATGCCCAGCACCCAGGTCTGCAGGAACTCGCTCTTGCCCGCGCCGGTCGTGCCGCCGACCAGCGCGTGCGGCCCGTCGTTGCGCAGGTCGAGGACGAACTGCCCGTCCGGTCCCTGCCCGACCACTGCGCGCAGCGTCGCGGGCTGGCGCCGGTTCTCGCCCTGGCCGGGCAGCGAACCGGTCTCGCGCCACCGTTCCAGCACCGCGTCGGGCCTGGTGGCCATCTGACGGCCCACCAGGGTGAGGTAGTCCACCGACCGGGGCAGGTCGGTCTCGTCGGTCTCGGGTTCGCCGGAGTCCACCACACCGGACAGGCGCTGGGCGAAGTGCCAGGTGGCGCCGGCGTCGAGGGTGTCGACCACCAGGGGCTGGGTGCGACGTAGGTCGGGCAGGCCGAGCACCCCGGTGCCGACGTCCAGGTAGGCGCGGCAGGCCTCGGGCAGGGCGGTCACCTGGTCGGCGCACCACAGGAGGTGCACCCCGGCGCGCGGTCCGTCGGTGGCCAGGCGCACCAGGCGGCCCCGTTCCACCGGGGTGTCGTCGGTGACGACGACCAGCACGGCGGGCAGCGTCGCCTCGCGGGTCTGGGTCCGTTCGGAGACGATCTCCTCCAGCAGGCTGATGGTGCCCAGCCCGGCGGCGGGGTCGGAGGCCAGCCAGGGACCAGCGGGGACGTGAGGCAGCCAGGGTGTCCACGACCAGCTACGGGCCGAACGGCGTGAGGCCAGCACGGCCAGCCGCAGATGAGCCGGGGAGTGCTGGGCGAGCAGCTGGCAGACCAGTGCTCGGGCCGCACTGTTGGCGGCTTCTTCGGGCCCGGCGATACCGAACGAGCCGACGTCGCGCAGGCCGACCGTCAGCGGTACGCCCTCGACCCGCCGCAACGGTTCGACGGCGCTGGTCAGGGTCTGCCACAGCTCGGCGGGCGTGCTGCCGCGCGGCGGCAGGGTGACAGTCGTCCGGGAGTCGTCGCTGCCCATGCCGACCCGGGCGACGAGGAAGTCGTCGTCGGTCGGCCGACGGCTCCACAGCAGCGGGTCGAGCCGGTTGGCGGCGTCTGCCCAGCAGGCCGGGTCCGGTTGTTCGGCGGCCCGGGCGGCGACCTCGGCCTTCTGGTCGGCGCGGACCTGGTCGACCAGGGCGTCCAGGTCGGTCCGGAACTGCTTCGACTCCCGGGCGAGGTGCTTCTTGGCGCTCCGGCGGCGCTCGATCCACGATCCCAGCATCATCAGCGGGCTGAGCGCGACGAAACCCAAGGACATCGGGCTGCGGGTCATCGCGAAGGTGAAGGCCCCGAGCAGCACCGGGGCGAGCAGGGCGATCCAGTTCAGCGGCTGCGCCGCGGTGGGCACCGGCGGGGTGGGGGCCGCCAGCTCCTGTCCGGCGTAGCGCGGGGCGACCACCGGCGAGCGGTTGAACCGGACCGTGTAGGTGGACGGTCCGGACCCGGCCTGCCAGCGGATCTGCACGGTGGTCTGGCCCACCTCGACCAGGTCGCCGTCGACGAGGTGGACCCGGTTGACCAGGCCGCCGTCGATGGACAGACCGTTGGCCGACCCGTTGTCGACGATCTCCACCCCGCTGGTCCCTACCAGCAGGCGGGCGTGCACGGCCGACACCGTCGGGTCGGTCAGCCGGACCGTGGCGCTCTGGTCACGTCCGATGGTCGCCACACCAGCCGGGACGTCGACGGCCCGCCCGGCGTCGGGACCTTCCGTGACGTAGACCCGTACCGCGGTCGGACCCGGTTCGACCGCGGTGCCGGGGCGGTGCGTGTCCAGCTCGACGGTGGAACCGGCGCGCAGCCCGGCATCGGCGACGCTGATATCCCGTGACAGGACCCGGGCCGCGGTCGCACCCGGGGCGAGGACCCGCATCCGGGGCCGTGCGGTGGTGTCGACGGTGTGAGCGGAGCCGATGGACCGTTCCACGCGCAGGAACAGGTCGGCGACGTCACCGATGGTCGCCCCGGCGTCTGTGGACAGCGCGATCGGGTCCAGCTTCCCGTCGGGTCGGCGGTACAGCAGCCGGGTTCGCACGGATCAGCCTGACGGTGAGGGTGACGGTACCGACGGTGTCGTGGTCTCAGGTGGCGGAGGCGCGTCAGGTACGGGGCCTGGCCACGGGCCGTAGAGCTGTTCCAGGCACTCGGGTTCGAAAGACGCCCCGTCTGTGCCCACAGGAACCGCCGTCTCGCTGCAAGGGGGTTCGTAGTCCTCGCGGTGGTGGGACCATCTCCCGGTATCTGTCGAGCGATTCAGGCCAGCGTTGACCAGCAGTATCCTTCCGGTCGGTTCTACCGATGTCTCAGCCCATACCAGTCGGAGCAGGTAGTCGAGGTGGTCGGACTCGACCCACATGGTGTTGACGACTATATCCGTCTTCCCTGGGTCGCGGCTGACCATATCGCGAATGAGCACGACTCCGTCGACAGACCTGGGCTTTCCGTCTAAAGGCTCGGCGATGTGTCCGATGTATCTGCCGAGGACTTCAGACCCGATCTGTGCGATCTGTCCGCAGGTGTACGTCCCGTGAGGGCCCGGCTTCGCAGTGTCACAGTGCGTGTCGGCGAGGTGGGCCAGCACGTCGGGGATCTCGGGCATCGGCCCTGGCCAGCGGCCGTACAGATGCTTCATCCTGTCGGTCAGACCCTCGCAGCGGCGACACTTGTTGTCGCCCATGAGCTCGTCCTGGATAGCGCGGGTGTCTACAAAAGAGCCGTCGGCTCTGTGCACCGTGATGAGACTGCCGCCGTTTCCTTTTTGTAGCGGGTTGGGGTCGTAGTCGGTCTCTGCCCAGGCCAGCCGCAGGAGGTAGTCGACCGCGGCTGTCTCCTTCTCGGGCGAGTCGACACCAGCGCTGAGGATCACCTCGGTTTCGTACTGGTACTCGAAGGGAAACCCAGTGGCTCCGACGCGGATAGTCGTGTCGTAGAATATGCCAGACTGCATGGCAGCCTCGTTGACCTCAACGAGGCTGTGGGTCCCGTGCGGTTTTGGGGTGCACGCTGCGCAGGTCGTCGCCAAGAACGCTGCCGCGACTACCGCAGCGGCGTACCGAGAGAGCCTCATCCTAGGCTGAAGCACTTAGTTCACCCTCTCCGCCCGAAAGTCATTTATCGTCTGGGTGCCGTCCAGGAACGGACGCACGGCATCCATGTACAGGTCGATGCTGAACCCTCCGTCGTTCTGGGCGTCGCCCGCGGTCTTGGCGTAGGTGAAAGCGTTGTGATCGCTGGACAGGTAGTCGTCATCGGGTTTCTTGGGGTCCTCGTACGGGTTTTTGACGGTGGGTGCGGTGTCGGTGATCGTAGTCCAGTTCGGCCGGTCCGGGTTATTCCGACCGTCCATGTGGGGTACAGGGTCGTCGTAGTGCTCGAAGGACAGCACCTGGATATCGGGGCCGATGTCGAAGCGAGCGACAGGTGATCCAGCGGTCAGCACAGCCTGGACGTTGTACTGGCTGGTGAACGACGGGTCGGCGGCCATGTGCCCGGCGGTGATCCCTCCCAGGGAGAATCCGTGCAGCATCACCGGGTCGCCCTTCTCGACACCTGCCTGCTGCATCGCCTCGCGCACAGCCGCCTCCAGCGCGCTGGGCTGACCGCTCATCTCGACCAGGCAGGCCGTGATGTCGTTCAGCGCCGGGCCCGCCGAGGGGTCCCACGACTGGGTCGACGGGATCTGGACGATCCAGCGCGTCACGCCGTCGGTGCCCACCGACTGTATGACGCGGATGCGAGAATAGTCAGCGACCTTCGGGTCTTTATCGTAGTCGTACCGGTCTATCTCCCCAAGGCTGGCGAACATGTCGTCCAGGTTCGCCAGCCGCTCGATCCGGGGCGGTCCGCTGTTGAGCGCTTCGTCGTCGTCCTTGTTGGTCGGATGGACCGTGATATCGCCGTCGTCGAACAGGCCGAAGACGGATCCGCTGGCGAGTATGCTGGTGATGACCTGCTCGTAGGTGAGAGGCGGGTTGCCGCCGGTCAAGCCGTTCAAGGTGCCGAGAACCAGGCGGCCGATCGGGTTGGCGGTGAGGCCGGCGACGAGGCCGGGTGCGCCGCGGACGAAGGGGTCGATGATCTCGGGGTGATGATCCAGCCAGTCCCGCAGTCCTGTCTGGTCGACCAGGGCCAGTATCACCTCGTTCTGGTTGTCGAGGATATCGCTGAAGCTGCGCGGGTCGTAGTTCGAGTCGAAGAGGCCGCGTATCTGGTCGACTGTCCAGGTTGTCCCGGCCAGACTCAGGTACTGGACGCCGGCGATCAGCACGATCCCGGGCAGCGCGTATCCCACGCAATAGGTGGCGGCGTTGGTGAGGTTGGTCTCGATGGCGGCTATCGCCTGGTCGGCCAGCTCGTAGGCCTCGACGGCGCCGACCAGGAAGGTGCCCAGCACACCGAACTCGATGGCGTCGGCGGTGAGGGTGATGCCTGTGCTGGCCAGTCCGGCCTCGACCTGTAAGGCCTGGACCGGGGCGAAGACGGCGCTGGAGAGCACGTCCGGGTTGGTGGCGTAACCACGGATGATCGTCGCGTCGGTGAGGAATACCGTGGACAGGCCCATCAGCAGCTCGCCGGAGCGCTGCATATCGGTGTACCTGGCGGTGACGCCGCCGCCACCGCCGGAGGTTTTCCTGTCGTCGCTCACTGGTCTGCCCCCTCCTGCAGCGTGGTCACGGTCGTCACGGTCGTCAGGTAGTCGGCGATGATGCGGCTCGCCGCGACCGGGACGAGGCGGACCGTGGCGGTATCGGCCAGGACCGGGCCGCTGGGTGGTTCCTTCCCGGCGGCGACCTGGGCGAGCACGGAGTCGATCCGGGCTCCGAGCGACACCCACAGGCCCTGCGAGCGCAGGTACAGGCCGTGCCGCGCCAGGACGCCGGGTGCTGCGACGGTGACCTCGAACCCGGCGTCGATGCCCGCGGCCAGGCTGCGGAACGGTTCGCCGGACTGGTCGGCGCCGACCTGGCGCAGCAGCTCGTGCGCCACGTCGGGGTTGCGGTCGGGTCGGCAGGCCGCGACGACCGCGACCGACTCCGCCAGGTTCAGCACCACCGGTCCGGCGACCACGGTACGTTCGTCGTCGGGCTGGCGGACCTGCTCCAACCGGTCCAGCGGCCGGGCGAGCACGGTGCCACGCTGGGCCAGCGTCAGGTGGACGGCGTCTTCGTCGGCCCACGGCGCTGCGGGGCCCGACGGCGCGGGATCGGGTGACGGCCGACGGGTCCGCAGCAGGCTGGCACCCCACTGCGCGTCGCACCAGACCAGCTCGATCCACTGCCGTTCCTGGGTCCAGGCCTGGGTGGCCACGACGACGGCCGGCCGGTGCAGCACGTCCAGGAACCGGCGGACGTGGCGCTCGACCGGGCCGTCCGGCCCTGGGCCCAGCAGCCCGGTGGCCTGCAGCGCTTCGCGGGCGGCTGAGTCGCGACGGTCGCGCTCGGTCGGCGGGACCTCGTCGGACCAGACGAAGTGGAAGCTGTCGGGCAGCCGTCCGCCCCAGGCCGCCTCCAGCTGTCGCAGCTGGTCGGCGGTGAGGACGTACCGCGCCGCGGGTGCACCGTCGTTCACAGCCACCCCCGGATGGTGTTGATGGGTCCGCTGGCGGCCCGGCCGATACTGGCGAGCACGTCCTCGGCGCCGTCTTTCATGTCGCCGAGGAAGTCGACCACGTCGGACGCGCCTTCCTGGAGGCGGTTCCAGACGTAGTCCACCCCCTTGCCCAGCGTGTTGGCCAGCGCCACGATGTCCCCGATGTGGTCTTCGACCGCGTCGGCGTAGGCGAACATCGCGGTCGACGCTTCGCTGATCTCCTGGCTGCGGGTACGCAGGGTGGACACCGCCTGGTCGATGCGGCTCTGGTAGTTGTCCGCCGCGTCGGAGATCCAGCCGGGGTCGGAGGCCTGGGCATCGTTGGCGGCGCGGCCCACGCTGTCGGCGAACTCCTGGAGGCTGCGCGCGATCGACCGCAGTGCCTCAACGTCGTTCCACATGGAGTGCCCCCATCATCTGCCGTCCCTTTGCTCTGAGCCTACACGATATTCTCGGCCGCTGTCGGCCCTTCGATCTGGTCATATGTCCAGCCGGTTGTCCGAGCCGGTTGCGGCGCTGTCCCCGGAGACCGTCTGGTTCAGATCGCGGAGAACATGTCCACGGTCGCCTCCGTGACGGAACCATGCGTCGGTAGCCCATCAGAACAGCCCTTCCAGCGATACGGGGAACGGGTCGCTGGGCAGGGTCAGCCGCAGCCCGGCCGTGCCGGTCCGGGCTGCTGGGGCTGACGGATGGGTGTCCACGGGCCAGACCCTACAGTCAGTCGCCCGCTCGGCGGGCCGGTTTGTCCGAATCTGTTACCACGTCTTACCAGGTGTGGCTCTGACCTGGGTGTTCACCGCGAGGACCCGGCGCCAGGCCCGTCCTGGGCGTTGCAGAGTGTGACGAACCTCACACTAGAGAGGCGGCCTCTGGCCCGAGATGTCCGATATGTTTCTTCCATCGGGTCGTCCAGCGACCCGGTCGCGGGGGCACCTGAACCCTCCTGCGTCACCTGTTGATCCAGAGGAGCCTGCCATGGGCATAAACGTGTCGTACGAAGAGATGAACACCGCTGCTACGCGGTTGACCACCGGGCAGGAGGAGATCACCACCACCCTGAACAGCCTGAAGGGGTATATCGACGGTCTGGTCAGCAACGGGTTCGTCACCGACCAGGCGTCGGTGGCGTTCGGCGAGTCGTACCAGGAGTTCACCAACGGGGCCACGACCGCGATCGAGGGGCTGACCGGTATGGCCGACTACCTCACCCAGGCCGCCCAGGCTCTCGCCGATACTGACGCGGCGCTGGCCACCGGGACGCCAAGCTGAACGGTCCGTCAGACTCGCCGATTGCGAAGGAACGCGGCTGGAGGCTCAGCTACCGCACGACCAGGAGCAGCACCTCGACGCCGTCGCTCCCGGATAGCGCCCGCGCCGACGGCCACCGTCGCACCGGTGTCCGGACGACGACGGCGCGGGCACCGTGACCGAGCGCCCGCGCCGTCGTACCGCCTGCTGACCTACGAGGCCAGGCGGCGACGTGCCCGGATCGTCCGGGCCACGACCAGGCCGAGACCGGCCAGCAGCAAGACGGTTCCGACGACGGCCGCCCTCACGGCGTCGGCCCCGGTGGCCCCCAGCAGCGGCAGCCGCGGGGTGCCTGACTCCGGCTCCTCGCCAGGCGGCACCTCGCCGGGCAGGACCTCACCAGGCAGCACCTCGGTGCTGGGCTGTACCAGGTCCTCGGGCGGGAGCTGGCCGAAGATCGGCGGGAACGATCGCATCAGCACTATCTCGATCACCTCGGCGTCGTCCTGGTTGGAGGGCACCATCTCAGGCTCGCCGTCCGGGTGACCGGGGGTCGGGTTGCCGGTGAACCGCTTGGACAGCCGTTCGCCGTTGGGGTCGATGGTCGGATCGGACCCGAAGACCGTGTCGGGTACCTCGTCCGGCAGCTCGGCATTGGCGGTCACGGTGTTCTGCAGCGTCCCGTCCAGGATGCCGTCGATGGGTACCGTGACGATCAACGAGGCCGACTCGTCGGGCTGGAGGCTGGCGGCGAACAGGGCGCCGGGGGCCGGTCCACCGTCGACGGCCGGCAGGCCGACCTTGGTGACGTCGTCGGCGTCTGGTGTGAGGTAGTCGTCGGCGATGTGCACGTTGAGCAGCTCGACGTTGCCGGTGTTGGTGACGGTGACCCGGAAGACGGCCTGGGGCGACCCGGCCGGGATCGCGGTGCTGTCCACCCAGAGGCTGTCGTCGGCCAGGTCGCAGTCGGCCACCTCGAGCTCGACGCAGACCTGCTTGGTCAGCGCCAGCGACGGGTCGAGCACGTAGACGTGCTCGGCAGTGGTCTCGCTGCGCCCGGGGAACCCGTTGTTAGGGCCTGCCAGGAGCACCCCGAACTGGTCGGTCTTCGGCGGGATGGTGGCCCCGGTCGAGTCGTAGACCGATACCCCCCACATCAGGTGGGGGTCGTCGGGGGGGGCGGCGAGCAGGGACGCGGTGTAGACCAGGGGCCCGCGGCACCAGGCGTGGCCCAGGGTGTCGGTGTTGGAGTGCAGCTGGGCCGGCGGGCCGGCGGCGCAGTCCCGGTCGGCGTCCGGCGGCAGGTCCAAGGTGATGCGGGTGTAGTCGCCGACCGGGCTGGCGTGCGGGTTGACCGCCCAGCTCTGGGCGTTGGGGCTGTAGACGACGTTGCCGCCGCTCTCGGTCATCCCGACTGCCTCATTCCAGGTGATCGAGTCGCCTGCCAGTACCACCGGCCGGACCAGGCGGGGGCTGGACTGGAACCACGAGGTGCTCGAGGTCTGGTTGCCCATCGGGTCCGTCAGGTGGCTCAGGACGTACTGCTCGGCCTCCTGGGGGGTGCCGATGACGTAGTGCACGGGCCCGGTCACCCCCACCGGGGTAGGAGCCGCGGCCACAGCCGGGCTCGAGATTATGGCACCGGCTCCCAGCAGCAGCGACAGGCATGCCACGGTGCTCGCCAGAGAACGTCTCATGTCGACTTTCCTTTCAAACTCAGTTTTAAAATATTTCCATGCGCTGTTTAGTGCGACAGCGGCGCTCTGACCCAACCCACAAAACGAGGCGCCGTTCATGGTGTCGGTAAGCCTGCGAAGAAGATCAAGATCATCTCTCGTTGCGCCGTTTGGCACGGAAAGTTTTTTCAATATAGCTAATATTTGATGATTGCCTTCACGACATGGTACGCACTTGCCGCATGATTCATGAATAAAAAATTCTGTAACGCTTTTTAGATATTCCAGTATGGAAACGCTTTCGTCCATCACAACAACAGCGCCGGAACCAACCGCCAAATCAGCATCCCATAAATCCTGGTAACTGTAAATGGTATCAAGCTGGCCGGGGCCGGCTATGGGGCCGCTCTGACCGCCCAGGTGAACAAACTTAAATTGTCCGCCATTCGCAATTCCACCGCCAAATCCCATGCCGTAGATTATGTCGCGTAACGTTACTTTGCCTAGCGGAATTTCAAACACGCCTCTGTTTTTGCAATGCCCGGAAACGCAAATCAATTTGCTT
>WRMB01000032.1 GCA_009777345.1 Micrococcales bacterium | reverse complement strand
CAACGGCACCATCGAGCTCCACCGACGCCTCGCCCGCGGCTACCGCAACCGCGACAACTACAGGCTCCGCATGCTCCTCGCAGCAGGCGGACTCACCCCGTGATCCCCACCGAATGTCCGAAGACCCAGTAAAACTCTCGAATCCGCGACAGAAGTCTCGAATCGACGGCGGCTCAGACCGTGAGCTCTGGGTTGTAGTCGTACTGGAGGTGCCGGGCCACCGTCTGGGCTGCGGCCGGGTCTTCCAGGCGAGCGACCAGGTGCAGCGCCAGGTCGAGGCTGGCGGTGGCTCCGGCGCTGGTGACGACGTCGCCGTCGTCGACGTACCTGGCCTCGGTGTCGGCCAGCAGAGTCGGGTCGTACCCGACGAGCTCGTCGAACGCGTCCCGGTGGGTGGCGACCGGCCGCCCGGCGAGCAGCCCGGCGGCGGCCAGGACCAGCGCCCCGGTGCAGACCCCGACCAGCAGCGGCGTGGCCTGGCGCGTGCGGTGCAGCCAGGCCAGGTGCGCCGGGTCGGCGGCCAGCGTCCGGGCGCCCGGACCACCGGGGTGGACGAGCACGTGCAACGGTTCGACCTCGTCGGCGGCGGCGTCGGGCAGCAGGCGCAGACCGTGCGCGCAGCGCACCCCGCTGCCGTCGGCGGTCAGGGTGCTGATCTCGGGGCGCAGCGGCGACCGTTCAGCCCAGGCGTTGAGCACCCCGTAGGGGCCGACCAGGTCGAGCTCGTCGACGTCGTCGAAGCAGAAGATGCCGATCCGCAGCAACCGTGTCGTCGCCATGGGGCCAAGTATCGATGCAGTGCGCCGCGGCGGCGAGGCGAACCGTCACCCGGTCGCCCGTCCCGCCGCGCCGACCCAGCGCAGCCTGGAGGCGACCGCCTGGCTCTGGCCGGTACCGCCGGACGCCACGCCCTGGGGCCTTGTACCCTGGGGTCCGTGCCGTAGAACACTGCGCCGTGGAACACGGACGACCGGTTCGGTGTTGAGCGATGTCGAGCAGGGCGAGCATCCCAGTGACTGAGGAGTACCGAATGAGCGAGACCACGCAGGAGACCCCGCAGACCGCGACCCACGGTGTGGTGCTGACCGACGTGGCCCAGACCAAGGTCCGTGCCCTGCTGGAGGCCGAGGGTCGCGACGACCTGCGGCTGCGCATCGCCGTGCAGCCCGGCGGCTGCTCCGGCCTGATCTACCAGCTGTACTTCGACGAGCGCCAGCTCGACGGTGACGCCGTGCGCGACTACGACGGCGTCGAGGTCGTGGTGGACCGGATGTCCGTGCCCTACCTGGACGGCGCCACCATCGACTTCGCCGACACCATCGAGAAGCAGGGCTTCACCATCGACAACCCCAACGCCCAGAGCTCGTGCGCCTGCGGCGGCTCCTTCGCCTGACGCATGAACTTGTCTGGTCTCGCGGCATGGGTTCGGACTTTGCGCCGACGAGACCGACCAGGTGTGGCTGTCCCTGCACTCGGGGTCCCGGGGCGTGGGCAACAAGATCGCGCAACGGGCGCCTAGGGTTCGCCGCCCCACCCAGGCTCTGGTTCGCTGGGACCCGCAGTGGCTGGCCGGTCTTGTCGAGCTGACCGGGGTAGAGCTGCCCTGCTGCTCGCCTTGCTGTTCTGCGTCTGATGCACCTGCTGAACTGTCTCGGCGTCGGCCCGGAACGGCTCGCGGGCCGCCAGGGCGTCAAGCAGCACGTTAGTGTCGAGCACGACCCGCATCAGGCCAGCCGCTCCAGCCTGGCCAGGTCCTGGTCGGTGTCGGGTGACAGGATCCCGAACAGGGACTTTGCGTCCTCGGTCCTGCTGGGGCCGAGACTGACGATCCGGGCGACTGGTCCGACCCCGTCGGTCACAAGGACGTCCTCGCTGCGGGCTTGCTCGATCAGGTGCCGGGCGTCTCGTCCCAGTTCCTTCA
Organism: Micrococcales bacterium; assembly: GCA_009777345.1. Lineage (GTDB taxonomy): Bacteria > Actinomycetota > Actinomycetes > Actinomycetales > Cellulomonadaceae > Cellulomonas. Next base: position 42,080 of record WRMB01000032.1, on the reverse strand, counting down.
GGCTGACCTGCACCATGCTCCCCTCCTGCCGGTGGGTTGTCGTTGCTGCCATTGTAGGTTCGTTCAGCGTCTGAGTCACCCGCCCGCCGTCCTGCGCGACGAGTGCCAAATCCAGCTGTCCAGAGGCAGGGCGGTGTGCCAGGCTGGCCGACGACCTGGACGGACGGCCATGAGATCCCTGCTGAAGTACCCGCGCACGCCGCACCTGGAAGGGTCGCGGCTGCAACCGGGGGACGAGGACCTGTCGCAGGTGCCGTACGACGCGCTGGTCGGGCGGCGCATCGTCGTGGAGGAGAAGCTGGACGGGGCCAACTCGGGGCTGAGCTTCGGTGACGACGCCGAGCTGTTGGTGCAGAGCCGGGGGCACTACCTCACCGGCGGGGCCAGGGAGAAGCACTTCAACCTGCTGAAGTCGTGGGGTGCGACGCACGAGACCGCCCTGTTCGACGTGCTGGACCAGCGGTACGTCATGTACGGCGAGTGGATGTACGCCAAGCACACGGTGTTCTACGACTGGTTGCCGCACTACTTCTTGGAGTTCGACCTGTTCGACACCGAGCAGGGCGTGTTCTTGTCGACTGCCGCCCGGCGCGAGGTGCTGCGCGGGTCGCCGGTGGTGTCGGTGCCGGTGCTGTACGACGGGCTGGCACCGCGACGGCTGGACGACCTGCTGGCTCTGGTCCGACCTTCGCTGGCCAAGTCCGGGCAGTGGCGCCAGAACCTGCGCCGGACGGCCGCCCAGCACGGGATCGACCCTGGACGCGCCGAGGCCGAGACCCAGGACAGCGACCTGTCCGAAGGGCTGTACATCAAGATCGAGGAAGGCCACCAGACCGTCGGGCGTCTGAAGTGGGTGCGGGCCGACTTCTTGCAGACCATCGCCAGCAGCGATACCCACTGGCTGGACCGGCCGATACTGCCCAACCAGCTGGCGCCCGGCGCCGACGTCTACGCGCCGGTCCCGACGGCCTGGGAAGAGGTGGGCTCGTGACCGACTACGCGACCTTGTGCGAGCTGGTGCCCGCCCCTGGTGGTCCGCTCGACTGGGCGGCGATCGTCGACGAGGTCGATGTGCTGGCGCCGCTGGCCGACACGCCCCAGCAGCCGGAGTTCCACGGCGAGGGGGATGTCCTCACCCACACCCGGATGGCCTGCGAGGTCATGGTCGACCTGCCGGACTACGCTCAGGGTCGCCCGGACGACCGGTTCGTGCTGTTCTACGCGACGCTGTTCCACGACCTGGGGAAGGCGGCGTGCACCGTCGTCGAGGACGGGCGGATATCCAGCGTCGGGCACGGTCGCATCGGCGCCATCGACGCCCGCCGGATGCTGTGGCAGTCCCAGGTGCCGTTCGACCTGAGGGAACACATCTGCCGGCTGGTCCGGCATCATATGGAACCGTTCTACGCGGTGGCCGGGAACCGGCAGGGTGACAGCCCGGAGTACGTCGTGCGGACGTTGTCGTGGGAGCTGCGCATCCGCGATATCGCGGCGCTGGCCGAGGCCGACGGCAAGGGTCGGATCTGCGCCGACATGGGCGAGAGCATCGCCGCCGTCGAGCTGTTCCGGGAGGTCGCCCAGGACGAAGGCTGCTACGACGCCGAGTACCCCTACGCCGACGCCCACACCCGGCTGGAGTACTGCCGTCGTCGTGGTGCGATCAGCGTGGACTACCCGTTCTACGCCCCGCCTGGCTCACGGGTGGTCATGCTGTCGGGGATGCCGGCGTCGGGCAAGAACACCTGGATCGCCGCCCACGCCCCTGACCTGCCGGTGGTTTCGTTCGACGACGCCTGTGCCGAGCTGGGGCTGAAGCACGCGGGCAATACCGGCGCGGCCGCCCACCTGGTCACCGACCGGGCCAAGGCCCTGCTGGGCCGACGGGAGGACTTCGTGTGGAACGCCACGCACCTGTCGTCTCGGATCCGTCAGCGCACCCTGGACCTGCTGTACGCCTACGACGCCCAGGTCGAGATCGTCTACCTGGAGAGCCCCGAACCGGTCGTCAAGCGGCGCAACACCGACCGCGACAGCACCCTGTCGAACGCTGCCCTCGACCAGATGCTCCGCCGCTGGGAGGTCCCCGTCCCGGCCGAGGCCCACCAGGTCGACTACAAGATCAGCGGTGATCAGCTCCCAGCGTAGGGACCTCGCCTGTAGCGGAGCCCCCATTCTCCAGTAGCAGCCGATAAGACAGTGCAGGTTCGAGGGTTGCACGCCGATCAGGTGGTTTGAACCGCCTGATCGGCGTGGAGTCCTCGAAGTGGGGCACTCTTATCGGCTCACAGGTGGGAGGGGGGGTCCGTCTCGCAGTGCGTAGTCTCCGGACGGGCACGGCGGACAGCAGGCGGACACTGGCTGTACCGGCGACCGAGGCCCCACCATGTCCGCTACGAGGTCAGTTCGTCCTGAGTAGCAACCAGCTCCCAGCGCACCCCGGGGATGTCGGGGAGCCGGTATTCACCTGGTTCGGCGGGTATCGTCTGCAGCGCGGCGACTCCGGCGTCCGTCAGGCTGATACGTGCTGGTTCGTCGTCGTGGGCGAGCTGTCGTACCGGTGGACCGTCCTCGGGGACGAGTTCGAGGACTTCTTCGTCGCCGACGACGAGCAGCGATTTCCTGTACGGAAGGCGCGACTTTACCGTCTTGGAGATGGTGGGCAGGGCGACGCACCTGACCGTCAGGTCGTCCGGGGTTCCGCTGACCAGGAGAGTCTGCACCCCGAGATAGCCGACGCTCGACCCGTCCCGTTCCACGCCTTCTTCGACCTGAACCAGCAGGTCAGAGAACTCGTCGAGCCCGGGACGGTCCAGGACGGTCAGGCCGCGCGGCCATCGTTGCCCGATGGTGTCGAGCACTCTTTCGCAGTTCCACGCAATGGCGTGGTCTAGCTCTTCGCTGGTGATACCTACCGCCTGTACCAGTCGGACCAGCCCGGTCGGGGTGCGGATGGGAGTTCCGATCGGGTCGTCGGTGAACGCCAGTGCTGTGAGCAGCGTGTCTTCTTCGAGGGCGATAGGACCGTTCGCGTTCATGTGGTGACCCGCATAGATGACGTTGCCGGTCTCGAAGACGTAGCGGGCGAGGTTCTGCAACAGGTTGACGACCCAGACAGGCGGATTCCTCGCCGGGTCCAGCGCCGCCGGATCGGCGAGCCGGAAGGTCATCTCGATCCCGTAGTCGGAGTCCTCGTCACCGGTGGCCTTGTTCTGACCGTAGAGGTCGGAGTAGCCGTAGGTCACGTAGTGCCAGTGTGGGACCGGTTCGGCCGCGCGGTACACCGACACCCCGTCGATCGGGTCCGGGCCGCCTAGGGAGTACTTGATGATGGTGCCGTAGTGCACCGGGCTCTTCTGGTCGGGATAGACGGCCTCGAAGTGCGCGGTGATGGCATCCCAGCCGGGTGTGGTGTCATCGTCCACGGGCGGTTGTCCGGAATCGGTGTCCATGCGACGAATGATCTCATACAGCTTGCCCGAGGTTGTGAGCCACCGCCCACGGTACATGCCTGGTCAGAGGGTCGCGGCGGCCTCGTCCAGGACGTCAACGGGACCGCCACGGCCCGGGGCGGGATCCGGTGCCTGCGACCACGTCACACTGTGGGGGGGCCGCGCGTCGTGCAAGTGTGATGATCGACTCTCTGCCAGCGGCAGTCGGGCCGCTGCCGACGAAGGAGCCCCAGGTGCCGTACGACGATGGCGGCCTCCTCGTATCGGTCGGTACCAGCTTCGAGGCGTTCGTCGCCGCGCGGAGCGACGCTCTGGTGCGGTTCGCGTACCTGGTGTGCGGCAACGTGCACGACGCCCAGGACCTGGTGCAGGACGCCCTGGTCGCGGTCTACCCGAAATGGGACCAGATCACCGTCCGGGACCCGATGGCGTACGTGTGCCGGGCCATCGTCAACCGGAACACCTCCGTGTGGCGCAAGCTACGACGCCTGGTGGTCACCGCCGACGTCGACCCCGGATCGGTCACGCCGACCGGTGAGGTCGACGACCGGGACTGGGCGCTGAGCCTGCTCGCCACGCTACCCCCACGGCAGCGGGTGGCCGTGGTCCTGCGGGTGCTCGACGACCACGACTACGCCGATGTCGCGGCAGTCCTGGGCGTCAGCGAGACCAACGCCCGCAAGCTGACCTCGCGCGGTCTGACCGCTCTGCGGGCGCGCCTGGAAGAAAGGAGCTGACCATGTCTGAGCTCAGCGAGCACGGACTCGACGACGTGATGGCCGCGCTACGGGACCGGGCCTCCAGCGTCCGCGGATCGTTCGACGCCGGTGCGCTGGCGGCGGCGGGACGCCGCCGGGCCCGACGGCGGCGCGCCGCGCTCGGCGGGGCGCTGGCGGGGGTCATGGTGGTGGTCCTCGGCGGTGGGGTCTGGGGGCTCACCACCTGGGCCGACCAGTCGCCCCAGGTGGCTGCCGACCCGAGCGATCCTGTTCCGGCACCGACGCACCAGATCCCCCCGGTCGAGGTCACGGTGGACACCAGCGGCTGGCCGACCTACTCGTCCCCGCAGTACCCGGTGACGTTCCAGTACCCACCGGACTGGACGGTCGGCGATCTTGAGGGCGAACCTCAGCTGCTCGACGGCTGCGACACCATCAACTGTGTGCTGTTCGTCGTACCGCCGCAGTCCAGCGACGCGGCACCGGTCGAGCTGGTCCGCAACGGGTTCGCGGGCAGTATCACGGCTGGTAGTGTGGTGACGTTCCCCTCAGAGGTCGAGGTGCTGGGGTCGGTGCCTGGTCTGAGCGGATGGGCCCTGGATGGACAGGACCAGGATGGCCCAGGGCAGGTTGTCGTCGTCAGCTCCGAGGACGAGTGGGGGGTGAACTATTCCCTGACGGTGGCTGGATCGGCGGCGAACGGACTGGCCTTCGGCGCCCAGAACCCGCTGCCGGACGGCCCCCAGACGGCTTTCTTGTTCTCGACGAACGTCGGGAACATCGGTGGCGAGTCGGGTGGTGAGTACACCCAGACGCTGGTCGCCATCCTCGCCAGCGTCCAGCCCAACCCTGGTTTCGCGCCGACCCGGCCGGAAGACGACGGCACGGGCTGACAGGTCGTTCCCGTCTACGAGGCGATGAGCAGTGCGGGCAGGGCCGAGGAAGGCACCTGCCCGCACCGCTGCGCCAGGGTGCAGTCAGGTCACCGGGACGATGAGCCCGGCCGTGGCGGTGCGGGCCTTGGCGAACCGGTCGGCGGCGTCCGCCCAGCTGACGATGTTCCACCAGGCCTTGACGTAGTCCGCCTTGACGTTGACGTAGTCCAGGTAGAAGGCGTGCTCCCACATGTCGAGCATGACGATCGGCACGACGCCCAGCGGGAAGTTCGACTGCTGGTCGTACAGCTGGAAGACAGCGAGCCGGGCGCCGACCGAGTCCCAGGCCAGCACCGACCAGCCGGACCCCTGGATGCCCAGGGCGTTGGCCGCGAAGTGCTTGGTGAAAGCCTCGAAGGAGCCGAAGTGCTCGTCGATCGCCGCGGCCAGCTCACCGGTGGGCCGACCGCCGCCGTCGGGGGACAGGTTCTGCCAGAACACCGAGTGGTTGGTGTGCCCGCCGAGGTTGAACGCCAGGTTCTTCTCGTGCAGGTTCACCGCGGCGAAGTCGTCGGCGGCCCGGGCCGCGGCCAGCTTCTCCAGGGCGGTGTTGGCACCGGCCACGTAGGCGGCGTGGTGCTTGTCGTGGTGCAGCTCCATGATCCGGCCCGAGATGTGCGGTTCCAGGGCCGCGTAGTCGTAGGGCAGGTCGGGCAGGGTGTAGTCAGCCATGGTTCCCTCTCGTTGGTCGTTCTTCACCACTCTCGCGCAGACCGGCCGTTCGAGCGCGTCGACGCCCCGTCCGGACGAGATGCGGACGAAGTGTCAGTATGGCCGATCACGCCCCATGCTCAGGACTTTGGGCCTAGGCTTGGACCGGCGCGCCCGACGGACGGTGCCGTCCCGCCCGGCGGTGTGCCACCATGCTCCTCAACGCAGCTCTTCGAAGCAGCTCTCGCCGACGAAGGATCACCGATGACCGACACTGCTGGGGCAGGCCCCCGGATCGTGCTGTACTCCGACGACGTCGATATCCGCGAGGAGGTCCGGCTGGCCGTCGGCCCCCGCCTGGACGCCGACACCCCCGACATCCGCTGGGTCGAGGTCGCCACCGCCGACGCGGTGGTTGCCGAGGCCCGCGGCGACGACGTGGACCTGTTCGTCCTCGACGCCGAGGCGGACAAGGTCGGCGGGATGGGCCTGGCCCGCCAGCTCAAGGACGAGATCGACCACTGCCCGCCGGTGCTGGTGATCATCGCCCGGCCCGCCGACGCCTGGTTGGCGTCCTGGTCGAACGCGGAGAACGTCGTCACCCGGCCGCTCGACCCGATGGTGGTGCACGACATGGTGGTCCGGATGCTCGACGCTCCGACCCCGGCTACGTGAGCGAGACGGGCGGGCCTACCTGGCCGCAGCTGTTCACCGCGCTGGTCGCCCAGCAGGACCTCACCGCCGAGCAGACCGGCTGGGCGATGGACCAGATCATGAGCGGCGCGGCGTCCACGCCGAAGGTCGCGGCGTTCCTGGTGGCGCTGCGGGCCAAGGGCGAGACGGTGGCCGAGCTGGCCGGTCTGGCCGACCAGATGCTGGCGCACGCCCGGCGCTTCAGCGTGCCGGTGCGCTCGGTGGACATCGTCGGTACCGGCGGTGACCTGGCCCGCACGGTGAACGTCTCGACCATGGCCGCGCTGGTCGTCGCGGGCGCCGGGGTGACGGTCGTCAAGCACGGCAACCGCGCGATGTCGTCGGCCTCCGGGTCGGCGGACGTGCTCGAAGCGCTCGGCCTGGACCTGGCCCAGCCGCCAGAACGGGTCGCCGAGCTGGCAGGAGAGGTGGGTATCACCTTCTGCTTCGCCCAGGTGTTCCACCCGTCGATGCGCCACGCCGGTCAGGCCCGCAAAGAGCTCGGTATCGGTACGACGTTCAACTTCCTCGGCCCGCTGACCAACCCGGCCCAGCCGGAGTCCGTGGCCATCGGCGTGGCCGACCGCCGCATGGCCCCTCTGGTGGCCGGGGTCCTGGCCGACCGGGGCACCTCGGCGCTGGTGTTCCGCGGCGAGACGGACGGGCTGGACGAGCTGGCGCCCACCGGCCCGTCCCGCGTCTGGGAGGTCCGTGACGGCCAGGTCGGCGAGCACCTGCTGGACGCCACCGGTGACCTGGGCCTGGCCCCCGTCACGGTGGCCGACCTGCGGGGCGGCGACGCGACCGCCAACGCCAGGGTCGTCGTCGAGGTCCTGGCCGGACGCGGCGGCCCGGTCCGCGAGACCGTCCTGCTCAACGCCGCCGCCGGTCTCGTCGCCGACGCCACCCTGCCCGGCACGGCCACCGGAACCCTGACCGACCGCCTGACCGCCGGCCTGGCCCTGGCCGCCCAGTCCGTCGACTCCGGCGCCGCCGCGGCCGTCCTGGACCGCTGGCGGGCTGCATCATCACCGTCGAGGCTGTAAGGGATCTGTGCGATGGCCAATGCCGTACCGGACCTGAGGCCCAGTCCCCACCTGGTGGTGGACAACCTGCTTTGACTCTCGAACATACGTTCGGTAGGTTGTCTGGGGTGGGCGACAAGGGCAGGAGGCTTGAGATGAAGACGCGGACGAAGGGCCGATCGCGATGAGTGACGACGGGGTGGACGTCACGACAGCTCGACCGGCAGATCAGCTCGTTCTACTATGAACGGCTCCTTGCCACCAGGAAGGACAGTCGCGAGTCGGTGCGCGCCGAGGTCGCCGAGCTGGAGCCGCGCACAGCGGCTGACGACGTCCTCAAGGACCCGAGCGTGTTCGAGTTCCTGGGCATGACGGACCGTCCTGACATCCGCGAGAGCGAGCTGGAGCAGGCGCTCATCGACAAGTTGCACGACTTTCTGCTCGAACTCGGCAAGGGGTTCTCGTTCGTCGCCCGGCAGAAGCGGATCTCCGACCAGACCGACCACTATTCACGCTGGGGTTCGACGTGCCGTTCTGGTAGGGGTAGGTCGACGCCGCCAGTGTCGGGCAGCTGTGCGAACACGTCGAGCAGCGTCCGCCGTGGAGCTGTCGGTCCGTCGGCTACCGCTTCGGCGAGGATCGCCCGCACCTCGGCCGCCATCGAACGTCCCTGTGTGGCAGCCCGGACTCGAAGGCGCGCTTTCACGTCGTCGTCGAGGTTCCGGATCATCAGCGTCGAACCCATCGCCCACCTTCATGCTACCGTTGCATGCAAGTGTAGCACTGCGACCAGATGCGGTGTCTCCGACCGGGCTGGACGCCATCACCTGCTCGGATATCCTTCGCGACCTGCACACCCTCCGAGATCGGTGACCCGCTGCAGAATGTGTCAGGACGCCGTCGTGTCGCGGGGGCGCAGGAGAAAAGCCAGGAGAACGCCCGCGACAGCGCCAAACAGATGCCCCTCCCAGGAGACACCCGGCTGACCTGGTAGAACACCGAAGACGATGCTCCCGTACAGCAGCACCACCACCGCACCGACCAGCACGCTGAGCAGTTTTCGGCTCAGCACGCCCCAGGCGACAAGGAATGCCGCATATCCGTACACCACTCCGCTGGCCCCGAAGTGCACGGTATTACTGCCCGCGACCAGCCAGGTGCCTAGGCCCCCCAGAAGGACCACCCCTAGGGTGACGGCCCAGAACCGCTTGGTGGTCAGCGCCAACAATACCCCCAGGAAGATAAGCGGCACCGTGTTGGTGGTCAGATGGCCGAACCCGCCGTGCAAGAACGGCGCCAACGGGATGCCCACCAGCCCCTCGACCTGTCGGGGCCGGATGCCGTACTGGTCGAGGTTGAGGTTTGGCAGAGCGTCGACGACTTCTTCGATCCACATCAGCGCGACCAGTGCCAGGATCGGGATGGTCTTGGCCACTGAGGAGGATCGCAGCTTCTGCACGGAGAGCTTGTCGGTGCGGGACATGGCGCTCAACCGAGCCGGTCGCGTGACACGTGTGGACGGAACCGCTGGCGCAGCCTCGACCTCCTGCCGAGCTCGCTCCGACGGAGCGACCTCACTTCTTCCAGCGGGTTCCTGAACATGCCGTCTCACCTTTCAGCCAATGTGCGCCGGGCACCTGCTGCCCAGGCTATCAAGTCGGTTCACCAGTCTGGTCAGCTTCGTCGGTGCGGAGATGCTCCACCCGGCGAGCGCGTCGACCTGCCGTCCACCCGGTGGCGCTCGTCGTGGCACAGGTCGTGCGGGTGGACCGCCCGTGCGCCGGGAACCTTACGTATGGTGTGCGGTGTGAGCGTGCGCCGGGTGATGGGGATCGAGACCGAGTACGGGGTGGTCGAGCCGGGGCGTCCCGACGCCAACCCGATGCTGCTGTCCAGCCACGTCGTGGGGGTGCAGGTCGCCGCCCAGACTCAGGTGCGCGACCCCGGGACGGCACGGGCGCGCTGGGACTACGACGACGAGGACCCGCTGCACGACGCCCGGGGCTTCCGGCTGGAGCGGGCCTCGGCGCTGCCGTCCCAGCTGACCGACGACCCGGACCGCCCGGCCCCGTCCGGCCCGACCGCGGGCCCCCGGTCGTCGGGCGACGACGGCTGGCCGCAGGCGCTGCCCCGTCCGGTCGAGGAGTACGACGACCCGGGCGCGGCGAACGTCATCCTCACCAACGGGGCCCGGCTGTACGTGGACCATGCCCACCCGGAGTACTCCTCGCCGGAGGTGACCAACCCGTACGACCTGGTGGTCTGGGACCGGGCGGGGGAGCAGGTGATGCTGGGCTGCGTGCGGGCCCTGACGTCGAACCCGGCCCTGCCGGACGTCGCCTTGTACAAGAACAACGTCGACGGCAAGGGCGCCACCTACGGTACGCACGAGAACTACCTGGTGGCCCGCCAGGTTCCTTTCGGCGACCTGGTGGCCTGGCTCACCCCGTTCCTGGTCACCCGGCAGGTGTTCTGCGGGGCGGGCCGGGTCGGGCTGGGGCCGCGCGGCGAGGAGCCCGGCTTCCAGATCTCCCAGCGCGCCGACTATGTCGAGGCCGAGGTGGGGCTCGAGACCACGCTGCGCCGCCCCATCGTCAACACCCGCGACGAACCGCACGCTGACCCCGCGGTGTGGCGGCGGCTGCACGTCATCGTCGGCGACGCGACCATGCTCGAACCGGTGACCTACCTGCGCGCCGGGACGATGTCGCTGGTGCTGTGGCTCATTGAGCGGGCCGTGGCGCGCGGTGCTGAGCTGCCGCCCAGCCTGGCGCTGCGCGACCCCGTCGGTGCCTTCCACCAGGTGAGCCGCGACCTGACGGTGCGTGCTCCGCTGGAGCTGGCCGACGGGCGTACCACCACCGCCATCGCGGTGCAGCAGATGTACCTGGACCAGGTGCGTGCGGCAGCAGCCGAAGACGGCAGCCCCGACGCACAGACTGCCGACGTCCTGGCCCGTTGGGCGGACGTCCTGGACCGGCTGGCCGACGACCCGGCCCGGTGCGCCCGGGACGTGGAGTGGGTCGCCAAGCTGCGCCTGCTGAGGGGTCTGCGTCGTCGTGAACAGCTGGGCTGGGACCACGCCAAGCTGGCCGCGGTGGACCTGCAGTGGTCAGACCTGCGCCCCGAGCGCGGGCTGTACCACCGGCTGCTGGCCGCCGGGGCGGTGGACACCGTCGTGGACCCGGCCCGCGTGCGACGCGCGGTCGACCACCCGCCCACCGACACTCGCGCGTACTTCCGCGGGGAGGCGATGGCGCGCTACCCGGGCCAGGTCGCCGCGGCCAGCTGGGACTCGGTGATCTTCGACGTCCCCGGCCACGACACCCTGCAGCGTGTGCCGGTGCGCGACCCGTTGCGCGGTACCAAGGCCCACGTCGGTGCCCTGCTCGACGCCAGCCCCGATGCTGCCGCTCTCCTGGCTGCTCTGGTCGGGGCCGAGGGTTGACCCCGGCTGGCTAATGGCTTTAGCCTACGGCTGTGAGCCCAGTCCACCACCTCGAGCGACCCGAAGGTCGCGTGGCGTACACCGACGACGGACCGGCTGACGGTCGGCTCGTCGTCCTCGTGCCCGGCATGGGCGACCTGCGGTCGACGTGGCGCGAGCTCGTCGAGCCGCTGACCGGCGTCGGGTACCGCGTCGCGACGACCGACCTGCGCGGCCACGGAGACTCGGACACGACGTTCCGGACCCACGGCGACGTCGCCACCGCCGGGGACGTGCTGGCCCTCGTCGACCGGCTCGGCGGGCCGGCTGTGCTTGTGGGGAGCTCGATGGGGGCGGCGGCCGTCGCCTACGCCGCAGCCGAGCGGCCAGACGCCGTCGACGGGCTCGTCATGACCGGCCCGATACTGCGTGACGCGTCGGCCGGCTCGGCGGGTCGCCTGGTCTACCCCGTCTTGTTCGCACGTCCGTGGGGCGCTGGAGTCTGGTCGGCCCACTACCGCAAGACCCTCAACCGAGGACGCCAGGCACCGTGGCTCGGCGAGCACGTCCAGGCCGTCCGGAGTGCGCTGAGCGACCCGGAGCACCTGGCGCAGTTCCGGACGCTGACGCGACAGCTGACGCACGCACCAGTCACCGCGCGGCTGCCCCAGCTGCACCTGCCTGTGCTGGCCTTCCTCGGTCGTCTCGACCCGGACTACCGTGACCCGCAGGCCGAGGGCGCATGGATCGAGCAGGCGCTCTGTGCCCAGGTCGAGCTGCTCGACGACGTGGCGCACTACCCGCACCACCAGGCGCCCGATATCGTCGTACCCGCTGTGCTGGGCTTTCTTGCCGGGCTGCCCGCGCCCGACCAGCCCACCGCGCTGTCCCAGGAGCGCTGACGTGCCACGCGCCGGGCTGAGCCCGCAGGCCGTGCTCGACCTCGCGCTGGACGTGGTCGACGCGGGTGGCCCAACAGGTTGGGCCGATCTGGGGCTGTCCGCGGTGGCGCACCGCGCCGGAGTCGCGGTACCGAGCCTCTACAAGCACGTCGCCGGGCTCCCTGCGCTCCGCGCGGCCGTCGCGCAGCGGTGTGTCGTCGAGTTCACCGTGGTGCTGGAAGCGGCGGTCGCGAGCGCCCAGGGCACCTGCGGCTCGGTTGGCGCAAGCACTGGCTCGGAAGCAGACCCCAGCCCGCGCACCGGCCCGAGCAGCAGCGCGCAGGCGCTCCGTGCCCTGGCTGACGCCACCCGGGCCTACGCCCTGGCACACCCTGGCCGGTACCGCGCTGTCCAGAGCACCGAGGCGACGCTGCTCGGGTCCCAGTCGGCGGCTGTCGCCGAGCTGGTCGCCCAGGCCGTGGCCCGGCTCGGCACGCCCCGGGACCAGTGGGTGGACCAGGTGCGCACAGTCCGTGCGGCTGTGCACGGGTTCGTCGAGCTTGAGCTGACCGGCGGGTTCGGACTGCCGGACGACGTCGATGCGAGCTTTCGCTACCTCGTCGATACGCTCGTCGCCGGACTGAGCTGACCGAGACGCTCAGCCGGTTCGGCTATCGGCCTGCACCGACGACCGTTCGGCCAGATCAGTCGAAGATGTCGGCGACGGTCTCCAGCAGCAGGGCCTGGCCGTCCCTGTTGGACGTCGACATGAAGACCCAGACACCGTCGCGCGCGAAGACCATCCTCTGTACCTCGATGGTCGCGCCGGGGCCCCCGTAGATCTCCGCCGACGACTCCTCGGACGCAGTGCAGAGGCGACCGCCGAGGTCCTGGGTGCAGGTGTAGCCCTGGCTGCCCAGCGTGTCGGCGGCAGCAGCGACGGTGTCCGGTGCCGCGGTGCTGATGGTCACGGTCACACCGGTGACATCACCCCCGAACCACTCGCACCCGAGCTCGAGAGTCGCGCCCTGGGGGGCCGACTGCACCGGCTCCGGAGCTGCGTCGTACGGCTCCAGGTCCCCGACGGTCTTGGCCCGCGTCGCCGCTGAGCCGAGCGCGTCGCAGTCGGTCGGCAGGTTCGGCGGCTCGGCGTCCGTCCTGACGGACGGCGAAAAAGAGCCGAACTCAGTCCCGGGTGTGGCCGAGTCTCCGTTCCCGGGCGTGGTCGAGTCTCCGTCGGCACCCGCTCCGCCAGAGCAGCCGACCAGCAGGACCCCGCCAAGAGCAACCACGGCAAGACGGTGCATCTGGGTCATGCCGCGATGCTACCGAGTCTCTGAGACGTTACCTACGTCGGCGCCCTGCTCGACGCCAGCCCCTGCCTCTCCGCCCTCGCCCGCCCCCAGGCCATAGAACCGATAAGCATGTGCTAGCTCGTGGGTTCCACGCCGTTCCACCGTTTCGAAACGGTGGAACGGCGTGGAACCCACGAACTGGAGCACTCTTATCGGATTGCGAGCGAGGTGAGGTGTTTCGCACGCAGGGCGCACGCAGGATGCACGCAGGATGCACGCAGGGCGGTGGGACGCAGTGTCCCTCGTCGGCGAAAAGCAGACCTGTCGGCCGACGGTGCGCCGCGCGCCATTCCGCGTTCTGTGTTCCGATCTGTCGAGAAGGTGTCCGGCCCGGGAGGATTTTGTGTGATTCGCCCTGCCGTTCGGCGGTCGCACCTGGTCGCGGGCCCGCCCTGGTGCCTAGACTGACGGCGCCGGATGCGACGACGGGACTGCCATGACTGCACCAGACGACCGGGAACTACCTTCTGCCGCTCCCACGGGCCAGCCGGGGGACAGCGTGATACCCGACGGTCAGGAGTTGCCTCCCGACGCCGAGGAGAGCCCGTCGGCCCCGGAGTCCCTCGTCGCTCAGGGTGAGTCGGGGGAGGGCGACCCAGCGCCGCCCGTCGAAGCCGCTGGGGGCGAGCCGGGGGACGGCGCAGCCCCACCGCCTCCGTCGGGGGACGTCCCGTCGCCAGAGGACGGGCTCCTGTCCGACGCACCGCAGGACGCACCGCCGCCACCTACCGCCCCGTTCACCGTGCCGCCTCTGACCGGACCTTTCGACCCGGCACCTCCGGCGCCCGCATCGCCAGGACCTGGGCCGGTATCAGGGCCTGCCCCGTCGACGCCCGTACCACCGACGCCCGCCCCGTCCGTGTCCGTCCCGCCGGTATCGCCGGGACCCGTCGAGGCTGCTCCGGGCGGTCCAGGTCAGCCTCCGAGCTCGTCGGTGCCCGTGTCGCCGAGCCCCCTGGCGCCCGTGCCACCAGGACCTCCCGGACCATCTGTGGTGCCGTCGGATGCCCCGGGAGCCTTCGAGGCTGCTGCGCAGGGTATGGAGGCTGATCCGCAGGGCACGGGAGTCGCGGCTGGTCCAGGCCAGTCGCCGCCGTCACCCGTACCGCCGACACCGCCGCCAGGGCCCGTACCGCCCGGACCGGGACCTGTGCCGCCAGGACCGCCGGGACCCGTCCCACCGGTCGGGTCGGTCCCTGGACCATATTCCCAGGCCCCCGTCGGTGCTGTTTCCCCACCGGTCGGTCCTGGGCCCTACCCGGCACCCGGTGCCCAGCCCGGTGGGCCCGGTCAGGCCCCCGGCGCTCCACCGCCCTATGCTCCTCAGGGCGCTGGGCCGGTGCCTCCGGCGCCCTACGGCCCCGGCTCGCAGTATCCCGGCCCGCAGTATCCGGCTGGTCCGCCCGCCGGGTTCGCGCCCCCGGCGAAGAAGAAGCGGATGTGGCTGTGGGTCACCCTCGTCGTGGTCGTGGTCGCGCTGGTGCTGGTCGGCGGCGGCCTCGCCGCATACTTCCTGCTGCTGAAGGACGACGGGAAGGCCGCGATCGGCAAGACGGCGCAGCAGTACTACCAGGCGATCGCCGACGGTGACGCCGCCGCTGCGCTGGACCAGCTTGCCACCAAGCCGAGCTCGACCGCACTGCTTACCGACGACGTGCTCGCCGCGTCCAAGAAAGCCGCTCCGATCAGCGACATCACCACAACCGTCGAGTCGTCGACCGCTGACGAGGCCCAGGTCACGGTCACCTACCAGACGGGCGGGAAGAATGTCGAGCAGACGCTCGCCCTCCAGAAGGTCGACGGCACCTGGAAGGTCGCCGAGGGGACCGCGACGGTCGACCTGACCGCGGCTGGCACCGGGAGCCTGCCGCTGGAGCTCAACGGCAGCCCGGTCGACGCAGCGCGGGCAGTGCTGTTCCCCGGCAGCTACACGCTGACCACGACCACACCGTACGTCGCCCTGAGCGACAGCACCTTCGAGGTCACCGACCTCGGCTCGGTGAAGGTCAGCGCCGTCACCGCGACCCTGACCGACGACGGGGTCGCCGCGTTCCAGACGGCGGTACGCCAGTCCGTCGATGCCTGCGTCGCCGCGACGACCCTCGAGATGGACTGCGCCTGGCTGCCCATGGGCTCGACCCTGACCGACGGGACCGAGCTCATCGACGGGACGGTCCAGCGGACACCGTCACCCGAGACCCAGACCTGGCTCGACGCGCTGGACCCGACCCTGGACGCCGACGACCCGGCGCTGGCCTGGGTCCCGCAACCCGATATCGACACCGTCGGCGTGAGCGTGTTCGTGCACGGCATCCTCAACGGCCAGGAGATCTCCGGCACTATCGACGTGGTCTTCCCGTTCGGCAGCCCCGCGGTCGACCTGTCCGACCCCGACAACCTGACCGTGACCTGGGACTAGCTGGGACCCTCCAACTGTTCACCGGTCAGTCGCTATGGGGTTTGTGTCGTTGGTACGGGGTCTTGGCCCAAAGACCCCTTACCAGCGACACAAACCCCGCAGGCGGGCCGATCGGGCAGCGTCGGTCTGAGGGATGATGGTGCGGTGAGTCTCAAGGGTGCATGGGTGGTCGTCGTGTCGGCGCTGATGGTGGCTGGATGCGCGACCAGCGACGACGGGCAGCCGACGGCCTCCCCGCCGCACACCTCGGCGGACGCGTCGGGCAGCCCGCTCAGCCCGGAGCCGGCTCCGACCGACCTGGCGCACCAGCGGCCCCTGACCGCGGGGGAGACCGAGCTGGCGCGGATGGTGTTCGGCGACAGCGTCGACTGCTCCGTGGTGCTGGTGCACAACCATGCGTACCCGCTGCTGGGAGGTTTCCAGCCGGACGACGTGGCGGTGACGCCGAACGGCGAGATGTACTTCCCGGCGCCGAGCTTCCAGCTGGACTTCTCCGCGGGCTCGCCCGACAGCGCGCGGTGGTTCGTGCACGAGATGGTCCACGTCTGGCAGTACCAGCTGGGCTACCCGGTCTTAGAGCGGGGCATGAACCGAGCAGTGCTGCGCTACGACTACGACCTCGACGCCCCGAGCCCTGACGCCCGGTGCGGCGAGCGGTGCCGACTGGCCGACTTCGACATGGAGCAGCAGGGCGAGATCGTCGCCGACTACGTCGCGATGACCACCCTCGGCCAGGCCACCAGCGGCGAGCGCCGGTATTCCACAGCGGACCTGGCGCGGTACCGGACGGTGCTCGCGGACTTCCTCGCCGACCCCGCCGACCCGGCCAACCTCCCGCGACGGTAGGGGGCCCACCTGCGCACCGGCCAGGTGCGGCAGGACGGCCGACACCAGGTAGCGTCGTGCCAGGGACCAGCCCGGACGGAGCAGATATGGGTAAGAAGAGCAGCTCGGAGACCAGCGCTGCCGCGCCGATGAAGCGCCAGGAGTACGAGAAGCTGTTGAAGCCGTTGCAGGGCGAGCTTGTCGCCCTGCAGGAGTGGGTGAAGGCGAGCGGCACCCGGCTCGTCGTGGTGTTCGAGGGGCGGGACTCGGCGGGCAAGGGTGGGGTGATCGACGCGATCACCGAACGGGTCAGCCCCCGGGTGTTCCGCACGGTGGCCCTGCCCACGCCGACCGAGCGGGAGAAGACCCAGCTGTACATGCAGCGCTACCTGCCGCACTTCCCGGCCGCCGGGGAGGTCACCGTGTTCGACCGCTCCTGGTACAACCGGGCCGGGGTGGAGCGGGTCATGGGGTTCGCCACGCCCGACCAGGTCGAAGAGTTCCTGGCGACCACCCCCGGTGTGGAGAGATACCTGGTGGAAGCTGGGATCGTGCTGGTCAAGTACTGGCTGGAGGTGGGCGAGGCCGAGCAGGAGGCGCGTCTGCGCTCGCGGGTCGACGACCCGCGCAAGACGTGGAAGCTGTCGGACATGGACGTGCAGTCGTTCGGCAAGTACTACGACTACTCGCGCGCCCGCGACGCGATGTTCGCCGCGACGCACACTACCTGGGCACCGTGGTACGTCGTGGACGCCACCGACCAGCGTCGGGCCCGGCTCAACGTCATCACCCACCTGCTGTCTCTGCTGCCGTACTCCGCACCGCCACGCGACCCGGTGGTGTTCGGCGCCCGGCAGGCCCCAGGCGACTACGTCGAACCGGACCTGGTGGCCACCCGGGTGCCAGACGCGTACTGAGCAGAGCGTCCAGCCGAACCGTACTGGTAAGTATACTTACCACTCAGGCTCTGGGGGCGCTGTGTGGTAAGTATACTTACCACTTTCGTCGCAGATTGGTACAGTGGCAGCTGTACCTTCCACCAGGAGGCGGTTATGGCTCTGATCGAGCGCCCGGTCTACGAACAGTGGATCCGCAGCTACGTCGACACGCCGGTGGCCAAGGTCCTGACCGGGATCCGCCGCTGCGGCAAGTCGTCGTTGCTGATGTCCACCGCCGACTGGCTGCGCCAGCGCACGACGCCAGACCGTGTGGTCCACCTCGACTTCGACCTGCTGGCCGCCGAGCCCCTGCGCTCAGCCGCGGCCCTCGACGCCCACCTGCGTGACACCACCCCGCCCGACGGTCCGCTCTACGTCCTGCTGGACGAGGTGCAGGAGGTCGACCAGTGGGAGCGGCTGGTGAACTCCCTGCTGGCGCAAGGCCGGGCCGATATCTATCTGACCGGGTCGAACTCCCGGATGCTGTCGTCCGAGCTGTCCACCTACATCACCGGACGCTACGTCACCGTCGACGTGACGACCCTGTCGTTCGCCGAGCACCTGGACTTCGCGGCTCGGCTCCGCGGCTCGGGCACCTCTGACCTGGCCGGACAGTTCGACGCATATCTGCGGCAGGGCGGGTTCCCCGGCCTGTACATGGCCGACTACTCCGACGCCCAGGCGCGACAGCTCGTCTCCGATATCTACCGTTCCATCCTCGTCAAGGACGTCTTGGCCCGTCACCCGATCCGCAACGTCGACCTGTTCGAGCGAGTCGCGAGCTTCGCGCTCGACAACGTCGGCAACATCGTCTCGGCCCGCAGCATCTCGGCCTTCCTCAAGTCGCAGCAGCGGACTCTCAGCCACCCCACCGTCGCCGAGTACCTGAACTTCCTGACCGAGGCATACCTGCTGACCAAGGTCTCCCGCTACGACCTGCGCGGACGAGCCCTGCTGGCCACCAACGAGAAATACTTCGCGGGTGACCACGGCCTCATCAACGCCTTCTTCGGCTACAGCACCGCACGCCTGCCGGGCCTGCTGGAGAACATCGTGGGTGCCGAGCTGGCCCGCCGCGGGTACGACGTCATGGTGGGGAAACAGGGCGACACCGAGGTCGACTTCGTCGGCGCCAGGGCCGACGAGAAGGTCTACGTCCAGGTCGCCGCCACCATCCTTGACCCAGCCACACGGCGACGCGAGTATGCACCTCTGACCGCGATCGCCGACTCCTACCCCAAGTACGTCGTCACCCTCGACCAGTCGGCTGGCGGCAACCAGGACGGCATCCGCCACGTCTGGCTCCCCACCTTCCTTCTCGACGAGTCGTGGTGAAATCGGACGTTCGTCGAAGGCAGTGGTCTGAGACTCTGGGCCAGTTGCCCCGAGCGTCTGCCAGAGCGTCGAGTCCCTCGTCCGCGCCTGCGGTGCGCGGGACGTGACGCAGGACCGCTAGGGTGGTGGGACAAGACTCTGTGAGAGGTGTGAGATGGCAGGTCAGGAGCATGTCACCCCACGTCGGCGGGACGATGAGCCCGACGACGCCCCCGTTCCGGCGCCCGCGCCCGCGGCGCGTGACGCCGAGGTCGACGCCCTGCTGGACGAGATCGACGACGTCCTGGAGTCCAACGCCGAGCAGTTCGTGCGGGGGTTCGTGCAGAAGGGCGGCCAGTGACCGGCTCCGCTGATGCTTCTGGGCGGCTGCCAGCCGCGTTCACCACGCCCGGGTCCTCGTCGTTCGTGGAGTTCGTCTCTCAGGTCGCCCCGGATCTATTGCCAGCCATGCACGGCCGCACGATGACGGACCGGCATGGCGCGACGGACCCGGTGCTGGTGCCGCACGCCACCACGATCGTGGCGCTGGTCTGCGCCGACGGCATGGTCATGGCCGGGGACCGGCGGGCCACGGCCGGGCCGATGATCGCTTCGCGGCATATCGAGAAGGTGTTCCCGGCCGACGAGCACTCCGCGGTCGGTATTGCCGGGTCGGCCGGGCTGGCCATCGAGCTGGTCCGGCTGTTCCAGCTGGAGCTGGAGCACTTCGAGAAGATCGAGGGGATGCCGCTGTCCCTGGAGGGCAAGGCGAACCGGCTGGCCACGATCCTGCGTGGCAACCTGCCGCTGGCCATGGAGGGCCTGGCCGTCGTGCCGCTGTTCGGCGGGTTCGACACCGAGCGCCGGGTGGGTCGCATCTTCTCCTACGACATCACCGGCGGCCGCTACGAGGAGCACGAGCACCACGCGATCGGCTCCGGTTCGGTGTTCGCCCGCGGGTCGCTGAAGAAGCGCTGGTCACCGGGCCTGACCCTGGACGGTGCCGTGGCCGTGGCCGTGGAGGCGTTGGTCGACGCCGCCGACGACGACGCCGCGACTGGCGGGCCGGACCGGGTCCGGGCCATCTACCCGGTGGTCGCCACCATCACCGCGTCCGGCTACCAACGGGTGACCGACGAGCAGGTGGCCGCGGTCGCGGCGCGGATCGAGACCGACCGGACCGTGACGCCGGCCAGGCCGGCCCGGGCCAGGACCGCCAAGAAGACCCGGAAGACGACGGGAGGTGAGGCGTCGTGAGTATGCCGTTCTACGTCTCGCCCGAGCAGCTGATGAAGGACCGGGCGGACTACGCCCGCAAGGGCATCGCCCGGGGCCGGTCGGTCGTGGTGCTGGCCTACGACGACGGGATCTGCTTCTGCACGGAGAACCCGTCGCGGGCGCTGCACAAGATCTCCGAGATCTACGACCGGATCGCGTTCGCCGCGGTCGGCAAGTACAACGAGTTCGAGAACCTGCGCGTCGCCGGGGTGCGCTACGCCGACCTGCGCGGCTACTCCTACGACCGGGTCGACGTCACCGCCCGGGGCCTGGCCAACGCCTACGCCCAGACCCTGGGCACGGTGTTCACCACCGAGTCCAAGCCCCTGGAGGTCGAGCTGGTCGTGGCCGAGGTGGGTCGCGCGGCGGCCGACGACCAGATCTACCGGCTGACCTACGACGGTTCGGTGGCCGACGAACAGGGCTACGTCGTCATGGGCGGCCAGGCCGACCGGCTGGGCGCGGTGCTGGCCGACCGGTACGCCCCGGGCATGTCCCTGGCCGCGGCGCTGCGCCTGGGTGTGGCGGTGCTGGGCACCCCGGCCGAGGACGACGGTCCGGCCCGCACTCCGCAGGCCGGGCAGCTGGAGGTCGCAGTCCTGGACCGCACCCGACCCCGGCGGGCCTTCCGCCGGATCGTCGGCCCGGCGCTGGCGGACCTGCTGGCCGAGACGCCGGACTGAGCCCAGCAGGCCCCGGCAGATCCCCGAGAGCGAAGAGTGGGCGGAGCATGGAACGACGCATCTTCGGTCTGGAGACCGAGTACGGGGTGACCTGTGCCACCACAGACGGCCGGGCGCTGGGCGCCGACGAGGTCGCCCGCTACCTGTTCCGCAAGGTCGTGGCCTGGGGCCGGTCGTCGAACGTGTTCCTGCGCAACGGTTCCCGGCTGTACCTGGACGTCGGGTCGCACCCGGAGTACGCCACCGCCGAGTGCGACGACTGGCACCAGCTGGTCGTGCACGACCGGGCCGGGGAACGGATCCTGGAGGGTCTGGTCGCCGACGGCCAGCAGCGCCTGGAGGCCGAGGGCCTGCCCGGTACCATCCACCTGTTCAAGAACAACACCGACTCGGCGGGCAACTCCTACGGCTGCCATGAGAACTACTCGATAAGACGCACCGGCGACTTCGGCCGGGTCGCCGACGTGCTGATCCCGTTCCTCATCACCCGCCAGCTGGTCGCCGGGGCGGGGAAGGTGCACGCCACGGCACGCGGTGCCTCGTTCGCGCTGTCCCAGCGGGCCGAGCACATCTGGGAGGCGGTGTCCAGCGCCACCACCCGGTCGCGCCCGATCATCAACACCCGTGACGAACCGCACGCCGACCCGGAGCAGTTCCGCCGCCTGCACGTCATCGTCGGCGACTCGTCGATGGCCGAACCGACGACCAGGCTCAAGGTCGGGGCGACCGACCTGGTGCTGCGCACCGTCGAGGCCGGGCTGCCCGCCCGGGACCTGACCCTGGAGAACCCGATCCGGGCCATCCGCGAGATCAGCGACGACCTGACCGGCCGCCACCCGGTGAGGCTGGCCAACGGCACGACGACCACGGCCATGGATATCCAGGAGGAGTACCTGACCCGCGCCCAGGACTTCGCCGAGCGCGAGACGGACGTCGGTCCACAGGTCGAGGCCGTCCTCGACCTGTGGGAGCGGACGTTGCGCGCGGTGCGCACCGACGACCTGTCCCTGGTCGACCGGGAGGTGGACTGGGTGATCAAGCACCGGCTGGTCGAGCGCTACCGGGACAAGCACGGTCTGGAGCTGAACGACCCCCGGGTGCTGCGCCTGGACCTGGCGTACCACGACATCTCCCGGACCGAGGGCCTGTACAACCTCATGGCGGACCGCGGCCTGGTGGACCGCCTGACCGGCGACCTGGAGGTGTTCGAGGCGACGGTCACCCCGCCCCAGACGACCCGGGCGAAGCTGCGCGGCGACTTCGTCCGGGCCGCTCAGGAGGCCCGGCGCGACTACACCGTGGACTGGGTGCACCTGAAGCTCAACGACCAGGCCCAGCGCACCGTGCTGTGCAAAGACCCGTTCCGCTCGGTGGACGAGCGGGTCGACCGGCTGATCGAGTCGATGTGATACCCGTCACAGCGGGCGACCGGTCAGGGGCTCGCCCGCCCGGTGCCGCAGACGGTGCGTGATTTTGCCTCGGGAGTGCCATAGGGTGACGGACGTGGGTGCGCGGTTACGCCGTCTTTGCGCAGCCGGGCTCGGGCTGGCGCTCGTGCTCGGCCCCGTCGTGGCGTGCGGCGGTGCCGATGGGGCGGTGAGCGTGGAGGTCGGCGGCGAGCCAGGTGCCAGGCCGGTCGTCACGTACGTCCCGCCGCTGGAGATCTCCTCGACGTACCGCAGGACGATCTGGGAGGGCACAGGAGCAGAGCTGGTCGAGGACCAGCCCGTGCTGTTCGACTTCTACCAGGAGAACGCGACGGACGCGACGGTCCTGCAGCAGTCCTACGACACCCGGCCGATGGTGCAAGACCTGTCCCGGGAGGCGCTCGGCGAGAACCTGTTCCAGACGCTGCGGGGGCAGCGCGCCGGTGCTCGTCTGCTCCAGGTGGCCCCGGCCTCCGGGTCGGAACCCCTCCCGTCGGTCACGGTGATCGACGTGCTGCCGCTGCGCGCCGACGGCGAGCCGGTCCCTCTGCGCGACGACGTGGTGCTGCCTGCCGTGACGTTCGGTCCCGGCGGCACGCCGTCCATCGCGCCGACCGGGACCGACCCGCCGACGACGGTCCTCACGCAGCCGCTGCTCCGCGGCAGAGGCACCCAGGTGGCCGCGCAGGACACGGTGACGTTCCAGTACGCGATCTTCACCTGGGGCGGCGACTTCATCGACTCCTCGTGGAACCGGGGCCGGCCGGAGAGCCAGTCGCTCGACGAGCTGGCCCCGGTGCTCTCGGACTGGCTCGTGGACCAGCCCGTCGGCAGCCAGATCGAGCTCGTCGTACCGCCGACGGAGTCGCTGCAGATCAACAACGAGTCCGAGGAGTACAAGACCCAGACGGTGGTGCTGGTCCTGGACATCTTGTCGACCCGGACCCCGAGAGGAGGACCATGAGTGTGGCAACGCGGGTGATCACCTGCCTGGACGTCGATGCCGGACGTGTCGTCAAAGGGGTGAACTTCGCCGGGCTGCGTGACGCGGGCGACCCGGTGGAGCTGGCCCGCCGCTACGGCGCCGAGGGCGCCGACGAGATCACCTTCCTCGACGTGTCGGCCTCCGCGGACGGCCGGGCCACCATGGTCGACGTCGTCGAACGCACCGCCGACGAGGTGTTCGTACCGCTCACCGTCGGCGGCGGGGTGCGGTCGGTCCAGGACGTGGACCGCCTGCTGCGGGCCGGGGCGGACAAGGTCGGCGTGAACACCGCGGCCGTCGCCGACCCGGACCTCATCGCCCAGATCGCGCAGCGCTTCGGCTCCCAGGTGCTGGTGCTGTCGGTCGACGCCCGGCGCGTCACCGGAGACGTGCACACCGCGTCGGGCTACGAGGTGACCACGCACGGCGGTCGGCGCGGCACCGGGATCGACGCGGTCGAGTGGGCCCGGCGCGGTGCCGAGCTGGGCGCGGGGGAGATCCTGCTCAACTCGATGGACGCCGACGGCACCACCGCGGGCTTCGACCTGGAGATGCTGGCCGACGTGCGCCGCGAGGTGCAGGTGCCGCTCATCGCCTCGGGCGGGGCCGGGACGGCGGAGCACTTCGTGGCCGCCGCCCAGGCCGGTGCGGACGCGGTGCTGGCCGCCTCGGTCTTCCACTTCGGCACCCTCACCGTGGGCCAGGTGAAGGACGCGCTGCGTGCCGCCGGGCTGACCGTCCGCTGACTGTCCGTCGACCGGCCGGACAGCTCGTCCCGGTCGGGGTGGGAGGATGCACGGCATGCTTCTGGACCCGACGGTCGCCGCACGCCTCAAGCGGGACGATACTGGGCTGGTCGCGGCGAGGTGCTCATGCTCGGCTGGTCTGGGGCGGCGAGACCTGACCGACGTTCGTCGTTGTACTGGCCGACACAGCCGGGGTGGCTGGTGCGGGTGCAGACGTTGGGGCGGAGTTGCGCGGTGACGGTGGAGCGACGATGAGGTTCGCGGTGGTCTCACGCTCCGTCAGCGTCGTTCGTCGTGTTCTTGACATGGGCGGCAGGCAGGACGAGAATCAACATGGACCAGGGCGCTCGTTCATGTGCAGCATGCATCGTTGATGCGAGGCGGCCGCCACCGAGCATGAGAGGAGCCTCTTATTCCCGAATCCCCATGCCGATGTCCTCTGTGTAGAGCCCACAGCGCGACGTTGTAAACTCCACAGGACGGAGTCTTCAGAGGCGAGCTCGACAAGTCTGCGACTAATCATCGGCGATGGGTAGGCTTCATAAACCGTTTGGTTTAGGATTGGCTCATGCTCGGAGTCGGGAATTTTCAGACCAGCAGGGTGACGACGATCAACAGGAGGGCGACAGAGAATGAGCGTGTTGATTACCGGTGGTGCGGGCTTCATAGGGTCTACGATCGCCACGCAGTGCGTGGAGAACGATATCGGTGTAGTTGTCCTCGACGACTACTCCACAGGGCTGCCCCAATTTACGAACGGGCGTTCATCGTACGCAGGGCAGGTCGGAGACCGCGTCCTCCTAGACCGTATCTTCGCTGAACACCCAGACATCGACTGCGTGATTCATTGTGCCGCGAGAATCGTTGTACCGGAGTCAGTCTCAGACCCGCTGGGATACTACGAGAACAACGTCGGTCAGGCTATCGCTCTACTTAACGCGTGTGTCGGTGCCGGTATCGAAAATTTCATATTCAGTTCTTCGGGGTCGATCTACAGCGAGGAAGCCGGGAGTGAGTTCACCGAGACTTCGCTGATTGCTCCGAAGAGTCCCTACTCCAAGACTAAAGAGGTAGTGGAGGACTTGATTCGTTACGCAACAGCTGGCTGCGGCATGCGTGCAATCAGTCTGCGCTATTTCAACCCGATCGGCGCAGACCCCAAGTTCAGAACAGGACTTCAGACGCTGCACCCAACACATGCGCTCGGCAACATCCTTCGTGCCTTCGCCAACGATGACGCGTTCACTGTGACAGGCACAGACTGGCCAACCCGTGATGGCTCAGGGATCAGGGATTACATCCACGTATGGGACTTGGCCGACGCGCACGTTCGGGTGGTCCAACAATTCGATCAACTGCTTCGCGGGGAACGATATGATGTATTCAATATTGGAACCGGTAGAGGTACCACGGTCTTCGAGCTTGTCGCCGCCGCCAACCGAGTTCTGCCGAGGCCCGTTCAAGTCGAACCCGGACCCCGCAGGCCAGGCGATGTGGTGGGCGGTTTCGCTAGTGTACACAAGTTCGCAGACCAGGCTGGATGGGCAGCTCAGTATTCAATCGAAGAGGGAATAGCGGCATCCCTGGAGTGGGCTGAAAAACTTCCTTCGGTCTTGGCCGACAGTGCTTACGCACCGGATGCATAGTCCGTGCCGAGTTGTTGCCGACAGTCTCGAAGGAGGCGTTAAGTTCCTGAGTCACCTCTGGTTGCGGGACTGTCTAGAGTCGCGAAATCCAGATTCGGAAGGCGAGGAGCTCGCCCTGGCGGTCTGGACAGGTCGTGGCGACCGTCCGCTGGCTGTCCGTCGACCGTCCGGACAGCTCGTCCCGGTCGGGTGTGGGAGGATGCACGGCATGCCTCTGGACCCGACGGTCGCCGCACGCCTCAAGCGGGACGGTGCTGGGCTGGTCGCGGCGGTCGTCCAGCAGCACGACACCGGCGAGGTGCTCATGCTCGGCTGGATGGACGACGAGGCGCTGCACCGTACCCTGACCACCGGGCGGGCCTGGTACTGGAGCCGGTCGCGGCGCGAGTACTGGCGCAAGGGCGACACCTCCGGGCACGTGCAGCGGGTGCGTTCGGTGGCGCTGGACTGCGACGGTGATGCGCTGCTGGTGCGGGTCGAGCAGGTCGGTCCGGCCTGCCACACCGGGGTGCGCACCTGCTTCGGGGCGGGCGGTCCGCTGCCTGCCGTCGTGGGCGAACCTCCGGCCGGGACGGAGGAGGGTCTGTGACCACGGCCGGTGCGGTGCCGGACTTCGGCCAGACCTGGCCGACGCTGGACGGGTTCCGGGCCCGGGCCGCGCACGCCCGGGTGATCCCTGTGGTCCGGCGGCTGCTGGCCGACGTGACGCCCGTCGGGCTGTACCGGGCGCTGGCCGGGGGACGGCCGGGCACGTTCGTCCTGGAGTCGGCGGAGTCGGACGGTACCTGGGAGCGCTGGTCGTTCGTCGGCGTGGCCGCCCGCGCCACCCTGACGTCCGTCGGCGGTCGGGCCCGGTGGACCGGTGACGTGCCGGTCGGGGTGCCGACCGACGGCGACGTGCTGAGCGTGCTGGGCGAGACGCTGAAGGTCCTGGCCACCCCGGCCGAACCGGGCCTGCCGCCGCTGACCGGGGGGCTGGTCGGGGCGCTGGGCTGGGACGTCGTGCGGCACTGGGAGCCGACGCTGCCCGCCGACGCGCCCGACGAGCTGGACGTGCCCGAGCTGACGCTGCTGCTGGCCACCGACCTGGCCTGCGTGGACCACGCCGACGGGTCGGTGTGGCTGGTCGCGAACGCGGTCAACGCCGACGGCACCGACCAGCGGGTGGACCAAGCCTGGGCCGACGCGGTGGCCCGGCTGGACCAGATGGAGCGGAGGCTGGCCGCGGCCGCCCCCGTGGCGCCGCTGGTGCTCGACCCGGACGCGACGGTACCAGCGCTGGCGTTCCGGTCGACGCAGGACGAGTTCGAGCGGGCCGTGGCCCGGGGCCTGGAGGCCGTCGTCGACGGCGAGGTGTTCCAGGTGGTGCTGTCCCAGCGGGCCGACCTGGACTGCCCGGCCAGCCCGCTGGACGTGTACCAGGTGCTGCGCACCAGCAACCCCAGCCCGTACATGTACTACGTCTGCCTGGCCGACGCGGACGGCCGGGCCTTCGCCGTCGTCGGGTCCAGCCCGGAGACGCTGGTCAAGGTGCACGACCGTCAGGTCGAGACGTTCCCCATCGCCGGGTCCCGGCCGCGGGGGGCCACCCGCCAGGCCGATGCCGCGCTGGCCACCGAGCTGCTGGCCGACCCCAAGGAGCGGGCCGAGCACGTCATGCTCGTCGACCTGGCCCGCAACGACCTGTCCAAGGTGTGCGAACCGGACTCGGTCGAGGTGGTCGAGCTCATGGCGGTCCGTCGCTACAGTCACATCATGCACATCTGCTCGACGGTCGTCGGGCGGCTGCGGCCGCAGGCGACGGCGCTGGACGCGCTGGTCGCGACGTTCCCGGCGGGCACCCTGTCCGGGGCGCCCAAGCCCCGGGCGGTGGCGCTGATCGACGAGCTGGAACCAGCCCGGCGGGGGATCTACGGCGGCGCGGTCGGCTACTTCGACTTCGCCGGGAACATGGACACCGCGATCGCGATCCGCACCGCCATGATCCGCGAGGGCCGGGCGTACGTGCAGGCCGGGGCCGGGATCGTCGCCGACTCGGTGCCCAGCGTCGAATGGGCCGAGGTCCGGGCCAAGGCGGCCGCGGCGGTGCGGGCCGTCCAGGTCGCGGCCCGGCTGCGACCGGCCGGTGACCGTGCGGCAGGTGACCGTGACCGTCCGCGCCTCTGACGCCGGTATGGCCGCGGACGAGAACGCGGCCGACGGTACCGTCGTGTCGGCTGCCGGGTGGTTCACCAGGCTGCGCTGGCCGCTGGCGGCCGCGGGCGGGGCGGGCCTGGGCGCGGCCGCCCTGCTGCTGCGCGACCCGCACCAGCGCGGCTCGTGGGGGGTGTGCCCGCTGTACGTGATGACCGGCCTGTACTGCCCGGCCTGCGGGGGGCTGCGCGGTACGGCCGAGCTGCTGCACGGCAACCTGGCCGGGGCCTGGGCGGACAACCCGTTCTGGGTCGGGTGCGTCCCGGTGCTGGTGGTGGCCTGGGTCGTGTGGCTGGTGCTCGGCTGGCGCGGCCGGTCGGCCCAGACCGTGCTGCGCTGGGTACCGCAGTGGGCGTGGTGGCTGCTGCTGGGCGCGTTCATGCTGTTCGGCGTCGTGCGCAACCTTCCCGGGTTCCCCCTGGTCCCCTCCTGACCAGGGTACCGGGCGCGCCGTGGCACGCAGGAGACATGTACGTCTGCGGCGTTGTCGTCATCGGCCGCAGTGCGACTGTTCGAAACGGCGCCCTTCGCGACGCCCCGACTTCGGTTGCGACCTGCGGCTCACAGGACGGTGACAGCCGGGAGGTCGGGTGATACGTTCGCTGTGTCCTGGTTCGCGCAGAGGGGTCGCGATGTCGTTCACAGCCGTCACTGCTCGACCTGGTGGTGCTGCCGTGTCGCCCAGGGAGTGGTACCAGGTGTTGGCCGAGCATCGGGCGCGGTGGATGGCAGGGCACCCGGTGCTGGCCCGGCGGGTGCGCCTGGCCCGCACGGTCTTGGCCTGGTCGATGCCGGTGTACCTGCAGGGCGTAGGCGGCGATCTTGGCCAGCAGGCCGATCTCCCGCCCCTCGTGCCCGCGCAGGTAGACCACGGCACCGCCGTGCTCGGCCACCAGCGCCATAGCGGTGTGCAGCTGGGGGCCGCAGTCGCAGCGCAACGACCCGAACCCGTCGCCGGTGAGGCATTCGGAGCATGTCCGTGATCTTCTACGACATCGCCGAGAAGCTGGCGCTGGGCAACGCCCGGAAGATGCCGTCCATGGACGCGCTGCTGGCCGAGGCGGACATCGTCACGCTGCACCCGCCAGGCCACTCGCGAGTTCATCGACAACCCAGCCGCCTTCCGAACCCAACGCCGTGCCACGGCGCAGCCCACATACCCCACAGGCCGCAGGTGACCCTCCAGGAGTTCAATGCCTGGGAGAGCACCCTCGAAACTCGAGGCGCCAATTACGGATCACAAGGGGCGCAAACGTACCAGCACGCCGTCACCGGATCTACCCAAGAATTCAAGTTGACCACACCGGATGGGACTAAGATCTGGGCCGACGGAGTGTCCTACAACCCGAAAACCGGAGGAGCGGCGGTCGAGGTGAAATATGTGGACAACCCAGGAGGTTCATCGGTATACGAGGGGAGCGCTCCGCAGTTCGTCATCGATGGCGCGCTCGGTGGAGAGTACGGGTTCGATAAAGAAATTCTCCGGTACGCGCAGGTGATTGCAGATCCGACGAACCCGTTGGAACGCCTTGATCTTGTGGTGTCGACGGATGCTGCCAAGAACTTCTTGGGATCCCGCGTGGCAAGCCTGTTCGGCAGCCGAGGGATTGATGTTCCGTTCACTGTCAGAGTGTGGCCCTAGGAGCGATGGGAGCAATCATGATCATGCTCAGCGTAGATCACTCGCCGATCCTCGACCTTCCGACTATCACCAGGACGCTGGCACGCCTCTTCGGCGAGACATCTGTCTCTGCACCGCGGAAGGAAGACTTCTTGCCAGAAGTCGAGGGTGTGATTGACGTTGATCCAGCAGGAGAGCCTTCTTTTTCTGTCGACCTGGGTACGACACGTGACGGAGTGGGTATAGACGGTATGCTCGACCAGAACGTGCGTGTGGTCGTTGCCCTGCGGGCGGCAATCCCCGCGGACGCACCTAGGATCGTGGTGCTCGATCCAAAACTAAACACGTTCGTCGATCTTCCTGCAGGAGTAACTGCCGAGCAGATCGCGCTGGGTTGGCGAGACTTCGCGGAGTTCGACGAGAACGAGCAGGTCGGGCTGGCTCAGGCCGTCTCGGCTGGTGCAGGCGGGCACGACCCGAGCAGCGTCGGGACCGAAGGCCCTGCCCGGCAGCCCTTCGAAGCCCGTGACGCCTGGGTGGTCCCGCCCTGGGCTCCTCGCCCTCAGGTTGGCCCTGCCTACCAGCTGGACCTGGCCCAGCACCCCGAAGCGGTGGCAGCGCCGGAGCCGGGTGCGAGATACGAGGTGAGCCTGCCCGGTGGCCTGGAGGCCGACTACTACACCGACCCCGCGGGCCAGCTCAGGTATGTCGAGACCGTGGCGGGTAACACCACCGTGCCCAATCCGGTGCTGGACGTACCCCAGCCGGACGCGACGTACGTGGTGCACCCGGTGGACGCGCGGTACGCGGTGGTGCTGCGCACCGACCTCCAGGGCAGGGTGGTGCAGGTCGCGGCCGACCCGCTGGGTCCGGCCTGGACATACGGCCTGGACGCCCACCCGTTCGCGGCGCTGCTGGGTGCCTGGCCAGGCCGGGTCAGCCCGCACGCCGTAGTACCGCTGGGCGGGTCTGCCGAAGACGGCCTGGCAGCCTTGGCGCGGCGGCTGATCGACACGATGAACCACGGTCGGCACGTCGCGGTGCGGGTCCAGGTGTCCTACGCCGACATCAGCGCCGTCCCGTCGCAGTTCCAGGTGGACTGGGTGGCCGACGGACAAAGTGGCAGCGAACTCTTCCTGAACACCTGACCGGACGGCTGGCGTGGGTGCGGTCCGTGGCGTCGGCGGTGGGTGTGTCGAGCTGCGGGCGAGGTGGCGAGTGTGCCCAGGTCGGCAGGCAGGCGTCGGATTACCTAAGCCAGACGGTCGCCGGTCAGGGGTGGGGACGCTTGGCGCGGCGGGGCGGTCGTGTCGGTAGGTGGTCCGGTGTCGCTGCTCTGTCGCCCGCTTGCGGCCTGGGGCGCATCGAGTCCTGTGCTTAGTTTCGAGAGTGTGGGGGAGGATGCCACCTTGCAGCCGCACACGCACCGCACGCACCTCGTTTGCGCGCAGACACGGGAGACACCCTGGTTGCCTGACGGACCGTGGTCGGCGGACTGGTCCGCCGCCCGTACCATGGGAACCGGATGCTGGTGGGTGCAGACGATCAGTCCCGCTGAGGAGGCGAGCGACGTGACGGTGCTGGACGAGATCGTGGCTGGGGTCAGGGAAGACCTAGCCGCACGTCAGGCGACGACGTCGTTGGACGACCTCAAAGCCCTGGCAGCGAAGCGGCCGTCGGCGGTGGACGCCGTGGCCCACCTGCACATCGCCGACGCGGTGACGATCATCGCGGAGGTCAAGCGGTCCAGCCCGTCCCGCGGTGCCATGGCCCCGATCGACGACCCGGCGGCGCTGGCCGCGGAGTACGAGTCCGGCGGCGCGGCGGCAGTGTCGGTGCTGACCGAGCAGCGCCGGTTCGGCGGCTGCCTGACCGATCTGGACCAGGTGCGGGCCCGGGTGGACGTGCCGGTGCTGCGCAAGGACTTCGTCGTCGAGCCGTACCAGGTGTGGGAGGCCCGCGCGCACGGCGCCGACCTGGTGCTGCTCATCGTCGCGGCACTGGAGCAGACGGTGCTCATCTCGCTGGTGGAACGGGTGCACTCGCTGGGCATGACCGCCCTGGTCGAGGTGCACGACACCGAAGAGGTGGCCCGGGCGGTGGACGCCGGGGCCCGGGTCGTCGGCGTCAACGCCCGCAACCTCAAGACGCTGCAGGTGGACCGGGCGACGTTCGCTCAGGTCGCACCCGCGATCCCGACGGGTGTGGTGGCGGTCGCCGAGTCCGGGGTGCGCGGCCCGCACGATGTCGTGGAGTACGCCCGGTCCGGGGCGGACGCGGTGCTGGTCGGCGAGGCCCTGGTCACCGGCGGCGACCCGCGCCAGTCGGTGGCCGAGCTGGTCGCGGCCGGCACCCACCCGGCACTGCGGGCGGTGCGAAGGTGACGGGCCGGCCGCCCGTCGCAACAGATGTCGACCACAGCCTGCCGGCCGACGGACCGCTGGCCACCCACACCGGACCGTACTTCGGGGCCTTCGGCGGCCGGTTCGTGCCCGAGGCGCTGATCGCGGCCCTGGACGAGCTGGACACCACCTACCGCAAGGCTGTCGCCGACCCGGACTTCGGGGCGCAGCTGCGGGCGCTGCACCGCAGCTACACCGGTCGGCCCTCGCCGCTGACCGAGGTACCCCGTTTCGCCGCCCACGTCGGCGACGGGGTGCGGGTGTTCCTCAAACGTGAAGACCTCAACCACACCGGGTCGCACAAGATCAACAACGTCCTCGGCCAGGGGCTGCTGGTGCAGCGCATGGGCAAGACCCGGCTGATCGCCGAGACCGGGGCCGGGCAGCACGGCGTGGCCACCGCGACCGCCGCCGCGCTGCTGGGCCTGGAGTGCACGGTCTACATGGGCGAGGTGGACACCCGCCGTCAGGCGCTCAACGTCGCCCGGATGCGTCTGCTGGGCGCGACGGTGGTCCCGGTGACCATCGGCACGCGCACCCTCAAGGACGCCATCAACGAGGCGCTGCGCGACTGGGTGGCCAACGTCGCCACCACCCACTACCTGCTCGGCACGGTCACCGGGCCCCACCCGTTCCCGGAGATGGTGCGGGACTTCCAGTCGGTGATCGGCGAGGAGGCCCGCGCCCAGCTGGAGACCGAGACCGGGCGGCTGCCGGACGCGGTCGCGGCCTGCGTCGGTGGCGGCTCCAACGCCATGGGGGTCTTCAACGCCTTCCTCGACGAGCCGTCGGTCAGCCTGTACGGCTTCGAGGCGGGTGGTACCGACCTGGGCCCGGGGCACCACTCGGCGCGGTTCGCCGGGGGCGAGCCCGGGGTGCTCCACGGTGCGCGGTCGTACCTGCTGCAGGACGACGACGGCCAGACCCTGCCGTCGCACTCGGTATCGGCTGGGCTGGACTACCCCAGCGTCGGCCCCGAGCACGCCTGGCTGCACGACCTGGGCCGGGTGACCTACGAACCGGTCAGCGACGCCGAGGCCATGGACGCCTTCGCCCTGCTGTGCCGCACCGAGGGGATCATCCCGGCGATCGAGTCGGCGCACGCGCTGGCGGGCGCGCTCCGGCTGGGCCGCGACCGCGCCGCCTGGGCGGGTGACGCCGCCGAGCCGCTGCTGCTGGTGAACCTCTCCGGCCGGGGGGACAAGGACGTGGACACCGCGGCCCGGTGGTTCGGCCTGCTCGGTGACAACGAGGACAACCAGAACGAGGACGACAACGAGGGGGACCGGTGAGCGCCTCGACGACGCAGACCTTGACCGGGCCGACTCTGGACGGGCTGGCCGCGGCCGGGCGCCCCGCGCTGATCGGGTACCTGCCGGTCGGGTTCCCCAGCGTCGCCGGATCGGTCGACGCGGCCCGCACCATGCTCGACGCCGGTGCTGACGTCGTCGAGCTCGGTGTGCCCTACTCCGACCCGGTGATGGACGGTCCGCTGATCCAGCGGGCCGTCGACCTGGCCCTGCGGCGCGGCACCCGGGTGCGCGACAGCCTGGCCGTCGTCGAGCAGGTCGCCGCGCACGGCGCACCGGTGCTGGTCATGACCTACTGGAACGTGGTGCTGCGCTACGGCGTCGACGCCTACGCCCGCGACCTGGCGTCGGCTGGCGGCGCGGGGCTGATCACCCCCGACCTGATCCCCGACGAGGCGGCGCCGTGGCTGGCGGCCTCGGACGCCTACGGCCTGGACCGGGTGTTTCTCGTCGCGCCCAGCTCGACACCGGAACGGTTGGCCCTCACCGCGAAGGCCGCGCGCGGGTTCGTGTACGCCGCCTCGACGATGGGTGTCACGGGGGAGCGGTCCAGCGTCGGCGCCCAGGCCCAGCAGCTGGTGGCTGACACCCGGGCGGCCGGTGCCGACCACGTCTGCGTCGGTCTGGGCGTGTCCAGCGGCGAGCAGGCCGCCCAGGTCGGGGCCTACGCCGACGGGGTGATCGTCGGTTCGGTCCTGGTGCGCACCCTGGTCGACGCGCCTGACGCGAGCTCTGGCCTGGACCGTCTGGCCACGGTGACGGCCGAGCTGGCGGCGGGGGTGCGCCGGGCCCGGACCGCGACGTCACCGGCCGCGTCATGACCGGCGACGTCCTGGGCGCCGTCGCGGGCCTGGTCCTGCCCGCCGAGATCCCCAGCCCGTCGCAGGCGGTCTGGCACCTGGGGCCGTTCCCGCTGCGGGCCTACTCCATGGCCATCCTGGTCGGCATCGTCGTGGCGGTGCTCATCACCCAGCGGCGCTGGGTGGCGCGCGGCGGTGCGCGCGACGACGTCGTGGAGGTCGCGTTCTGGATGGTGCCGTTCGGCATCCTCGGCGGGCGGCTGTACCACGTCATCAGCTCACCGGACGCCTACTTCGGCGCCGGCGGCAACCCGGCGGCGGCGCTGCGTATCTGGGAGGGTGGTCTGGGTATCTGGGGCGCGATCGCCCTGGGCGCCCTGGGGGCCTGGATCGGGGCGCGGCGCCAGGGCATCCGGCTGCTGCCGTTCGGTGACGCTCTCGCACCAGCGCTGCTCGTCGCCCAGGCCATCGGGCGGCTGGGCAACTGGTTCAACCAGGAGCTGTTCGGCAGCCCGACGACGCTGCCCTGGGGGCTGCACGTGGACGCCGCGCACCTGCCCGCGGACTACGGTCCGGACACGTTGTTCCACCCGACGTTCTTGTACGAGCTGGTCTGGAACCTGCTGGCGGCGCTCTTCCTGGTCTGGGCGGACCGGCGCTGGCGGCTGGGTCACGGCCGGGTGTTCGCGCTGTACGTCGTCGCGTACTGCACCGGGCGGCTGTGGATCGAGACGTTGCGGATCGACCCGGCCCAGCACGTCCTGGGCCTGCGGCTCAACGTGTGGACGGCGCTCTTCCTCGGGCTCGGGGCGCTGGTGGTGTTCGTCCTGGTCGGTCGGCGGCACCCCGGACGGGAGACCGAGGTGCGTCGGGCCGACGTAGTCGGTCCGGTGGACGGCGCCGGCACGGATGCAGACACGGACGCCGACTCCGTCGAAGAACCTGCGACCGAGACCGCCGCGAAGAGCAGCGACGCGCCAGGTGACACCGCCGGCTGATGTCCAGGGCCACCGGCCTGGATCCACCCGCGGCCCCCGAATGCCGTGAGACGGTGTGTCCTGGCGACGGGTGAGGGCATAGGCTCGCTGTATGCGCAGAGCCAGGATCGTGTGCACCATCGGACCTGCCACCGAGAGCCCGGAGCAGGTGCAGGCACTGGTAGACGCCGGGATGGACGTGGCGCGGCTGAACTGCAGCCACGGGGAGACCGCCTGGCACGAACGGGTCTACGGTCACGTCCGGGCCGCCGCGCTGGCCTCGGGCCGTCCGGTGGCGGTGCTGGTGGACCTCCAGGGACCGAAGATCCGCCTCGGTGCTTTCGGCGACGGGCCGCACGCGCTGGGTGTGGGTGACGTGCTGACCATCACCACGCAGGACGTGGTCGGCACCAAGGACCGGGTGTCGACGACCCATCCGGGCCTGCCCGACGACGTCCGCCCCGGCGACCCGATCCTCGTCGACGACGGCAAGGTCCAGCTGCGGGTCACCGCCGTGGAGGGCACCGAGGTGGTGACCCGGGTAGAGGTGCCAGGCACGGTCTCGAACCACAAGGGCCTGAACCTGCCGGGAGCGGCTGTGTCGGTCCCGGCGCTGAGCCAGAAGGACGAGCGTGACCTGCGGTGGGCGCTGAACGTCGGCGCGGACGTCGTGGCGCTGTCCTTCGTCCGGTCGGCGGCGGACTACGACGAGGTGCGTCGGGTGATGGAGGACGAGGGCCGCAGCGTCCCAGTCATCGCGAAGATCGAGAAGCCGCAGGCGGTGGAGAACCTGCTCCAGATCGTGCGGACCTTTGACGGGATCATGGTGGCCCGTGGCGACCTGGGCGTGGAGCTGGCCCTGGACCGGGTGCCGCTGGTGCAGAAGGAGGCCGTGGAGCTGGCCCGGCGGAAGGCCAAGCCGGTGATCGTCGCCACGCAGGTGCTGGAGTCGATGATCACCGCCCCGCGTCCCACCCGGGCGGAGGCGTCGGACTGCGCCAACGCGGTGCTGGACGGCGCGGACGCGGTGATGCTGTCCGGCGAGACCAGTATCGGGCAGTACCCGGTCGAAGCGGTGCGGACCATGGCCCGGATCATCGAGACCACCGAGGCGTCGGGCCTGGACCGGATCGCGCCGCTGGCGTCCAGCCCGTCGACGCGGGGCGGGGCGATCACCCGGGCGGCAGTGCAGATCGGTGCCAACCTGGATGTGAAGTACCTGGTCACGTTCACGCAGTCCGGCGACTCGGCGCGGCGGCTGGCCCGGTTGCGCCCGGAGATCCCGATGCTGGCGTTCACCCCGGTGGAGCACACCCGGAACATGCTGGCACTGTCCTGGGGGGCGCAGACGTACATGGTGCCGGAGGTCGGCAGCACCGACGACATGGTGCGTCTGGTGGACCTGACGCTGCGGGCCAACCGGCTCGCGGAGATCGGAGACCTGGTCGTCGTGGTGTCAGGCACCCCGGTCGGCCAGATCGGCTCGACCAACACGGTGCTGGTGCACCGGATCGGCGACGAGGACGGTCCCCGACCACGACGCTCCTAGTGTCCTGCGCCGGGGGGACTGCGGATCAGGGGGTTCAGTCGCGCGGCGCCGAGCCCAGCCTGCGGCCCAGCGCTGATGCTCGCAGGTGGGTGTGGCGGCGCGGTTCGGGGGTCCACGGCACGCCCAGCTCGCGGATCTCGACCTCCCGGCCGCTGAGCCGCGCCAGGTCGACGTTGTTCTGCATGCCTGGGGTGATGCCCAGATCGGCGTAGACGACGGTGGTCTCGGCGAACACGCCCCAGACCTCGTGGATCCGGGCGGCGTCGGTCTCGTCGAGCATCCCGTCGGCGCTGTGCAGCATCGTGGCGGAGATCGGCGCCTCGCCCCGGGCCACCGAGTCGAGGAACGCGGCCCGCTCGTACCCGGCGTCCTCGCCGTGCGGCAGCTCGATGAGGACCCGCCGCAGGGGCCGGGCCTCGTGGTGGTGCACCGGCAGCCCGTGCGCGACCCGCACGACGTCTTCGTTGACCCCGGTGAGACGGGCGACCTCGGCGATGAGCGTGTCCGACAACGGGCAGTCGGCACTGCACTGGCGCATCGCGCTCACCTCCACACTCGCCCGTCGTCTCTCTGATCGGTCGGTGACGTCGTCGCTCACGCCGTGCCGTGCCGTGTCGCCCGGTCGGCGGTGCGGCCGGTACCGACCAGGCTGCGTCGGCTGTCCGGTGCCGATGGCCGTTCTCGCTGCCGTACCGTGACGCTGTCGGCGTGCCTCGACGCGGTCGCGTCCGCCGCCGACCGGCCCAGGGAACGCCAGTGTCCGGCGACGAACTGTGAGAAATATCACAGGGTGGATGTGGCCCGACGGAGGACGAGCTGGCACCGGCCGCACCAGGGGGACGTGCCAGCGACCGGCACGGGTCCCGCGGGCGCGCCCCGAGGTAGGGTGCGAAGCCGCGTCCTAGCAGGCACGACGCGCGACCAGGGCGGTTCTGTCCGGGCAGGGCGGTCCCGGTCGCGTGCCCCGAGCGGGATTCGAACCCGCACTGGATCGGGTTTGAGCCGAACGCCTCTGCCAGTTGGGCTATCGGGGCGGCAGTGCTGCGGCGACAGTGTAGTGGAAACTGGGGTTCCTGGTCGTCAGAGGCCCGTTAGGCTGTGTCAGTGACCGATGACGTACCTGAATCCGCCGGGCCCGTGGCCCCGGCCCGCCGTGCCGTGGTCGCCGAGGACGAGGCGCTCATCCGGATGGATGTCGTCGAGACTCTGCGGGACGCGGGGTTCGACGTGGTCGGCGAGGCGGCGGACGGCGAAGAGGCGGTGCGGCTGGCGACCGAGCTGCGGCCGGACATCGTCGTGCTGGACGTGAAGATGCCCGTGCTCGACGGGATCACTGCGGCAGACCGGATCGGTGCGGCCCGTATCGCGCCGGTGGTGCTGCTCACTGCCTTCTCCCAGTCTGACCTGGTCGAGCGGGCGCGGGACGCCGGGGCGATGGCATACGTCGTCAAGCCGTTCAGCCCGGCGGACCTGCTGCCCGCGGTGGAGATCGCGCTGAGCCGGTACGCGCAGATCAGCACGCTGGCGTCGGAGATCGCGGACCTGGCGGAACGGTTCGAGACCCGCAAGCGGGTGGACCGGGCCAAGGGCCTGCTGATGACGAAGATGGGGCTGAGCGAGCCGGAGTCGTTCCGGTGGATCCAGAAGACGTCGATGGACCGACGGCTGACCATGCGCGAGGTGGCCGACGCGGTGATCGAGCAGGTCGGCGGCCAGACCTGACCCCAGCCTGACCTCAGGCTGGGGTCAGGCTGATCCTCACCCGGTCTGGTGGCGGCGTTTCGGCGCGGCGGCGGGGTTCTCGTGGCACGCTTGGCAGGTGCCGTCGGGTCTTCTCGACACTGCGGGGGCACAGCGTCCAGACCGCGTCGTCTGGTTCTCCAGGAGGTGTTCTGGCGTGCCTCACCGTACGGCGGTCCGCGCAGCGACCAGTGCGGACGTGCCCGATCTGGTCGGGCTGTGCCTGGAGGCCCGGGCCGAGGCGGGCACCGGGTCGGCGCTGTGCACCGACGACGGGACCCGGCTGCGTGGCCAGCTGACCACGGCGCTCGGCCTGCCCGGGGCGTTCTTGCTGGTCGCCCAGCACGGCGACCAGACGGACGGCCTGCTGCTGGGGCGCACGGTCGGTCCGACGCTGTTCGCCGACCATGTGGCTGTCGACCTGGAGGCGCTGTACGTGCGGGCCGCGGCCCGGCGGCGGGGGGTGGGGCACGCCCTGCTGGTCGCGCTGGTCGCGGTGGCCGACGCGGCGGGGGCGACCGAGGTGGTCGCGGCGCCGCTGCCCGGTGCGCGCGGGGTGCAGCGGTTCTTGGCCCGCGCGGGGTTCCAGGCGGCGGCGAGCTACCGCGTGGTGACGGTCGCGGCGCTGCGCCGCAGGCTGGCCGTGGACCAGCCCCGGACGGTCCGGCCGGTGTCGGGTGCTATCACTCGGCTGGTCGCGCTGCGGCGGCAGATCCTGGCCACCGGCGAGCTGCCTGCCGTTCAGGACGACGGCGTCGAGGAGCCCGCGGCCACCACCAGGCAGGTCAGCCGGGCGGTGCAGACCCGTCGTCCGGCGGAGTCCTCGACGGTGATCTCGTAGGACGCCACGGTCTGCCCCAGGTGCAGGGCGGTGGCGGTTCCGGTGACGTGCTCGTCGGTCGGGTGCCCGTCGACCGGGTGTCCGGTGGACCCGTCAACCGGGTGTCCGGTGGACCCGTCGCGCACTGCCCGGTGGTGGGTGGCGCTGATCTCGATACCGACGGCGGTGCGGCCCGGCCCGGCGTGCACGGCCGCGGCCATCGACCCCAGGGTCTCGGCCAGCACCACGCTGGCGCCGCCGTGCAGCAGTCCCGCGGGCTGGGTGTTGCCGACCACGGGCATGGTGCCGGTGGCCCGCTGCGCGGACAGCTCGTGCACCGCGATGCCCAGGCGCTGGGCCAGCGGTCCGGCTGCGGAGGATCTGGTCGTGCCGGGCGTCGGGGTAGCCATGACGGATAGGTTGGCACCGTGAGTGCTTCGTCGTCATCTCGTCCGTCACCGTCGTCCGACCGTCTGCTGCTGATCGACGGCCACTCGATGGCCTACCGCGCGTTCTACGCCCTGCCGGTGGAGAGCTTCGCCACCTCGTCCGGGGTGCCGACGAACGCCGTGTACGGCTTCGTGTCGATGCTGGCCGGTCTGCTGCGCGACGAGCAGCCCACGCACGTCGCGGTGGCCTTCGACGTGGGCCGCACCACGTTCCGCAACGACCGCTACCCGGAGTACAAAGCCACCCGCAGCGAGACCCCCGAGCCGTTCCGCGGCCAGGTCGAGCTGATCGGCCAGGTGCTGGCCGCCATGTCGATCCCGGTGCTGACCAAACCGGACTTCGAGGCGGACGACATCATGGCCACCCTGGCCACCCGCGCCGCCGCCGAGGGGATGACGGTGCTGGTCTGCTCCGGCGACCGGGACACCTTCCAGCTGGTCACCGACCAGGTCACCGTGCTGTACCCGGTGCGCGGGGTGTCCGAGCTGCGCCGGATGACGCCCGCCGAGGTCACCGAGCGGTACGGGGTGCCTCCGGCGCGCTACCCGGACCTGGCGGCGCTGGTCGGGGAGTCCAGCGACAACCTGCCGGGGGTGCCGGGCGTCGGGCCGAAGACCGCGGCGAAGTGGATCACCGCACACGGCGACCTGGCGGCGGTGCTGGCCGCGGCGCAGTCCGGGCAGATCGGCGGCAAGGTGGCCGCCGCGCTGTGCGAGCACGTCGACCAGGTGCGGCTGAACCGTGAGCTGAACGCCCTGGTCACCGACCTGGACCTGCCCCTGGCCCCGGCCGGGCTGGCGGTCCAGCCCTGGGACCGCCAGATACTGCACGAGGTGATGGACTCGCTGGAGTTCCGCACCCTGCGCGACCGGCTGTTCCAGATGATGCCCGACGACGCCCCGCCGCCCGCCGACGCGGTGGCGCTGGACCTGGTGGACCTGGCCCCGGGCGGTCTGGCCGCCTGGCTGGCCGAGCACGGGTCGAGCCTGCTGGGGCTGGACGTGCGCGGGACGGGCCGTCCGGCGGCCGGTGACGCCTGGGAGGTCGCCCTGGCCGACCGGTCGGGGTCGGCGGTGGTGCTCGACCTGGCGTCGCTGGGCCCGGACGACGAGCAGGCCCTGGCCGCCTGGCTGGCCGACCCGTCTGCGAAAGCGGTGCACGGTGCCAAGACGGCCCGTCACGCCCTGGCCGGGCGCGGCCTGGACCTGGCTTCCGTGACCTTCGACACCGAGCTGGCGGCGTACCTGTGCCAGCCCGACCGGCGCGCCTACGACCTGGGCGACCTGTCCGTGGCCTGGCTGCGCCGCGAGCTGGCGACGGTCGACGACGGCGACCAGGGGATGCTGGACCTCGGGCTGGACGGTTCGGGCGCGGGCCGTCAGGCGGCGACCCGCGCCCAGGCCGTCGTGGACCTGGTGGACGTGCTCGACGCGGCCCTAGCCGACCGCGAGGCTTGCCAGCTGCTGCGCGAGGTCGAGCTGCCGCTGCAGCTGGTGCTGGGCCGGATGGAGACCGCCGGTATCGCCGTCGACGACGGGTGCCTGCACGATCTGGAGGCCGGGTTCGACGTCCAGGTGCGTCAGGCCGCCGACCAGGCGTACCAGGTGATCGGCCGGGAGGTGAACCTGGGTTCGCCGAAACAGCTCCAGGAGGTCCTCTTCGACGAGCTGGGCATGCCCAAGACCAAGAAGATCAAGACCGGCTGGACCACGGACGCCGCCGCCCTGGCCGACCTGTTCGTCCGCACGGAGCACCCTTTCCTGGCGCACCTGCTGGCACACCGCGACGCGATCAAGATGCGCCAGACCGTCGAGGGCCTGCGCCGGTCGGTGCTGCCCGACGGGCGCATCCACACCACGTTCCAGCAGACCATCGCGGCGACCGGGCGGCTGTCGTCGGCCGACCCGAACCTGCAGAACATCCCGGTGCGCAACGAGGAGGGCCGTCGGATCCGGGCGGCGTTCGTCGTGGGCGACGGCTACGAGACGCTGCTGACCGCGGACTACTCGCAGATCGAGATGCGGATCATGGCGCACCTGTCCGGCGACACGGGCCTGATCGAGGCCTTCCGGTCGGGGGAAGACCTGCACAGCTACGTCGGTTCGCGCGTGTTCGGCGTGCCGACCGACCAGGTCAGCGCCGCCCAGCGGTCGAAGATCAAGGCCATGAGCTACGGCCTGGCCTACGGGCTGTCGTCCTACGGGCTGTCCCAGCAGCTAGGCATCGACGTGCACGAGGCGTCCACGCTGCGCGAGGACTATTTCGAACGGTTCGGCGGGGTGCGCCAGTACCTGGTCGGCGTGGTCGCGCAGGCCCGCAAGACCGGGTTCACCCAGACCCTGCTGGGGCGTCGGCGGTACCTGCCGGACCTGACCAGCGACCAGCGGATCCGTCGGGAGGCCGCCGAGCGCATGGCCCTCAACGCCCCGATCCAGGGCACCGCGGCCGACCTGATCAAGCTGTCCATGCTCGGGGTGGAGGCCGAGCTGACCCGCAGAGGTCTTAGGTCGCGGATGCTGCTCCAGGTGCACGACGAGCTGGTGCTGGAGGTCGCACCGGGCGAGAAGGGCGAGGTCGAAGCACTGGTCCGCACCCAGATGGGCGCCGCCGGGGACAGCCTGCCCGACGGCCCACTGGAGGTACCGCTGGACGTGTCGGTGGGCACCGGCCCGTCCTGGCGGGACGCCGCCCACTGAGCCCTGATCCACCGATTTCCACCTACTACGCGCCACCAGACGGGCACGCTGGCTGCGTTGTCGCTGCTAGACAGGCATCCAGCCTGCCGTCGCTGCTCCGCCTTGCCATCGCACCCGTCTGGGCCC